>CAYJXB010000061.1:0-2670 GCA_964374005.1 uncultured Planctomycetia bacterium
GGCAATCACGGCGGTTATGTGTTGGCGAGAAAACCCTCCGAAATTACGCTGAAGCAGATCATCGAGGCGATTGAAGGGACGACTTTCGAGGTTTTTTGCGCGCCGGAGGTGCGGGAGGACATCGTCTGCAACCATATTTGCATGTGCGGCGCCAAGCCCATTTGGAGAAAGACAAAAGATCTGCTCGACCATTTTTATGATTCGATTACCTTAGAACAACTTGCGAAGCCGCAGGCCGATGTGCAGGCCATGCTGATAGGGGCGGCCCGCTGAGGAGAAATCCATGAGCCCGAAAACGATCGAAGAATTCACTAGTAAAGAATATCAGTACGGTTTCAAAACCGATATCCCGATGGATACTATCCCAAAAGGGTTAACGGAGGAGACAGTCCGTCTCATTTCGAGCCGCAAGAACGAGCCTGCATTCATGCTCGAGTTCCGCTTAAAGGCCTTTAGGCATTGGCAGAAAATGAAAGAGCCAACGTGGGCCAATGTGCACCACGCGCCGATTGACTACCAGGACATCAGTTACTATTCTGCGCCCAAACCATCGAAGGAAAAGTTGCAAAGTTTGGACGAGGTGGATCCGGAACTTCGGAAGACCTTCGAGAAGCTCGGGATTTCCCTGATGGAACAAAAGAAACTCGCGGGCGTCGCGGTGGACGCCATTTTCGACAGCGTGTCGGTCGCGACAAGCTATAAGGCGAAGCTTTTAGAAGCGGGCGTCATCTTCTGCCCGATGTCCGAGGCGCTTGAGAAATACCCGGATCTTGTCAAAAAATATGTGGGGTCCATCGTTCCTTACACGGACAATTTTTATGCGGCGCTCAACTCGGCGGTTTTCTCCGACGGGTCTTTTGTCTATATTCCTAAAAATACGCGCTGTCCGATGGAACTTTCAACTTATTTCCGCATCAATACCGAGGAGTCAGGTCAGTTTGAACGGACGCTGATCATAGCGGAGGACGGAGCCTATGTCAGTTATTTGGAAGGATGTCTTCCCAGGTGGGAAGAGATAAGCACAGGAGATTCATTTAAGCCTATTGCGGACGTGGCGTTGGGTGATACGGTTTTAAACGGTTATGGAGAAGAAGCTCGAGTCTCTAAGATTATGAAGCGACGCTATAAGGGAGAGTTGATTACCATTGTACCAAGAAGCCCGGGGAACCAATTTGCTGTGACGTCCGAACATCCTGTTTGTGCGATAAAGCGCGATCGAGTTCGCTCTTCTCTTCGTGGTCAGAATCGTTGGTCGGATATCCATTCAAAAAAACTTGAAGCGGCTTGTCCCGAATATGTGAAGGCGCAAGATCTAACCGAGGGCGATCTCCTTGTTTTCCCAATTCCTAAGGTTGAGCGAGATAACAAGACTATTTCAAATGCGTTTTTATCACTCTTGGGCTATTACGTTTCCGAGGGCTGCGCCACAAAATTTAATGGATATGATGCGCTTGAATTCTCTCTGGGTTTGCACGAAACGGCCAATATTCGTGAGGTAACTAACCTAATTAAAAAGGTTACGGGTAAGAAGCCTTCTATTACTTATGATCGCAAGAGAAACGGAGTTTATCTGGTAGTTTATTCGAAAAAGTGGGTTGAAGAGTTTGTAAAACATGGAGGAAAATACGCAGACCAAAAAAGATTGAGTAAAACAATAATGGATTTACCACCCTCTCGTCAAAAATTGTTTTTGAAAACGTATTATAAAGGAGACGGCAGCGTTTCGTATGAGGGCCGTTTGAAACGGGTTCGTGCGACAACCGTTTCAAAACAACTGGCTTTTCAAATTCAAGAGTTGTGGGCTAGGCAGCGAAGGTTCGCATTCATCAATGTATGCGAACCTTACGATGAAGTTATGAAGAATGGTCGCAGAATTTTTCACAAAAGGAAATACACTCTTTTTTATGCGGAAAACACCAAAGGCAGAAGAGCGATTTTGAAAGACGGATATTTTCTAGTCCCGGTTCGCAAAATTGAGAAGAAGTTATTTGATGATTTTGTGTACAATTTTGAAACCAAGCATGAGCCGCATTCATATTTGGTAAGGGGCTTTGCTGTTCATAATTGCACGGCCCCGAAGTTTGACACCAACCAGCTTCACGCCGCGGTCGTGGAGCTTGTGGCGTTGGATAACGCCGAGATCAAATATTCGACGGTGCAAAACTGGTTCGCCGGAGATCCTAAAACGGGAAAGGGTGGAATTTATAATTTTGTGACCAAGCGCGGCAAGTGCCTTGGCAAGAATTCCAAGATCTCTTGGACTCAAGTCGAAACCGGCTCCGCCATTACCTGGAAATACCCGGGCTGTGTGTTGGTGGGGGACAACTCGGTCGGAGAGTTTTATTCGGTGGCGCTCACGAATCACTTCCAGCAGGCCGATACCGGCTCGAAAATGGTGCATATCGGGAAAAATACGAAGAGCACGATCATTTCCAAGGGGATTTCAGCCGGTGTCGCGGTGAATAATTACCGCGGCCGCGTGGAGATCAAGAAATCCGCGGCGGGCTCGCGAAATTTTACCCAATGCGATTCGCTTCTCATCGGTTCCAAATGCAGCGCCAACACCTTTCCTTATATTGACGTCCAAAACGCGACGAGCACCGTCGAGCATGAGGCGTCCACTTCCAAGATCAGCGACGACCAGCTTTTTTATTTCCTCCAGAGAGGGAT
>CAYJXB010000061.1:2770-6770 GCA_964374005.1 uncultured Planctomycetia bacterium
GCGATCATGGGCCCCAACGGCTCGGGCAAAAGCACGCTTGCGAAGGTGCTGGCAGGAGATTCCCATTACGAGGTGACAAAAGGCGAGGTCCTTTTCCAGGGAAAGAATCTTTTGGATCTTGAGCCCGAGGACAGGGCGTTGGCGGGTGTTTTTATGGCGTTCCAGTACCCCGTGGAAATACCCGGCGTCAATAACGCGAGTTTCTTAAGGATGGCTTATAACGCCAGGCGTAAGTTCCAGGGCGAAGAAGAGATCGATCCTTTGGATTTTGACGAGCTATTGAAAGAACGGCTGAAGGTCATTGATATGCCGCAGGATTTTTTGAAGCGCAACGTGAATCATGGCTTCTCGGGCGGAGAAAAAAAGAGAAATGAGATCTTGCAGATGGCTGTGCTTGACCCGACGCTCGCGATCCTCGATGAGACGGACTCGGGGCTCGACATTGACGCGCTCCGGGAAGTGGCCAAGGGCGTCAATCTTTTAAAGCGGCCGGATAACGGCATCATATTGATCACACATTACCAGCGGCTATTGGATTACATCACGCCGGACACTGTCCATATCTTGGTGGACGGTAGGGTCATCAGAAGCGGCGGCAAAGAACTGGCGCTGGAGCTTGAGAAAAAAGGGTATGATGAAATCGGAGTATCTGCCAATGGCAATCGGGGCTGATTTTAAAAAAAAGACGGAAAATACGGACTGGCTGGAGGACGTCCGACGGAAGGCCTATGAGCGTTTTGAGAAACTCGGATTTCCGACGAGGGAGCTCGAGGGCTGGAAATACATCAACTTAGAGCCGATCCTGGGCGCCTCCTTTGTTGATTCGGAAAATAAAGGGCCCGAATTTTCTGATAGCCGAAAGATCGAAAAATACTTTTTGTCTGAAAATGAGCAGCGTCTTGTGTTCGTGAACGGCGTTTATTCGAAAAATCTGTCGTCCGTCAAAAATCTTCCTTCGGGCGTGATTCTCCAGGATCTGGCCACGAGTCTTCTCTCGTGGCACGGCGCTCGAGGCAAAGGATGGCCTCGTAGCCGCCAGGCCGCGAGCCTTGTTTCTCACGGAGATTTGATCAAGGGTTATCTTGGGCGCGACGCTTCCTCGGAGACGAATCCATTTTCCTCGATCAACACCTTTAGCTTTAAAGACGGGCTTTTTTTATATATTCCGGACAAAGTGGTCGTGGATAGCCCGATCAATGTTATTCTTTTGGGAACCGGAGAAAGCGATTCTTCGTCCCTCTTTTATTCCAGGATTCTCATTGTGACGGGCGAATGTTCGCGTGTCCGGGTGATTGTCCATTATGCCGGGCTTCCAGACGCGAGGTATTTCAATAATACCGCAGCGGAAATTTATATCGGCGAAGGCGCGTGCCTTGATTATTTCCAGATCGAGCGCGGAAGTAAAAATAGCTATCAAATCGCGACCAACCGCTTTTATTTAGGCAAGTTTTCCACGCTTGAGACGCTGGCTTTCACCGAAGGCGGAGCGATCACCCGCAATGAGGAGATTGTCGAATTTGGCGGTGAAAAAGGGTTCGCGTCATTGAAAGGTCTGGCGCTCTTGAACGACGAGTCGCAGGTTTACAATCATGTCCAGGCCAACCATCGGGTCCCCAATTGCACGAGCCGCCAGTTTTATAAAAATGTTTTAGCGGGCAAAGCGAAGTCCGAATTCAACAGTTTGGTCCGGGTTTCCCGCGGCGCGCAAAAATCTGATTCGAATCAATTGAGCAAGACGCTTCTTTTATCGGACACCGCGGAGAGCCATTCGAGGCCGCAGCTTAAGATTGATACGGATGACGTTTCTTGCGTCCACGGCGCGACGGTAGGCCAGCTCGAGAAGGACGAGCTCTTTTATCTCCGGAGCCGCGGATTGTCGAAAGAACTAGCGCGATTGGTGCTGACAAGCGGATTTGCCGAAGAGGTGATACAGGATCTGGAACCGGCTCCGCTGAAAGCGCATTTGCGGAATTGGATAGTCGAGGAGTTGGAAGCGGTGACAGAAAGGAAGATTTAAAAATGTTAGCGACGAAGATGCTCGAGGTTAAGAAAATCAGGCGGGATTTCCCGATGCTTGAGACACAGATGAACGGGCATCCGCTGGTGTATCTCGACAACGCCGCGACGACACAAAAACCGTTATCGGTGATTGAACGCATGGATCAGTTCTTGAAAAACGAGTATTCAACGATTCACCGGGGAGTTTACACTTTGAGCCATTACGCGACGGCCGAATGCGATGCGGTCCGGGAGAAGTGCCGGAAATTTTTAAACGCCTCGAAGGCCGCCGAAATTATTTTCACAAAGGGCGCGACCGAGGCGATCAATCTTGTCGCGACGGGCTATGGGAGGAAATTCCTGAAACCCGGGGATGAAATAATTATCTCGGCGATCGAGCACCATTCGAACATCGTTCCCTGGCAGCAGCTCGCCAAAGAGAAGAATCTCACACTTCGCATCGCGCCGGTCAATGACAAGGGCGAGCTGTTGATGGATGAATTCCAAAAACTTTTGAACGCGCGAACGTACTTCGTGGCGGTCACGCATATTTCCAATGTGCTGGGCACGATCAACCCTATTCAGGAAATCACGAAACGCGCGCATCACGCGGGAGCCGTTGTCCTGGTGGACGGCGCTCAAAGCGCGCCGCACATGAAAGTGGACGTACAGGATCTCGATTGTGATTTCTATTGTTTTTCAGGCCATAAGATCTACGGGCCGACCGGTGTGGGCGTGCTCTACGGAAAGATGAAGCACCTCGAGGACATGGATCCCTACCAATTCGGGGGCGACATGATTGAGCAGGTGACTTTTGAAAAGACGACTTTTGCAAAGCCGCCCGCTAAATTTGAGGCGGGCACACCCGCGATTGCCGAGATCATAGGGCTTGGCGCCGCGATTGATTATATTCAAGGCATCGGGTTTGAAGCGATTGCCGAGCACGAGCATGAACTTTTAGAATACGCGACTGAAGCGTTGTCGCGAATCTCGGGTCTCAGGATCGTTGGCCAGGCCGACGAGAAGGCAAGTCTGATCTCTTTTGTGTTGGAAGGAGTGCATCCTCATGATATAGGCACCGTCTTGGACCAGGAAGGCATCGCGATACGGGCCGGGCATCATTGCGCGCAGCCCTTGATGAAACGGTTTGGGATCTCGGCCACCGCGCGCGCGTCATTTGCTTTTTACAATACCAAAAACGAAGTGGACCTGCTGGTTGCTGCCCTCGAAAAAGTATTGAAGGTGTTCAAATGACGGATCAATTTCATTGGAAAAACGGAGCGGAGGCGATGAGGTCTCAGCACGTGAAGCTGGACGATCTCTACCAAGAGGTGATTCTCGACCACAATCGTCGCCCGCGAAATTTTAAGAAATTGGAAGACGCGAACGCCTACGCGCATGGTCATAATCCGCTTTGCGGGGATGATTATTTTTTATACCTCGTCATTGACGAAGGGGGTATGATAAAGAAAGTGGGGTTTGAAGGCGACGGCTGCGCGATTTCCAAGTCAAGCGCTTCGATGATGACGGCCGCCGTTGAGGGCAAAAGCGTCAAAGAGGCTGGAGCGGCGAAGGATAATTTTATCCGTCTTTTGACGGATAACACAGGTTCGGACACGGTGAGAGCGACCGCCGGCAAGCTCAGAATTTTCGAAGGGGTAAAACAATTTCCGGTCCGTGTTAAGTGCGCAACCTTGATTTGGCGGACACTGGAAGAGGCGTTGTCCGCCAAAGGCGGATCCGCCTCAGGCGGAAAAGATCAGGGCCAAAGAAAAGAAGAAGTTTCCACGGAGAAAGAATGAAAATGATTACACAGATTACAAATAGATTACACCGATTAGGTTATCAGGGAATTAGGGAATCAGGAGGTAGGGTATCAGGATATTGGGATATCAGGAAGAAAGACATTCCGGATGCCCTGATCTCCCGATATCCTACATCCTGATATCCTGATCCTCTGATATCCTTGTTTTGAATTCTGTGTAATCCGGATTACAATAAT
>CAYJXB010000062.1:0-6495 GCA_964374005.1 uncultured Planctomycetia bacterium
CTTGAGCGCATGGCCGCGTGCGCGTTCAGGTATTTTGCGTCGGAGATTTTGGAGCTCGAAGAACCCACCGAAGGGCGCGAGGCGAGCCAGATGGGAGACATTCTTCACAAAACGCTTGAAGCCTATTTCAAATCATTGACCGTTAAAGCCCGAAAAACGGGAAGTTACGTTGGGGACCTGGCGCGCATGACGAGTGACTTGAAGGCGTTCTTCGGGCCGATCGCCGAAAAAAGTCCGCTTTCACGCGGCAGGCCATACCGTTTCAACATGCAGCTTGCGGTCATGAAAAAAGCGCTGGAGCTTTTCGCGGAGACCGAAAAAGAGCTTTTTGAAAAAAGGGGCTTTGTGGCATCGGCGTTTGAGCTTCGTTTCGGCTATGGCGAAAAATCAGAGCCTGGTTTTCTTAAAATTTCGTCGGCGACCGGGATGGTTCGCATCCGCGGCCAGATTGACCGGCTGGACGTCTCGCCCGACGGCAAATCGGCGGTTGTGACAGATTACAAACTCTCCCGGCGCCCGAGCGTGCATGGAAAATTGGAAGAGGGGCTTGAACTTCAACTTCCGATTTATCTTCTCGCAGCCCGGCGGCTTTTGGGCTACGACGTGTTGGGCGCCGAGCATCGGTATCTGAAGCAAGGGAAGACTCATGGGATTTATCGTGACGACGCGAAGAAGATGCTTGGGCTGCATCCTCTAAACAAGACCTATACGCAGGAAGCGTTTGAAACGTTGCTGGCCGACACCGAAGAGCGGATCCAAAATCTTGTCGCGCGTGTCAGAAAAGCCGATATCACCGTCAAATCGAAGTCTTGCACGTTCTGTCATTTTTCGCCGGTATGCCGTTTTGAGCCTTGGCGGCTTGCTTATGCGGAGGAGGAACGCTGAGCATGGGGCTATCTCAAAAAAATTTTTCGAAGGCTCAATCCTTGGCATTTCAGATTTTTGATAAGGAGCTTTCGGTTTCCGCCGGCGCGGGGTCGGGGAAAACAAGCGTATTGGTAGAGCGCTTTTTGCGCGCGGTGACCGAACAGGGTATCTCAACGCGTCGGATGCTCGCGATTACTTTCACTGACAAAGCCGCTGGCGAGATGAAATCGCGTCTTGTGGAGGAATGCCATCACAGAAATCTGTATGATTTTCGCCGTGATCTCGAAACCGCCTATATCAGCACGATCCACAGCTTTTGCGCGAGGGTCCTCAAAGAAAATCCGATTGAGAGCGGGCTTGATCCGAACTTCCGCGTCATGGGCGAAGGGGAGGCCGAGATCCTCGCAGGCAAACGGCTGGACTCGCTCTTCGAAGAAGAAGCGTCCAGCGCGCGCTGGATGCGGATTTTGAGTGAGATCGGCGAAGAAGCCGCGCGTGATACCCTACGGCGTTTCTATGATCTCACCCGCGCGGCGGGCGGGGATGAAAGTATTTTCCAAATTTCAGGCACATCCGAAGAAAAAGAGCGAAAGAAGGAGTTTATGCGCATCGTACGCCGCTTTCAGGCAATGATGGACGCCGAGAAAAGACGGCTTTCCTCTTATGATTTTGAGGACCTTCTTTTTCTGACTTACCGGCTTCTCTCGGACAAAGCGCCGATCAAGGCCGCCGTGCGGGAACGCTATCAGAAACTTTTTTCTCTGATACTCGTGGATGAATATCAGGACGTGAGCCCTCTTCAAGACAAGCTCATCGACCTTTTGAAATCCGAGAGAAATCTTTTTATTGTCGGTGACATTCAACAGTCGATTTACGGCTTTCGCCATGCGGAACCGGAAGTGTTCCGCCGCAGGATAGGGCACCATCAAAAAAATCCTGACGCGCGGCATATCCCGCTCGCGGAAAACTATCGCTCGCGCCCGGAGATTCTCGACGTCGTGAACGGTTTTTTTTCGACGATCTTTCCGGCCTCGGAGTTTTTGACGCTCGAGGCGAAGAAGCCGTTCACGCAAAGCCGCGATCAGGTGGTGGAGCTTCTTTGTCTTCCGCAGGACAAGACGAATGACGATACGGACGCCGATACGATGCGCGTACGCGAGGCGCGGCGGCTCGCCGCATGGATCCAGGAGCTTGTTCATTCGGGTCTTAAGATCGAGGGTGAAGAAGGCCGCGAGCGCCCCGTGCGCTACGGCGACATCGCACTTCTTCTCAGGACGACCACACCGGCGCGTTTTTACGAAAAGGAATTGGCCGAGAGGAATATTCCTTACGAGGTTGTGAAAGGAAAAGGCTTTTACGACAAACCTGAGATTCAGGATCTCGTGGGCTTTTTGACGCTCATCGAAGACCCGAGAGATGACATCGCGCTCGCCGGCGTTCTTCGCTCGCCGATTGTGGGCATTAGCGATGACGCGCTTTACTGGCTATCGCGGTGTGCGAAGAAACGCTTGCCTGAGGACCCGCTTTCGGGGATTTTCGCTGAAATGGGAAAGACGGAAGAGCTATCCGGAGAGGAGTGGCAAAAATTATCCCGTTTCGAGGCGCTTCTTTGTTCTTTGAGAAATGGCAAGGAGATTTTGAGGATCTCAGGCGTCTTGGAGCGCATGCTCGAAGAAACGGATTATGAAACAAAACTTCTTTTCCACACCGGCGGTCGCCGCCGCGTCGCGAATGTGAGGAAATTTCTTAGGCTGGCGCGGAAGTTCGAGACAAACGGCGTCGTAGGCGTTGGGGATTTTGTGCAGTTTATCGGTCATTTTTCGGAGCGTGAGCGGCTGGAACCGGAGGCAAAGATCGGAGGCCAGACACAAGAGGCGGTGGTCCTATCAACGATTCACGCGGCGAAAGGGCTCGAGTTTCCGGTGGTGATCGTCGCCGATATGGGCGCGAAGTCCCACGCCAAAACGCGTGGCCCGTTTTTAGCGATGGCCGGCGTGGGTTTGGGCCAAAGAGTCAAAGAGCCGGGTGAAAAAGAGCCTCGCGACGATGAGACCTATCAAAAGATTTCGGAGATCCTAAAGGTCAGAGAAGAAGCGGAGGAATGGAGGCTTCTCTATGTCGCGATGACGCGTGCCAAGGAGCGTCTTTTGCTTTCGGGATCTCTCGCGCTCAATAAAAAAGACGGTGATTTTAAAAAAGACAGCCGCTGGATGAACCGCGTTTGCGGTGCTTTGGGCTTTCATCCGGCTCGAGCCAACGACGCGTCCGTTGATTTTCATGGAATAAAGATCGGCCTCGTATCACCGATTTTGCGAGAGCCGGCGGTCGGGAACGCCTACGCTTCGTCTCACACGCTCGATTGGCCGTCCGATTTCGCCCAATCGCTTGCCGCTCGGATCGGTACGAAATTTAAGGGTTATGAGGAAATCGGGGATTTCACGGTCACGGACCTTCTTTCGAGGTCTCTCGAAGACACGAAAAGCGCCGAATTCTTCGTCGGCGAAAAGGAATGGGAGGAGGGCCAGGAAGACACCGACGACGCGCCCCGCAATGAGTATGGAACCGTTTTTCACGCGCTGATGGAGCATCTTATTCTTGCAAGACCCAGTAAACTTCATAAAAAACTGGCTATTTGGAAAATATCCGAAGGGCTTTCCCAAGCGCAAAAAGAGGAGTTGTGGCGGAGTGCCGTGCAGTTTTGGGAAGGGCCGGTCGCAAAAGAGATTCGCCGCGCCAAAGAATGTTTCCCCGAGCTCCCCTTTATCTATAAGACCAAACACGGTATTTTAAAAGGCCAAATTGATTTGGTATTCAAAACCGAAAAGGGCGAATGGGTGGTTTTGGATTTCAAGACGAATAAAATAAGGCCGACAGAGTTGGAGACCGTCGCCGGCCGATACGAATGGCAATTGGCGCTTTACGCGCTTGTTTTTCAAAAATTATACGGAGAATCTCCCGGAAAGGGGACGCTGTATTTCTCTTGCTTGAATAAAACAAAGGAATTCTCCTATGCGCCCTCGGACTTTAAAAAATTTGAGGAGGAGCTTGAGAGGCTGTTTGGCGCTCAAATGCCGCTTGATTTTTAGCGTTAATTCTGCAAGAATGAGTTCAAAGATCCAAGGAGGAGACCATGGCCAAGATCGCAAACGCCCAAAAGAGGAATTCCAGCCGGAAGTGGTCCGAAAATGACCAGCAGATTCGGCAGGAGATAGACAAGCTTGCCTATCAATTCTTTGAGGAACGCGGCTACCAGCACGGCTTTGACCAGGAAGACTGGCTGAAGGCCGAGACCATCGTAAAAAACCGACGGTTTTAAAACTTTTCGTTCACGGTTCATTGAATTTCTTGCCCCAAAAGACTCCTTGTATAAACTTTTCATAAATTTTTTGAATCCCATCCGTTAATGGCCTCCTTTGGCGTCTGGCAGCTTATTTTGTTCCGTTTGGTGGTGGCTGTCGTGATGGCCACGCTCGGCAGTCTCTCGGCCGTTGGTTTCAAAAAAATCAGTCACGGGTGGCTTTGTATTTTGATTTCGTTTGCCGCCGGAGCGCTTTTAGCGGTGGCGCTTTTGGAGATTTTTCCCGAAACCTTTCAATTGGTCGGCTGGAAGGGCGGGATCTTGAGCATCGCCTCCGGTTATTTTTTATTTTTTGCCATTACGCGATTTGTTTTTCACATTTGCCCCGCCTGCGCCGCGACTCATACCGAGATCAACTTTAAGGCGATCACCTTGGCCATGATCGTCGCTCTGTCAATCCATAGCTTCATGGACGGCATGGCGATCTATAGTGGGTATGTGACCGGGTCTGAAATAGGAGGGTTGATTTTATTGGCGGTGGCGTACCATAAGTTTCCGGAAGGCATGGCCCTGACACTCGTGGCGCGGGGGTCGGGGTTGAGCCGCACCCGCTCGTTCTCCATTTCGTTTTTCCTGGAGGCCGTCACGACACTCGCAGGCGGTTTCGCGGGGCTTCTTTTCCTCATCCCCACTTCCAATCATTGGGTCGGCTACATGCTGGGACATGTGGGAGGCGGCTTTGTATTTTTGGTTGTCCACGCGCTTCTAAGCGAAGTCATCAAGCATCATCCGCGTTCGACGATCTTTGCGGCTTTGGTAGGCGCCACCTCGATCGCTCTTGTCAGTATTCTTTAATCATGTTCACGCTGAACACTCCGGTAGTCACGGGGATGGGCATCGTCAGCCCTTTCGGGATAGGCAAAGACGCCTTTTTTAAGGGACTTCGTGAAGGCCTCTCGGGGCTTGGTCCCCTCACTCTATTTGAACCCAATGGCCTGAAAAGCAGGGTTGTCGGGGAGGTCAAAAATTTTAATCCGAAGGAGCATATCAAACCTGAGGATGAAAAGCGGGTACCGAGAATCGTGCCCCTGGGGGTCGCCGCGGCGAAAGAGGCGTTTGCCGACTCAGGGATTCGGCTTGAAAACTTATCCGTGGATGAAAAACGCGGCATCGGCGTGGTGTTGGGGACCGGCGCCGGCGGCGTTGACTTTGCGGAAGCGCAATACGCCCATTTTTTTAATCACGATTTAAAGAAAGCCACGCCTTACGCGATTTCGTCGAGCTTCGTGGGGATGCTTTCAAGTGAGCTGTCGATTTATCTGGGCCTGCGCGGCTTGAGCCATGTGGTGTCCACGGGTTGCACCTCGTCTACCGATGCGATCGGCTACGCAATGAAAATGATCCGGCATGGGGAGATCGAGATGATTCTAACCGGAGGGGTGGAGGCCTGCATCACGCCCGGGATCATGGCGGGGTTCGATCGCATGGGAGTGACTTCGACGGCGTTCAATGACACGCCGCATCGCGCCTCCCGGCCTTTTAACCTGAATCGGGACGGGTTTGTTTTGGGAGAAGGGGCGTGGGTGTTTGTGTTGGAAAGCTATGAACACGCCAAAGAAAGAAACGCTAAAATTTACGGGGCGGTGGTGGGTTATGGGTCCACCTGCGACGCGTATCACCGCGTGATGATAGAACCGCAGGGGATCGAGGCCTCCCGGGCGCTCGAGCTGGCTTTGAATGATGCGGGCGTCCCGGCCGCCCGGATGGATTATGTCAACCTGCACGGAACCTCCACTAAAATGAACGATCTCATCGAAACAATGGCCATCAAAAGAGTTTTTGACGGTAAAGCGAAAGAAATATTTACCTCTGCGACAAAATCAATGATCGGGCACCCGCAAGGCGCCTGCGGCGCGGCGGGTGTCGCGGCGTCGCTTTATGCGTTGACCTCCCAAGAGGTCCCGCCCACGATCAATTATGAAAATCCGGATCCTCAATGTGATTTGAATTACACGCCCAACAAAGCGGTGAAGCACAAAGTTGATTTTGCTTTGGCCAACTGCCTGGCGTTTGGGTCGAAGAATTCCTGCCTTATTTTGCAAAGAGCCGATACGGCTGTTTTGAATTAAACGAGAAATGTGTTATATTTAACAACAATTTCTCGGGCCTGTAGCTCACCTGGTAGAGCGCTTCAATGGCATTGAAGAGGTAGCCGGTTCGATCCCGGCCAGGTCCAAAATTCTATAGCCGAAGTGGCGGAACTGGCATACGCGTCGGTCTCAAAAACCGATCCTCTCACGAGGTTGTGGGTTCGACTCCCACCTTCGGCA
>CAYJXB010000063.1:0-6495 GCA_964374005.1 uncultured Planctomycetia bacterium
AGAAAATGGCCCAGTTTCTTTTTTTTCGTCTCTAAATATTTTTTATTGTGAGGGCCTGGCTTGACCTGAATCGGGATACGTTCCACCACTTTCAAACCGTACCCTTCCAATCCGACGATTTTTTTGGGATTATTCGTCAGAAGCCGTATCTTTTTAATGCCTAAATCCGCCAGGATCTGGGCGCCCACGCCGTAATGGCGCAGATCCGCCTGGAAACCGAGCGTCTTATTCGCCTCGACCGTATCCTGCCCCTGATCCTGCAATTGGTAGGCCTTCAACTTATTCAAAAGCCCGATCCCGCGGCCTTCTTGACGCATATAAAGCAGCACCCCGCGTTTTTCTTTCGCGATGATTTGGAGCGAGTCGTGCAGCTGTTCACCGCAGTCACAGCGTTTAGATCCGAGCACGTCCCCGGTGAAACACTCCGAATGCACGCGCACCAGCGCCGGTCTTTTTCCGGTCAGCTCTCCCATAATCAGCGCAACATGGTAATCCTTATCAACCGTGGACTCATAGGCCACGAGCTTAAATTCCCCATAGTCATTCACGATCTGCGTCTCGACGGCTTTAAACACGATTTTTTCCTTTTTTCTCCTGTATTCGATCAGGTCGCGGATCGTGCAGATTTTGAGGTGATGGCGCTTCGCAAACTTCGCTAAGTCCGGCGTCCGCGCCATGCTCCCGTCGTCGTTCATGATCTCGCAGATCGCTCCCGCCGGATAAAGCCCGGCGAGCCTCACCAAATCCACGCACGCCTCGGTGTGTCCCGCGCGGACCAGCACTCCGCCCTCTCTTGCCCTTAAGGGGAAAATATGGCCTGGCCTCACCAGATCCTCTTTTTTAGCCTTCGGATCGATCAAAACCTTGATCGTTCTGGCACGGTCGTAAGCGGAGATGCCCGTGGTGACGCCGTGCCGGGCATCGATGGAAACCGTCCAGGCCGTTTTCAAAATATCCACATTATCCGAGACCATGAGATAAATCCCTAGCGCCTCTAAGCGCTTGGATTCCATCGGTACACAGATGATCCCGCGGCCGTGCTTGGCCATAAAATTAATGTGAAGCGGCGTGGCATGTTGCGCGGCCACGACAAGATCGCCTTCGTTCTCGCGGTCCTCATCGTCAATCACGATGATCAGCTTGCCCTTTTTTAAATCCGAAAGGACTCCGGGAATGCTGCTCTTTTTCAAGCGACGCTCTTCTTTCGCGCTAAAAATAATCGTTAATAAAAGCGGCTGTCTTCTCTTTGACGTCCGTCAACAGCCCTTTGTCCCGCCGTAAAATCGAGCTTTTTTTCTCCAGTTCATCCGCCACAAATAAAAGGCCCGCGAGCGACGAGCATTCGGGGGAGCGGAGCTTTTCCACACCGACGGGGCCTGACAAATAAAACGGCTTGGGCAGGCCTTTCAAGCATTGAATCAGCGGCTCATCCTTCGAGAGCTCCCCTGTCACCAAAATCTGCTCACTGTCGGGATGTTTGTCCAATAGTTTTCCGGCCGCGTTTAGGATTCTGGGCGCCCCGGGTTTCTCGCCTTCCGTCAAGAAACAATCATACTCCATGATTCGATTCTGGGCAAAAATGAAAAAACTTGCCAAATCCCGGCCCAAATCCACTACCAGCCGTTTCCGGTCACGATCCGTTTTTGGAAGAATTCCGTAAGCGGTCGACCAAGCGGAGAAGACAAGCGTCCCTTTTTTGACGCCGCAACGCTCGATGAGCCGCTGCCACGCCTCACAACGAACGGAGCTGGCCTGGACAAGATGAACCAACGCCTCCAGCTTCCGGCCAAACACGCCGACGGGGTTACTCACAGGGTCGCGATCGTCAATAATGAAGTGGACCGGCTTGGCATAGATGGTTTTTTTTTCGAAATGAGCGGCAAGGCGTTCCGCCGTTTCGCAGACCTCTTGAATATCCAAGGCCTGTATCTCTCCCTCTCCTCTTAAAATTTTTGACCCGCGGGACTTGACGCTTTCCACGCCCGGCGCGTCATAATTGACGTAGAGGGTTTGGATCTTGATGCCGGCGGCTGTTTCCGCTTGGCGAATCGCCTCCACCGCGGACTCCACCGCGTCGCCTAAATGCACGATCTCACCGTTCTTAACTCCCCGCGCCTCCGACTCCCCGGCCCCGAGGATTTGAAAAGTTCCGTCCTGTTTTTTTTCTCCGATTAGAACGACGACGCGATCCGCCCCGAAATCAAGCGCCGACAAACTCGGCTTCGAATAAATCCTCCTGACAAAACTCACCCCACCACTCCTTTCGTCCCACCACTTGTTTTTTGCGATCCGAAGGATCGGCCGCCTATGGCGGCAAAACAAGTGGTGGGACCAATCGCCTTGCGATTGTAAGAAAGAAGTGGTGGGGTCATCGCGGGCCGATGACCACATCGTCAAACCGCAGATCAATGTAACGGATCTTAGAGCGGTCCAGCTCGATGGTCTTGAGCGTCTGGTCCAAAATCTTAAGCCGCTCGATCAGATGGCTGTTGCCGATTTTGATTTCGATGTCCTGATCCACAAAAAGCGACAGGTTCTTGGAATCCCCGATATCGATCTTCGTCAAGACATGTTTTCTCAACACGTTCGATCGCTTAATGATGTCCATCAATTTAATCGCCTTCTTGGTCGCGGTGTCGCGAATCGTGACACCCACCGTCAGTCCTTCGCGCGGGATCGGCGTGCCTTCGATCACGGTCAGATTCCTAAAAGGAGCC
This sequence comes from uncultured Planctomycetia bacterium, assembly GCA_964374005.1. Classification (GTDB taxonomy): domain Bacteria; phylum Omnitrophota; class Gorgyraeia; order 2-02-FULL-51-18; family 2-02-FULL-51-18; genus CAYJXB01. The sequence continues at coordinate 2,718 of CAYJXB010000063.1, forward strand.
AGAGCCGAACCGGGCAATATCACGAGGTCCTTGTCGATCTGCACGAACTTGGAAAAAGCCACCTGGGCCGTCGGCGTGCGGCGCTTGAGCAGCACTTCGACTCGATTGGGCAAAACCCTTCTGACCCGGACTTCCTTAAACTCGGGGTGCCTTCTCTTAATCACCTGTTGGACGTTGACAAGATCCAACGCAATTAAATTTTCGCCTTTCCTCAACTCACAAAATTGAAATGCCTGCTCCGAAGTCAGCGTTCCTGCGTTTAAGATTCTCACTTCCTCCAGAAGAAACGTGCTGGAATTCACCGCATAGGCGATGACCGCTCCGAACAACACTCCGACCAGCGCCAGCGAAAGCAGGTACGGCAAAGAGGACAATAAAAACTTCCTTAAGCCACCCGCTACCTTGAGCGAGAAGCTCGAGCCGACACTCCTCCTTCTTGGTCTACTTTTGATGGGTCTCACCATGGAGCTGTTTCCCGTTAAATGATAATTCTAAGATTCTAACACAAAGATCCGCAAAAGCGATTCCTGATGCTTCGGCGGCTTTTGGCAGCAGACTTTTGCCCGTGAGCCCCGGAATCGTATTGAGCTCAAGCACATACGGCTCCTCCTGATCGTTTAAAATAATATCCACCCTCGCCATGACTTGGCATCCCAACGTCCGATAGGCCTGCCAAGCCGTTTGGGATACTTTCTGGGCCTGCGAAGGGGTTAATTTTGCCGGAAACTCATAGCGCGTGCCGGCATCCTGGTATTTGGCTTCGTAGTCGTAAAATTTTCTGCTCGGAATCACTTCGACGACGGGGAGTATTTGATCGCCCAGTATTCCAACCGTCAGTTCACGCCCCTGAATGTACTCTTCCACTAAAATGGCGTCCGAATACTGAAAAGCCGATTCGCACGCGCGCTCAAAATCTTTTTGTTCAAAAATAATGCTGACGCCGACGCTGGACCCGCACTGTGAGGGCTTGACCACGCAGGGCCATGAGACTTTCTTAAGCACCGCCGACGTCGGTTTCTCCAGAATCAAGTATTCGGGAACCTGAATTCCCGCGTGACGAAACAAGCCCTGCGCCCTGGCTTTGTCAAAAGCCAGCTCGCTTGGCCCTGCGCCATCGCCGGTGTACACAATACCTTCTTCTTCAAGGAGGCGCTGGACCGTTCCATCCTCCCCAAAAGTCCCGTGAAGGGTCAAAAACACTTTCGAGATCCGCTCGCGCTTAACTTGAGCGATAAAATCATCCACCGCGTCTATCATGACCACCGGCCACCCAATGGATGACAACGCGTCAAACACCGCCTTTCCGGAGATAAGAGAAATCGCTCTCTCGCAGGAAGGCCCGCCTGCAAGAACGGCGATTTTTTCTTTAGGCAACGGATTCACCCCACCACCTCCTTTTTTCCACCCCACCACTTATTTTTTACGATTGCAAAGCAATCAGTTCGCTTCGCGAACAAAATAGGTGGTGGGGTGGAAGGATTCGCCTTAGACGAATCCAGAGATTCTTTGAATCTAAAAGGAGGTGGTGGGGTCATAAAATTTTTACTTCCGTCTCAAGCGTTACCTTGAACTTCTTTTTCACGGCCGCCCTGACTTCCTGAATCAACGCCAAAATATCCTTGGAAGAAGCCCCTCCGAGATTGATGATAAAATTGGCATGCTTGGTCGATACTTGCGCCCTCCCGATCGTCTTGCCTTTTAACCCAGAGTCTTCGATTAATTTGCCGCTGGAACAACCCCAATGGGGGGGATTTTTAAACATACAGCCGGCGCTGGGATGCTGAAGATCCTGCGTTTTGAAGCGGTGATCCCTGTATTCGTCTAATCGGCGTTGGGATGTTTGACGATCCTCCGCCGGAAGCGAAAAAGTGCCCTCCACGATGACCGCCTCCTTAAGCCCCGACGAGCGGTAACTAAACGGAATTTGGCTTTTTTCTAAAAACGCCTCCTCGCCATTCCAATAAACGACTCGGACACTCTCTAAATATAAATCGATGGATTGTTGATGGCTGCCCGCGTTCATCGCGATGGATCCTCCGACCGATCCGGGAATGCCGAGCAAAAATTCATATCCGCCATACCCCTGATCCAGCGCGTATCGGATAAAAAGGCTGTTAGGGACGCCGGCCCTTGCCACGATTTTCCCGTTCTCGATCCGGATTTGGCGAAAATATTCCGAAGCCGGGTGAATGACGGCCCCTTCCAATCCCTTGTCTGGGGGCAGGATATTGCTGCCGGCCCCAAAGAGATAGATCGGGAGCGCGTGCGCTCGGCACTCCTTTAAAATCACCGCCAAATCGTCCGCATCTTCCGGCTCTATCCAAAATTTGGCCGGCCCTCCGACTTTAAGCGAGGTGTGCTTGGAAAGCGGCTCATTTTCATACACCTTCCCGCGAACCGCCTTGAAATATTTTTTGCCGTTTCTTAATGAATCCGACAATTGCGTTGCCACTTGATTGATGTCCCCCGCGCCAAGAATCATCACTAAATCCCCCGGTTTCATGTGATGACGCAGATAATCCGCGACTTTGGGCCGCTCGACAAATGTCGCGTCCCGATGCCCCGCGTTCCTTATTTCATGACAAAGCCGGTCGCCCGATACCCCAGGCACGGGAGTTTCGGAGGCGCCATACACGTCGGTGACCACCAGTTTATCCGCATCGGAGAAACTCGAGCCGAATTCTTTTAATAAAGCCTGCGTGCGGGTGTAACGGTGCGGTTGAAACAGGGCGACGATTCGCTTGCGTTGAAGGGCCTTGGCGGCCATCAGCGTTTTCTTGATTTCCGTGGGATGATGCGCATAATCGTCGACAATGAGAAATTGCGGATCTTCGTACTGGACGTCGAATCTTCTACCGGCGCCTTCATATTTGTGAAGCGCGGCCTGGATCGTTTGAAACGAAATCCCGATCTTTAAACCCACTCCGAGCGCGGCGAGCGCGTTCAGCGCGTTGTGCCGGCCGATGATTCTCATCTCGACGGGTCCCAATTTTTTCCCGTACGCCCAGGCCATGAACGAAATCCCGCGCCGGCCGTCCGGGCATTCTACGATATCCGTCGCATAAATCCTTTTCTTTGACGGTTGAAGTCCATAAAGCACCGCCTCGCGCATGTTTTCTTTAGCCATGGCGGCCACCGCGTCATCTTCCGCACAGCCAAACCACACACCGTGATCGGGCAACCGGCGGATAAATTTCCGATAGGCCTCTTCCACGTTCTTCGCTGTCTTAAAATGATCCATGTGCTCGTTTTCAACATTGGTGATCACCTCAAGATCCGGCGAAAAATTTAGAAATGAGGAATCGCTTTCGTCCGCCTCGATCACGATCTCGCGGCCAAGCCCGTAGCAAGCGTTGCCGCCAAAAGAATCAACCAGTCCTCCGACGACGATCGACGGGTCGCGGCCGGCTTCTTTCAGGATCATACCCACCAACGCCGTGGTCGTGGTCTTTCCATGCGTGCCGCTAACGGCAATCGTAAACTTCCCCTTGCAAAATTGCGCGAGCGCCTCGGCGCGGTGAACGAGGCGGATGCCCTTCTGGATCGCCGCTTGTCGCTCCGGGTGTTTTGGCCCGATCGATGAGGAATAAATCACAAGATCCGCTCCCTGGACGTAAGAAGCGTCGTGGCCGTTAAAAATCCTCGCCCCCTCTTCTTCCAGTTTGAGCAAAAGATCGCTTTGTTTCAAGTCGCTTCCCTGCACCCGATGCCCCGTGGCCAAATACATCCGTGCTAAGGCGCTCATGCCGATGCCGCCGATCCCGATTAAATGAATCTT
>CAYJXB010000064.1:0-6492 GCA_964374005.1 uncultured Planctomycetia bacterium
CAAACCGCAAACTAAAATTCAGGTCAGGTGTCCAAAAGTGGCTGAAGACATACAATGGACACAAGGACTCGTATTTTCGGCGATGACCTAGCCAGGGATATCAAAGCGGAGAGTGAGATAGGTGTAGGAACGACATTCACAATTATCCTGCCAAAAACCCTCTAAGAAGCCCCATATCTTGTAGATGACCAAAAAGTCACCTACCTTAACTGTTTCTCTTGCCAATGAAGCGATTATGGGGTATAATCGCCTCACAAATTGAAGCGATTGTGAAGCGAATAGAGGAGTTATGAGATACATCTGGGAACGCGAAAACTGGCCGTACTTTACCTGGAAAAGCGAGCAGCTTTTACCTTTAATCAGCCGCGCGCGTCTGGCGCAGGGGAAGCTCATCAGCCACGTCTCAAGCTTGGGTTTTGACTTAAGCCGTGAGGCGCAGGCTGAAGTTTTAATCGAAGAAGCCATTAAGACATCGGCTATCGAGGGTGAGCGTTTAAATCGGGAATCGGTAAGGTCTTCGGTCGCGCGGAGGCTGGGACTTCCCACGGCCGGTTTAGCGCCCACGAGCCGGGTTGCCGATGGTTTGGTGGAAATGCTTTTGGAAGCGACAAAGAATTACGACAAGCCCCTTACTTTGGCAAGATTCAAACATTGGCAGGCGGCGCTCTTTCCAACCGGATACTCAGGTTTAACAAAGATTCTGGTGGGAAAGTGGAGAGGGCACGACCCCATGCGGGTTGTTTCAGGAGTCATGGGCCGCGAAAAAATTCATTTTGAAGCCCCGCCCGGTGAGCGCGTCGAGAAAGAAATGAAGGAGTTTCTTTCTTGGTGGGAAGCTACAAAAAATAAGGAAGACGGCCTTTTGCGCGCGGGCTTGGCTCATTTCTATTTTGTGACGATTCACCCTTTTGAAGACGGCAACGGCCGCATCGCACGGGCCCTCACCGACATGGCTTTGGCGCAGGATGAAAAACTCTCGACTCGTTGCTACAGTCTTTCCTCTCAAATCATGGAAGAGCGCGATGATTATTATGATGTCCTCGAGAAATGCCAGAAAGGGCAAGGAGACCTCACCGAATGGTTCCAATGGTTTTTGGAATGTCATATCCGTGCGGTGGGTGGCGCTACAAAACTCATCGCCGATGTCCTGACCAAGGCCCACTTTTGGCAGGATCACGATAAAGCCGAGATTAATGAGCGTCAGCGAAAAGTTGTCAATCGTCTTTTGGATGCCGGGAAAGGAAACTTTGAAGGCGGTCTTACAACCCGCAAATATGTAGCCATGACGAAGACGAGCCGCGCAACCGCTTTCCGTGAAATCTCGGATCTACTCGATAAAGGATTTTTACATCAAAAGTCGGCCAAAGGCGGCCGAAGCGTCAGTTATGATTTAAACCTCTCTAAGTAGCCCTATATCTTGTAGAAGACCAAAAAGTCACCCACCATATGTTGAAATTGATAAAACCTGCTGAAAATATATTGACAAAGCATAATAGGAAGTATAAAATTTTGCCTACCTTTGATAAGACTTGATGTTGCAAACATGTCAAAGTCCATTCAACAGAAACTAAGATAAAGTCAGGTAAAGCAAAGTGAGGATGCCTTGGATCATCGAGACGGCGTCTTTACGGTCGACGAGCTTGCGCGGTACCTCCGGATGCAGCCGCTTACGATTTATAAGCACGCGGCATCGGGAAAGATCCCCGGGTTTAAGGTCGGCTCGCATTGGCGCTTCAAGAAGACAACGATAGACTGCTGGATCGCGGCGCAAGAAAAGTCTAACATACGTCAAAAAACTTTAATTAATGTCTAACCCAAGCTCAACAAGCTTGGGTTTGTTTTTGTCGGATTAAAGTTTAAGCGTTTTCAGGCCAAGGGTGTCGCATATGTCAGTAACGATGAATGGGCTGAATAATAAAATAGCGGTCGTGACCGGCGGCAGTCGGGGGATCGGCCGCGCAATAGTCTCCGAGCTCGTAAAGCACGGCGTGGCCGTTTCATTTAATTATGTCAACAGCGAAGAGGCCGCCAATCATCTTATAAAGGAAGTAGAAAAGCAAGGCGGGAAGATTATGGCGGTAAAAGCGGACGTCAAAGATCCAAAAGACTCCGAAAGATTCGTCGCCGAAACAAAGAAACGCTTCGGCCGGATAGATTTTCTCGTGAATAATGCCGGTATTATTAGAGATAAGACACTTATGTTCATGACGGATACAGATTGGAAAGACGTCATAGACACCAACTTAAACGGCCCCTTCAACCTAACGCGTCTTGTCATTACGGGACTCTTGAAACAAAAAAGCGGCTCAATTGTGAATATATCCTCCACAGCCGGAATGATCGGGAATGCCGGCCAAGTGAATTATAGTTCCAGCAAGGCGGGCGTCATCGGTTTCACAAAATCTTTGGCGAAGGAAGTGGCGCCTTATGGCGTGCGGGTCAATGCCGTTGCGCCTGGTTTTATTGAAACAGATATGGTGAAAAATATTCCCGACGGAAAAATGAAAGAAGCAGTACAGACCGTTCCCATGAAGCGAATAGGCGCTCCGGAAGAAGTCGCCAGAGTCGTTGTATTTCTCCTTTCGGACGCGGCATCCTATATTACCGGTCAGGTTTTGCCGATTGATGGAGGTCTCGCGATTTGAGTGAAATAGGATCAAGAACGTTTAATATTAATACAAACTATTCAGACCAAAACCGAGTTGTTATTACCGGAATAGGAGTAGTATCGCCAATAGGTATTGGTAAAGATGCTTTTTGGCAGGGATTGAAGGAAGGCCGCTCGGGCATAAAACCGGTGACATTATTTGACACCTCAACGACTCGTTCTAAACTTGCGGGTGAAATAACAGATTTTAAGCCGGAAGAGATCCTTGGGCCAAAAGGCCTGAGAAATCTAGATCGAACCACAAAACTGGCGCTTTGCGCGGCTAAACTATGCCTAGACGATGCCAATTTTCAGATCACCGAAGAAAATACAAACGACGTTGGTGTCGTGCTCGGCTCCACAATGGGAAGTGTGTGGAGTATTAGCGAATATGATAAACAGGCCTTAAAGGAAGGTCCCAGATCCGTGAATCCGGCCCTATTTGCGAATACTGTGATCAATTCACCAGCCAGTCAAATCTCAATTCGGTTTGGCATCCGGGGTTTTAACACAACCATTTCAACGGGATTCTCGTCCGCTCTTGACGCGCTTAAGTACGCATCAGATTTTATCAAGTGGGGCAAGGCGAAAGCGGTGCTGGTTGGCAGCGCAGAAGAACTTTGTGAACAATTCTTTAAGGGTTTTTATAAATTGGGCGTTCTTTCAAAACCCCAAGACGGAAATCAGGAAATGCTTCGCCCTTTTGATAAAAGGCGTAATGGTATGATCTTAGGAGAGGGCGCCGCTGTTTTTTTACTGGAATCGCTTTCGCATGCACAGCAAAGAAATGCCAACATCTATGCGGAGATCAAGGCAATCGCGTCCAGTTTTGATAAACGATCGATGAATCGGTATAACTTGAAGGCAACCGGCGAGATTGAAAGCATGGAGAAAACTTTATCTCTGGCGCAGCTAGACGCCAAGGATATTGATTGTGTCGTGGCCTCAGCCAATTCGACCGTTAAAGGTGATCAGGCGGAGAGCACGGCCATCACTCAAGTTTTCGATAGCAATAAACCCTCCGTCACGGCTTGCAAATCAATGTTTGGCGAAACCTTCAGTGTGGCAGGCGCCATGAATCTTGCGGCAGGTATTTTTATATTAAAAGATCAATTTATCCCCCCGACACTTAATCTAAAGCAAAAAGACAGCCAGTGCGATGTGGAATGCGTCAATAATATGGGAGCATCCAAAAGGGTCAATCATATTCTGATTAATTCATTCGGCGCGTCGGGGCAGAATTCCAGTCTGGTTTTGATGAGGGACAATTGATGGAACGGGTCGTCGTCACGGGGTTGGGCGTTGTCACATCCATTGGCATCGGCAAAGAGGCCTTTTGGTCCAATCTTATTCAGGGCAAATCGGGAATCGATCAAGTTTCCTTGGTCGACACCTCCGTTCATAAAAATAAAAAGGGTGGGGAGATCAAAAACTTCGATCCGGACGATTTTATTCATCCTAAGAAACGGAAAATGTATGGCCGTGGCTCTCAGTTTGCTATTGCGGCGACCAGACTTGCGCTAAAGGATGCCAAGCTGAATCTCGAAAGCACAAATTCCGAGCGCTCCGCCGTCATTATCGGTACGACGATGGCGAACATCCGGGAACTGGAAGAAATGAATAAGACATGGGTCTCAAGCGGTGAGGCGAAAGTGGATCCCGCTCTGATTGCAAGATATCCGGGCAGTTCCCTGGCTTTCAACGTGGCTTACGAGTTGGGTTTGAAATCACTCTGTTACTGTATCCCCACTGCTTGCGCCGCCGGCAATTATTCCATTGGCTACGGGTTTGATCTCATCCGGCACGGTGAGATTGATTTTGCATTGGCGGGTGGCGCGGACCCTTTTTCCAGAATAAGTTTTACAGGATTCGGGAATCTCTTTGCCATGGCGCCGGAAAAATGTCAGCCTTTCGATAAGAATAGAAAAGGCATGATGGTCGGTGAGGGCGCGGGCATGCTTGTTATTGAAAGTTTGCAGCGTGCCCAAGCACGAAACGCGCCCATTTATGCGGAGATATTGGGCTACGGCTTAAGCTGCGATGCCAAGCACATGACGCTTCCGAGCGTAGAGGGATTGGGCAGCGTGATGAAAAAGGCGGTGCAGGAGACAGGCATCAAGCAGGAAGATATTGATTATATCAGCGCTCACGGCACAGGCACCAAGACCAACGATTCCACCGAGGCTCAGGCCATCAACCGGGTTTTTCCCAAAGAGAAAAAGAAGATCCCCATAAGCTCGATAAAATCCATGCTTGGCCACACCATGGGCGCAGCCAGCGCCATCGAAGCCATCACTTGCGTACTGGCCATCCAAAACTCCATCATTCCTCCGACTATTAATTTTGAGGAGCCTGATGAAGAGTGCGACATTGACTGTGTGCCCAATAAAGCACGGCAACAAAAAGTAAAGGTAGCCTTAAATAATTCTTTTGCCTTTGGCGGTAATAACGCGTGTTTGGTGCTGAGGCAACCTAACAAATGAAAAACATAAAAGTTGCTTTTATTGCGCATCATTTGTATGAAGAATTTTAGCCAGATTATCATCAAAAATTATCCCACACAGGAGCCCAAGGTGTATGCCCACAAATGATGTTGCGACCACACAGGAAGAAATAAAAATCTTAATTGCCAAAATTATTGAGGTTGAGCCAACCCAGATTCAATCAGACGCCAATTTTGTAGAAGATCTTGGGGCTGATTCCATGATGGCGCTTGAAATCATGGCCACGTTAGAAAAAAAATACAAGATTACAATTCCCGAAGAGGATTTACCGAAGATGACCAATTTAAAACAAGTAGTGAAATTGGTAACAAGACTTCTTAAAAAGTAGGGCTTATGGGGAATCAATCTGAACTCGAAAGTAACTACGACGTCGTTGTGATCGGATCTGGCATTGGTGGCTTGACTTCCGCCCTGTACTTGGCTAAGGCAGGAATGAAAGTGGTCGTGTTAGAGAGCCACTACGCCGTTGGGGGATACTGTGGTTCGTTCCGCAGGAAGGGATATTATTTCGATGCCGCAGCGCATATATTAAGTAGTTGCCGATCAACCGGTCAGCTAGGCCGTTTGTTAGCCGATCATGGCTTGACAAGCAGGATTGAGTTTATTCGGTTAAATCCGTCAGATGTGATGGTGACTCCGAAATCAGAAATTTTTATAAAAACAAATTATAGCGAATTTGTTGAAGAGTTCCAGCGCAATTTCCCCAATGAGGCTAAGAGCATTCAAAAGTTAATGAGCTACATATACGATACGAATCCAATGAGACTTTACTCGGATTTAAAAGACAAGTCATTTTCTGACCTTCTTGACAGTCATCTTGAAAATAAAGAGATCAAGTCTCTCCTTTCCATGCAACTGGGTAATATAGGTTTGCCATCAACGTTGGCATCTGCAGTAACGTGTGTCTTTTTGTACAGGGAGTTTGTATTTGATGGAGGATATTATCCGAAAGGGGGAATGCAAGCATTTCCAGATATATTGGCAGAACGGATCAAAGAGTATGGTGGCAAGATAGTTTTGTTATCCCGCGCGGTTCGAATCAAGACAAAAGGGGGGAAAGTTGACCAAGTTAATGTTAAGCTTCCCGGAGGCAAAGAAATTGAAATAAAAACGAGCCGAGTCATTATGAACGGAGATCCCATCCAACTTGTCTATGAGTTATTAGATCAACCAAATCTATTTGGAGAAGTCTCTCGTAGACAGCTTGAAGAACTTAAACCTTCAATCTCTTCAATCATGGTTCATTTCGGTGTAAATCACGATATCGGAAAATTAGCAAAGTACAAATGTAATGTGTGGAATTACGATGGTGATCATATAGATGAGTACTACGGGGCTCTT
>CAYJXB010000065.1:0-6444 GCA_964374005.1 uncultured Planctomycetia bacterium
GCGCTTTGGCGCCCAGGCCCACACCTGAGGCGCGATGTAATAGACGATCGGGATCTTTAAGCAGTGGATTTCCTTGGCCAAATGAAGGTTGAAACCGGGGTTATCGATCAACACGACGAGATCAGGCCTGACTTCTTTTATTTTTTTCAGGATATGATTTGCCGCTTTTTTATATTGAGGAAGCCGCTTGATTGCGTCGGTGATGCCTGTGACGTGAAAATGGGCCAGGTCAAAAAATTCACGCGCGCCGGTCGCCTGGATTTTTTCTCCGCCGACGCCGTAAATGTCCAACGGTTCTTTGGCATGATGGAGAAGCCGTTGAATCAAGTTGGCTCCATGCAGATCGCCTGAGGCTTCGCCCGCGATGATGTATATTTTCTTACTCATGGCCGGTAGTAAGTTTAATTTCTCTTTTGTTCGTTTTGGATTTGCTTTGAAATTTGGAGAGCCAGCGCCAGTGCCGCGCGGCCTTCCTCTCCGGATACGAGAGGGCGTTTGTTATGGCGCACGCAATCGACAAAGTCCAAGAGTTCTTCTTTCAGAGAGTCGCTTTTGGTAATGTCGATTTTCTTGTGGTGGATATGGCCGTTGTCTCTAGTGTAGATCTGCGCTTCTTGGGTGACATAGTCCAGAGAAATATACGCATTGTCCTGAAAGATGCGGATTTTTCTCACGATGTCGGTCGTCACGCGGCTGGCTGTCAAATCACACACGGCATTGTTGTCAAACCGTATCCGCGCATTGGAGATGTCCTCCGTCTTCGAAAGGATGTACGCGCCGACGGCATCCACTGACCGGATAGAGGACTTCACCAGATCCATCACGATGTCGATGTCATGAATCATCAGGTCCAGCGTGACTCCCACATCCGCGAAGCGCGGATCGTACGGCCCCAAGCGGTGGCATTCGATGAAACGGGGGGCACCGATGATGTTTTTGATTGTTCTTATTGCGGAGTTGAAACGCTCCACATGGCCGACTTGGATGATGAGATTGTTTTTTTTCGCGAGGTAAAGCAGCTCATCGGCATGAGCCAAGTCGGTCGTGATAGGTTTCTCGATCAGGAGGTGGACACGGTTCTCCAGAAAATCTTTTGAAATGAGGTAGTGATCGTGAGAAGGGGCCACGATGCTCGCGGCGTCTACGATTTTCAGTAGATCCCGATGATTTCTAAATGCCCGTGTTTTGCAATGCGACGCGACGTCCTTGGCGCGGTGATCAATAATGTCGCACACCCCCACCAATTCAACCCCTTGAGTTTTGGAATAAACTTCTGCGTGGCGTGCGCCGAGTTTGCCGACACCGATCACGGCGACCTTGACTTTGTTCATAACCCCGTATTGTATCATGAAGTCGACAACTTTTCTTGTCTATGTTATGATTTAAGAACGAAACAAACCGCCAATGAACAATTATAAAAGAATGATTCGTTTTGTAAAGCCCCATCGGCTAAGGTTGAGTTTTGCCTTCGTATCGATGGTGATGAATTCTTTATTAAGCGGGCTGCCCATCATCGGTCTTTTGATCCCTTTCGTGGATACCATTCTTGCGGGCAAACCGATCGTCGTTCCTCACGAACAGCAACTTCCCCACTTCATCTTAGATTTCATTTATCAGATTAATTCTTTATCACGATGGAACTTACTGAATTTATTAATCTTGTGGACAATTTTCATTGCCTTCTTTCGGTTGCTCTTTGAGTACCTGCAGTCTTATTTCATGAATGATGTGAGCCAGAAGGTCATCCGGGATGTACGAAATAGGGTTTACCAAAAGATCATTGGGCTTCCCTTGAGCTTTTTTAATCGCTCGCAAACAGGGGCCCTGGTTTCCCGCATCACGTACGATACCGGCGTGATCCGGGACGCGATTTCCGAAGGATTGACGGATTTCTTGTTTCAGCCTATACAAATCATCGTGAATCTCTTCATTCTTCTGACCGTGAAGTTTATTTTTGCCATTCCTTGGTCTTTGGTGTTCATGATTTTTATTCTTTTGCCTTTGGTGGTGTTTCCCGTTTTGCGCGTGGGAAAACGCCTCAAGAAAATCAGCCGCTCCGGTCAGGAGCAGGTCGCGGAGATTAATTCGACGCTTTTTGAATCGATCTCCGGCATCCGGATCGTTCAAGGGTTCGGAATGGAAAAATACGAGGGCGAACGGTTCAAAAAGCAAAATGAGACGTTTTATAAAACGATGATGCTTTCAATTAGCCGCATGATCCTAGTGAGCCCGCTGACGGAATTTATCGGAATTTTATGCGTGGGGGCCGTGCTCTGGGTGGGAGGACGCTCCGTGATAGAAAATCAGATGTCCCCCGGCGCGTTTATCGCTTTTTTAGCGGCGCTTTTCTCGCTCTTAAGGCCTTTCAAGCGTTTGAGCCGGGTTTATGGCATCAATCAACACGCACTGGCCGCCGCGGACCGAATTTTTGAAATTTTGGACACCCCCAATGAAATCCAAGAGAAAGAAAAAGCGAAATCTCTTCCCGCTCTTAAAAGAGAGATTCACTTTGAAAACGTTTCTTTTGCGTATCATTCAAAGAAAGTGCTGTCGAATATCAATTTAAAAGTGAAAAATGGGGAAATCGTGGCGATCGTGGGCCCGAGCGGCGTCGGTAAAACCACGCTCGTAAATCTTTTGCCGCGTTTCTACGATGCCACGGCGGGAGCAATTCTGATAGACGGCGTGAATATTCAAGAGGTGACGCTGAAATCCTTGCGCGATCAGATCGGGATCGTGACGCAGGAAACGATTCTTTTTAACGACACGATTAGTTCCAATATCGCCTACGGGCGCAGCAAAACGCGGGAGGCCGACATTGAGCGCGCGGCGCGGATTGCCAACGCGCATAATTTCGTTTCGAAGCTGCCGCTCAAATATCAAACGGTCGTTGGAGACCGGGGGGTGCGGCTTTCGGGAGGCGAACGGCAACGGGTTTCGATTGCCCGAGCGGTCTTGAAAAATCCGCCGCTTCTTATTTTGGATGAGGCGACTTCGGCCCTTGACTCCGAGTCGGAGATTTTGGTTCAAGAAGCGATTCATAACCTGATGCAGGGTAGGACTGTTTTAGTCATTGCGCACCGCCTTTCCACGATCAAAGACGCTCATCGGATCATCGTGTTGAATGAGGGCCAGATTGCCGAGGTGGGCAGCCACGAAGAATTGATGGACCAGAACGGCACCTATAAGCGCCTTTACGAACTCCAGTTTCGAGTTTAATAATCCTTGCCTGCCCTTAAAACTTTGGTATAATTGAAAGCCAATCACGCAATGCTCCGACGTAAATCCGGAGTGAGGGAGAACGGGTTTTCCGTACATAACTAATTGTAGGTAATAGGGTTATACGTTCCCATAAACTATAAAGGAGAATAAATTGTCGCAAGAACTGGTGCAGAGTTTGTTGGAAGCGGGTGTTCATTTTGGCCACCAGACCAAGAAATGGAACCCCAAGATGAAACCCTATATTTTCGGGGAGAAGAACGGGATCCATATCGTGGACCTGGAACAGACGATGTCGCATTTGACGCGCGCGTGCAATTTCATCCGTGACATCGCTTCCCAAGGCGTGCCGATATTGCTAGTCGGAACCAAGCCGCAGGCGCAAAGCATCATCGAGTCGGAAGCCAAGCGATGCGGGATGTACCATGTGAACCACCGCTGGCTCGGCGGGATGTTGACCAATTTTGATACGATCCGCAACAGTGTCCGCCGCTACAAAAGTCTGATCCTGATGCGGGAAGACGGCACCTTTGACGCGTTGACGAAAAAAGAAGTGGCGGAGCTCGAAAAGGAGATCGCAAAACTTGAAAAGAATCTTGCCGGCGTGGCGGAAATGGGCCGGCTTCCGGGCGCGATGTTCGTGGTTGACGCCAAGAAAGAAGAGATCGCCGTCAAAGAGGCCAATCGCCTCGGCATCCCAGTCGTGGCGATTGTTGACACGGATTCAGACCCGGACCGGATTCAGTATCCCATCCCCGGAAACGACGACGCGATCCGTTCGATTAAGCTATTGACCGGCATCATCGTTGACAGCCTGATCGAGGGTTTGCAAAAAGTGAAAAAGTCGTCCCCGGAGAAGGTGGAAGCGCAGGATCTGCCCGCAAGCGTATCTGAATAAAATCAGGAAAAATCGATGACAACAGGTTCAGCGGATTCGGTCAAACAGCTGCGTGACCGCACCGGCGCCGGTATGATGGACTGTAGAGCGGCCCTTCTTGCCGCAAGCGGTGACATTGAAAAGGCCATTGATGTTTTAAGAAAAAAGGGAGTCGCGCACGCCGCCAAGCGCGCCGGCCGTGAAGCGAAAGAAGGGCTCGTGATCGTCCGCGTCGAGGGGAAAAAGGCGGCGCTCGTCGAAGCCAATTGTGAAACCGATTTTGTCGCGAGGACCGAAGATTTTAGAAAGCTAACCCTCCTGGCGTTAGAAGAAACGCTGTCGCATGGCGAAAAGGCGCTTCTCTCCGAGAAGATCTCGCGAGAAGTCGCCGAACTTTCCGGAAAAATCGGCGAGAAGATCCTTATTCGGAGAGTCAAACTCGTGACCTCGGAGCAAGGCGTTTTGTTCGCCTACAATCATTCCAATCATAAGCTTGGGGTCGTTCTGGAAATTCTCGTCTCTGATAAGTCAAAAAAGCACACGGAGTTTGAAGCCTTGGGTAAAAATCTAGCGATGCAAGTCGCGGCCGGCGACCCGATTGGGGTGAGCGGTCTCTTAGAACAACCGTTTATCCGTGACGAGAGTTTGAGTGTTCAATCGTTGATCCAGCAGGTTTCGGAAAAGATCGGCGGTCCGATCCAGATACGTTGTTTCGCGCGTTTTCAGTTGGGAGAGAACCCGGTTTCATGACCCCACCACCTCCTTTCAGATTCGAAGAATCTTTGGATTCGCTTGCGGCGAATCCTTCCACCGCCATGGTAAAAATTCTTCAGTTCTACGGTGGAAAAAAGGAGGTAGTGGGGTGAAGCAAAAAACTTATAAGCGAGTATTACTCAAGCTCAGCGGTGAGGCGCTTCAAGGAAACGCCGGTTATGGCATTGACCCTCATGTGGTGGATTCGATAGCGCTTCAGTTGAAAGAAATCAAAAACATGGGCATCGAGCTTGCCGTGGTGATCGGCGGCGGAAATATTTTCCGCGGCTTGGAAGCGTCCGCGCGCGGCATGGACCGGTCCACCGCAGATTATATGGGGATGCTTGCGACGGTCATTAACGGCATGGCGCTTCAGGATGCGCTCGAGAGAAAAGGTGCTTTCACGCGCGTGCAGACGGCCATCGCGATGGAGGCGTTGGCCGAACCATATATCCGTCGGCGCGCGATTCGGCATCTGGAGAAAGGCAGAATCGTGATATTGGCGGGCGGAACCGGCAATCCCTATTTTACCACCGATACTACCGCCGCCTTGAGGGCCATTGAACTGGGCGCCGAGGTGATTCTAAAGGCGACCAAAGTGGACGGAATTTATTCCGCCGACCCCAAGAAAAACAAAACCGCCAAACGCTTTGGCAAGCTTCGCTATATCGAGGTCTTGAAAAAAGGTCTGAAAGTGATGGACGCCACGGCGATCAGCTTGTGCATGGATAATGATCTCCCTATCGTGGTTTTTGATCTGATGAAGCACGGAAACATCCGCCGGGTCGTGACCGGCGAAAACATCGGAACCATCGTCTCTAAGTAGCTATGGACACCGGAAAAGCGATTCTCATCGACGCGGAAGAGAGGATGAAGAAAGCGCTGGATGTGATGTTTCAAAATTGCGCGGGCGTCCGGTCGGGCCGCGCGAGCACCGGCATGGTTGAAAATATCCGCGTGGAGTATTACGGCACACCCACCCCATTAAAGCAAGTCGCTAATATTACGATCCCTGAACCCAAGATGCTTTTGATTCACCCTTGGGATGTGTCCGTGCTCAAGGCCATCGAAAAGGCGATCATGGACTCGGATCTAGGCATCGCGCCCGTGATTGACGGAAAATTGGTGCGGCTTGTCGTGCCGTCTCTGACGCGCGAGCGCCGCGAGGAGCTCGTGAAGATCGTGAAGAAAGTCACCGAAGAAAGCCGCGTATCCATCCGCTCGATACGCCGCGAGTCCAACGAACGAATCAAGGCCCTCGAGAAAGACAAGAAGATCACCGAAGACGAGAGTTTTAAGTTTCAGACGGACATCCAAAAGCTTACCGACCGATATATTCGAATGGTAGACCAAGCTCAAGACGAAAAGGAAAAAGAGCTGACTCAAGTTTAGGAGCCGGTAGCTCCCTCCGGGCCTACGGGCCGTAGGGCCGGAGGCAGTTGGTGCACTGACAAGCTAATCCAAATTTCGAGCCGGTAGCTCAGTTGGTAGAGCACTGCCCTTTTAAGGCAGGTGTCGAGAGTTCGATCCTCTCCCGGCTCAAGTTTTTGTCGGAGGAGACACATCTATGGCGTTAATAATATGTTAGACTTAGC
>CAYJXB010000066.1:0-6419 GCA_964374005.1 uncultured Planctomycetia bacterium
CGCCGGCGTGATATTCCATCGCTCACGGATCAGCTGATCCCGTATCTCGAGAAAAGAGGTTATTGGAGCAAAGGGGGCGACCGCGCATGGCTTGAGCGGCTTGTGCTTTTATTTCAGGAAAGAATCTTCACACTCGTGCAGTTTCCGGATCTGGCGCAGTTTTTCTTCGAGGATAAGATCAAATACAACCAAGAGGCGGCCAACGAGTTCTTGAAAGATCCTCGCCTTAAACGCGCTTTCGAAAGCTACGCCGAGCTTTTGGACAAACTGCCAAACTTCGATGTGAAAGCCATCGAAGAAAAAAGCCGCGCGCTCATGAAAGAGCTTGGGTTAACGGGGAAAGAATTTATTCATCCCTGCCGCGTCGCAATCACGGGCCGAAGTGTGAGCCCCGGTTTTTTTGAGACCGTCTCGCTTTTGGGAAAGAAAAAATCGGTTGAGAGACTTCGATTGGCCGCTGAGTTTATTCAAGCAAGAAAATGAGAGCGGTTATCGGGATATCAGGGGATCAGGGTGCAGGGTATCGGGCAATCAGGGTATTAGAGACAAGCATCCCGGATATCCTGATACCCTTCCTCCTGATAACCTGATACTCTGATATCCGTATTTATCACATCTTTCAAGTTGACGTAGATTTGCCCCGTGGTGTAATGGTAGCACAGCAGCCTCTGGAGTTGTTTGTCTAGGTTCTCCGCCAAAAAGCCGGCGGATTCGTCCTGCGGCGGCTTTTGGACGTCCGCCGGAGGACGGATGCGTCCTTTGGCGCAGATTCGCCGCAGGCGAAGAGTCTTGGTGAGATATTTATGAAGTTTTGGGTTTACGCCCTTCAAAGCCTGAAAGATCAAAGAATTTATGTGGGGCACACTCAAGATTTACAGACAAGAATACTTGAACATAATGATGGACGGTGTCAGTATACCAGAGGGCATTGCCCCTGGGAGCTTGTGTATTCTGAGATTTATCGTTCAAGATCACAAGCTGTACGACGAGAAAGATACTTTAAAAACGGTGCTGGCCGTCAAGAGCTTCGTGATTTGATTTGTTGACCCTTTTTGCCCTGTTGTGTAATGGTAGCACGGCAGCCTCTGGAGCTGCTTGTCTTGGTTCGAATCCAAGCGGGGCAGCCAGGTTGAGTACTCATTTGAGCCAAAATGGGGAGTGATAAAAATGTTTTCCAAACTTATCTCGATATTATTAACTAATTTTATAATCATCACAATCTTTATATTTATTTCCAGATCCCAAATGAAAGACTATCTTCTTGCATTAATATATACTGCGGTATTAGGATTTGTGGGATTGCCCAGGTCTCTTCCAATACCAATTTTATTAGCTTTTTCAGCCGGAAACTTTATCGCCTCATTAGTTTTATTTAAGGTTTTGAAACATTTTGAAAGTGGACTGATATACACTCTCCTCGCTATCATAGGTTGTATAATTCTTTGGTTTATTACGTATTTGCCTCTTGCGTATTCAATATCCCAGGTTTATCAGCCAGCATTGGACGCATTGAGGTTGATGATTATTGCCTAAATAGATAAAACCGCCCTTGCCGCGGCGCACATAAAGTTTCACAAGCAGCACAATTCCTCGAAGTTTTGTGGTTTGAAAATCGTCCAAAGAAGTGAAATATGATATACTTTCAAAGAACTATGAGCCCAACAGTATTTCGATATAAGCAATATAGGTTCTTCTTCTTTTCTAGAGAGGAAGAGAGGGCTCATGTGCATGTGGCCGCTTCAAATGGGGAGGCTAAATTTTGGTTGGAACCGGTTGTGGCGTTGGCTTATAATCATAGACTGTCCCAAAGACAATTAAAAGAATTGCAACGGGTGATCGAGGATCGTGAAGATGAAATTAAAGATTCGTGGAAAAAACACTTTAAAAGCAGAAGTCGTTAATATTTCAGCGGATGGCCTATGGCTTTTAGCCGAAGGTCAGGAATATTTTCTACCCTATGATGATTTTCCATGGTTCAAAAAGGCGACCGTCTCACAAATTTGCAATGTCCGCGTGCCGGCGACGCATCATTTAAATTGGCCTGATTTAGATGTCGACCTTGAGATTGAGTCCTTGGCAAACCTTGAGAAATACCCTTTGATCTATCGTTAAAACTTTTTGCGGAAGTGGCGGAACTGGCATACGCGCATGTTTGAGGGGCATGTGCCGCAAGGCTTGAGGGTTCAAATCCCTCCTTCCGCACGAGTTTGATAAAAATGCCTCATCTGCGGCGTTGCTTCCTTCGCTTCCTTGTGCGGCGTACTTCTCAGTACGCCTCCGCGGTCGCTCGGTCGCGCCTTGCATCTGAAGCATTTTTATCAAACTCGTTGATTTGAGGGATTTGAAGAGAGCCGAGGTGCCCGCAGTTAAAAGTCGAGTGCCACAAAGGCACTCGACAATTCCATCACCGAGGCGAGTGGCCGACCCGAAACAAAGTGAAGGGCGCCAAATCCCTCCTTCCGCACGATTTTTTAAGGGGTTTATTCCAGCGTGGCCACGAACGTATTGGCCAGTTTTCTTGAATTCTTGAGGAAGAGATCTCTCCGGATCAGCACTTCGTGTTGATTCAGCTCGATGCCTTTCAATTCTTTTCCATTCAAAGTCAACTTGGTGATGCCATAGTGCTCGTAGGATATTTTTTTCGGGTTCCGGTAGATCACCTTCACTTTTTTGTCAGCGAACCGGGTCTCCACGGATACCTCATTCGCCTGGTGAAAGTCGTTTGTCGTGAGTTTTGGCGCGAGCAGCAGATCCCCGTAGAGTCCCCGTACGCCAAAAACTTGCGTTAGCATCGTCAGGATCACCCAGCTGGCTGAGCCGGTAAGATAGTGGTACAAGCCGCGGCCCTCGGAATTGAAATACTCGGGAATGCCGGGATAAATTTTACTTTTCTCCGTGCGAAGGCACATGCGAAAAATTGAATCCAGTACTTCACGTCCTTCGTTGATGAAGCCCCGCCGGTAGAGCGCGTTGGCGAACATCACGACCATGTGGCTGAAAAAGGCCCCGTTTTCCTTCTCGCCGTACGCGAATGAAAACGCCCGGCCCAAGTCCGGACGGATGCGGTGAAAATTGGTATTGAGTCGGAAACCACCGTGTTCTTTATCTTTCAGATATTTTTTCGCGGTTTTGAATATTTCCTCGGTCTGCTTATGATTGGCCGTGCCGCTCATGATCGGAAATACCTGGCCCGCCAGTGTCATGTGGAGGCCGGAAGGAAAATCCCCTTCGACGCGACGGCCATGATTGTCGTAGTAGCCGTTATACAACCCGTCACCCGCCCGGGTTTGCAGCCACTCCTTCTGGCGCACGTGCGCGGTGATAAAATCGCTTTTCTCGGTCAGATCCCGAATCAGCTTCTCGAGGCGGACGTTTATTTTGGTCCCCGAGATGACCGGCTCGACGGAGGCAAAATATTTTTTGAGACGGTTTTTTTTCGCCTGGGCGGAATTATAATCCACCTTTCGGCCCGATACTCTGTCGAGTAAAAGCAACAGTTCTTTGGCGAGCTCGACTTTTTTTATCCCTTTTCTTTTTCCGGCTTCTTCCAAGAGATGCGCGAGCTTTCTTAAGTTGGAACCATAAAGCGTCGTGAAGGCCACGCTTTCACCCCTCTCGTGGGCCATGTCGAGCCCATCGTTCCAGTCGGCATTTTCGAGGCGGATGTGATTGTGCTCGCCGACATTGTAAAATTGGACGAGGTGCTGCACGAGGAGATGCTCAAGGATACTGCCTTCGACGACTCGGCCCTTTTTGGTCTTCAGGTTCTTGCCGTCTTCTTCGCGCCAACTCAGATCTTTTTTTTGAGCGCGTGACAGCTGCATGTCGCGGAAGTATTTCGCATTTTGGAAAAGCACGTCAAAGTCGCCGCTTTGGTGAACGTAGAGCTCAAGCGTGAGATACGGCCAGACCCCGTGATCCATCCAGACGCGCGCGATGTTGTTGCGGTCGGCGACAAACTCATTGGCTTTGGAGCCGATGATCCCACCACCCGTTTCCCGCGATTGCGAGACAATCGGTCCGCTTCCAGCGGACGAAACGGATGGTGGGATGATGGTGGCGTTAGAACCGTCAATCCGCACGCCGTTAAAGTTGTTGACGAGAAGCGTCTTTGCTTCCGAAGGGGAGCTGAGAAGCAGCGCCAGGCAATCCTGCCATAGGTCCCGCCAACCCCGGCCGCCGCGGCCGTAGTCAAAATCAGGCAGGAACGAGTTGCCGAAGAGTTTTCTTAAAGTCGGCTGCAGCGATACCCACCGAAGCCATCCGTCATAATTTTTGTCGTGGGTGTTGAACCGCGTCGCGTTGATTTTATCGGACCAGTAAAGCTTGTTTTCTTTAAGCGCATTTTCCGCTTTTGACAATGAACCGAATTTTTTCAGCCAATCCTCGAGTTCGGATTCTTTGTTTGCGATTCCCAGCATCAGAATAAAGTGAGTTTTTTCGCGCGGCGACAAGCCGATGGTCTTAAAACGCAGGGCTCCGACCGCGGACTTCCCGTGATAGGAGGCGCCGTTTTTCTGAGGGGGTTCGAGATTTTCGATCACGGACTGCGGTGCTTCAAAGTTTCCCCCTTCGCCGATAAAGTCAGCCGCCGTCGAAAAAGCCCCGATCGGATATTCGCCGTTTCCCGCGGCGCCTAGGACGCCGTAGAGCGTTTCGTTGATCTTATGTCCGCGTTCGTTAAAAGTCATCGTGGGTTTCACGACCACCCCCGCGGTATGGGAGATCACGCGGTGGAAGAGCGAGGTCACGTGATAATGGTCCCTCAAATTGTCCGCCGAGCGGCCAAAGATGGGGATCGCGGAGGTGGCCGTGACCTTGATCCTTGATTTGCCGGTATTCATCAAACTCACGATCATGAGCTCCAGCGTATCGTCCGTCGCCGGAACGAAATTGAGGATCTCGCATTTTAAGCTCAACGTCTCGTTTTCGCGGATGACCTTATGCCAGAGCATGCCCGCCTCGAGTGTTACGTTTTCGGTGTTCCTATGCGAGAATTTGTTGGCATTTTGGACAGCGGACACGCCTGTCGGCGACCAGACCTGTTTCTGGGCTCCTCGTCCTTCGATGAGAAACCAAAAATTGCGGCTTGATTTGGTATTATGTAGGTCTTCAATGGAAACAGGGAGCGTCAAGAAGGAATTGTGGCTCGTCTTGATGTCTCCGTGAAGGTCCGGCGTGATGCTGGAGAGAATACCCGCCTCGTTGGCCAGAGGGAAATAGAGCCGGCTGACCGTCTCAGGGGATACGACCCTGAAACTTGCCTCTTCATCAATGAATTGCCATAATGGGTGTTTGCTCATGGTGTTTACTCTAGGCCCAGCGTCTGTTTCTTGGAAGTCATCTAATATAGAGCAAAAGATACTTTCACGCAAGGTGATAATTTAATATTGACATTTGCGAATTTTGAGACAGAATAAAGTCCTTGTTCGTACATAATCATAACTTTTACTCTATTAACTACATCAAAGTTTTACGTTTTGCGTTCTAAGTTTTGCGTTTTTATGGCCCCATCGTCTAGTGGCCTAGGACACTACCCTCTCACGGTAGGGACACGGGTTCGACTCCCGTTGGGGCTAAAATTTCAGGGTATAAAATAGAGAAATTTTAGCCCCCCTCGGAGTCGAAGACTCTTCGCCGACGACCGAATTTTAAATGAGTCGGAGGACGAATGCCGAGGGTCTTACTCGATTCGGCCCGTTGGGGCTATTCTGCTTCGCCCTGTCCGCTTTCGTGGCAGGGCTTCGCAGAATGAATTCTAAACTGGCGAAGCAGAATATTTCAAGACCGGTCCAACCGAGAATTAAAAGGACTTAATATTACTTAACAGATATTAAATTATTATACCTCCAAAGCCTTGTCTCTCCCGGGCTCGTCGTGTAAACTTGCCTATAACATTTTTACGCAAGGGGTAATTTTTGATCCTATCTTCAACAGATAAAAAATCGAGTAATGAATCCAAGAATAAATAACCAAAAAATTTCTTCCAAGGAGAGCCGATCCGTGAAGGGTTCCAACCGTTTTTTAAAGGTCGTTTCGACCGTTCTGGTTCACTCTTTTTTTCTTCAACAACTCTCTTACGCCGCTCCCGATCTGAAACCAAATCCGCTGGATTTTTTTGAGAAGCCGAAGGTTGGTTTTAAGATCCCCGAGTCCATCGCCTCGATAGAGGACGCCTACAAAGCCCCTTCGGGTGACAAGCTGGTCTATTTGCTGCAAGACGCCCACACCAATGAATCAGGTCAGATCAATCTCGCGAAGACGCTCGATATCATTCTTCGAAATGAGAAGCCGCTTCGCTACGTGTTTGTCGAGGCCGGAGTCGGCGATGACTCGCTCTCATTTTTAAGGCCCTATGCCACTATGGAAAAGCGCAGGGAAGTGGCTCTCTCCTATATTAAGAAGGGCCTGCTTCACGG
>CAYJXB010000067.1:0-6253 GCA_964374005.1 uncultured Planctomycetia bacterium
TTCTCCATGACGCGGATCTGCACGGTAGATGTCTGGCTTCGCAAAAGCTTGCCGTTTTCCAGATAAAAGGTGTCGAAACTGTCGCGCGCCGGATGATTAAGAGGAATGTTGAGCGCCTCAAAATTGTAGTACTCGGTCTCCACCTCGGGGCCTTCAACGGTCCGGAAGCCCAGACGCTCGAATATCTCCGTGATGTCCTGAACGACCTGGGTCAGCGGATGAAGACTCCCGGGAGCGTAGAAAGTCCCAGGCATTGTCGTGTCGATTTTCTTGACGGAAGAGTTTTCTCGAGAGGCGATTGATTTCTCTTTCGCGGAAAAAACTTCCTCGAGCGCTAGCTTGACGCGGTTCATTTCCTGCCCGGCCAGGCGCCGCTCTTCAGGAGATACCTGCCCGATTTGAGCGGAGAGTGACGCAAAAAGCCCCTTGCGACTCAGGTATTTGATCTTTAACTCCTGGATGGTTTTTGGATCGGATAATGAGGCAAGCTCCGTCTTCGCGCTTTCTTCGAGTGATTTTAATTCTTTTATCATGACCTGCCTTTATTATTGACCTTTCGCAATGCCGACCAGTTCCGCGAACACCTTCTTGTCACTGTGCGCCAGGTCCGCCAGGACTTTCCGGTCCAGCTCGATCTTGGCTTTTTTCAGACCGCCGATAAAACGGCTGTAGGTGATGCCGTTGGCGACAGCTCCGGCCGAGATGCGCGTGATCCAGAGCCGGCGTATCACCGCTTTTGAGTCGCGGCGGTCGCGTGTCGCAAACATCAGCGCGCGTTGCACGGTCTCACGGGCCGTGCGGTAAAGCCGGTGACGGCCTCCCACAAACCCTTTCGCGCGCTTTAAGAATTTCCGCCTGCGTCTTCGCCCGGCGGGCACTGTTTTGGCTCTAGGCATAAGGCAACAACCTCCTCAATTGTTTCTCCATCGAACCGCTCACGAGGTCGCTCTCTCTCAAGTGGCGCTTGCGTTTGGAGGATTTGGATTGCAACAAATGGCGCTTGCCGGCGCGCATTTTCACAAACTTTCCGCTTTTTGTCTTGCGAAACCGTTTTTGGACGGATTTGTTCGTCTTCAGTTTTGGCATTGTTACCTTTCATTGTCATTGCGAGCCAGGCCGTTAAGCGTGGCGAAGCAATCTTGTTTTAGATCCCTCGTCAGCGCTAGGTCGCGCTTTCTCGGGATGAATGTGCGCAGGACAGACTTGACGTCGCTTCGCTCCGTAAGTCTGGCGCACATTCACTTTGGCATGATGATCATCGTGATCATCCGGCCTTCCATGTACGGGGCCTTTTCGACTTCTCCGATGACGGCGATGTCCTGCGCCAGACGCTCCAGGACCTTTCTGCCGGTCACGACGTAATTCATCTCGCGTCCCCGGAACACCATTGTGATCTTCGCTTTGTCCCCGTGCTTCAAAAATTTTTCGAGGTTGTGAAGCTTGACCTTGTAATCATTCTCGTCAATGAAAGGATGAAACTTGATCTCCTTGAGATGAATGACTTTCTGTTTTTTTCTCGCCTCTTTTTCCTTCTTCGCCTGGTCGTACTTGAACTTACTGAAGTCCATGATGCGGCAAACCGGTGGCGAGGCCTGCGCGGCGACTTCCACAAGATCCAGTTCGGCCTCTTTCGCCAGCCGCAGCGCCTGGTCAATCGCGACGACTCCCGCCGGATTTCCGTCCTGATCGATCAACCTTACCTGAGCATTGCGGATCCCTTCATTTATTCTTGTTCTGTCTTTTGAAATCGAATCACCTCCTGTTTTCTGGTTGTTGGGTAACGGTAAGGAAGTCGGTTTGGTAGTTAGGTTAGGGAATAAGGAAAAATTACCAACAACCTAACCAAACAACCAGACTGGCATCCTAACCCTAACCAAACAACTTAGCCAGATCTCCTATTAACCTCACTCTGCGCTTTCTTGATAAAATCAGAGAGCGTCATCTGCCCAAGATCCCCCAAGCTTCGGGATCTCACGGCGATCTTTTTCGCGCTGATTTCCTTATCTCCCAAGATCAGCATATAAGGAACTTTCTCGGTCTGCGCATTTCGAATACGGGCGCCTAGCGTATCCGATGCTTCCTGCATTTCTACCCGAAAACCGGATTCTTGCAAACTTTTTGAAATCTTTTTCGCGTAATCTTCATGCGGCTGCGCCACGGGGATTAGACTCACCTGCACCGGGGAAAGCCAAAGCGGCAGAGCGCCTGCATAATGCTCAAGCAGTGTCCCCATGAAGCGTTCCACGCTTCCTAAAATCGCGCGATGCAACATCACGGGCCGGTGTTTTTGCCCGTCGGCGCCTGTGTATTCGAGCTCAAATCTTTCCGGAAGCGCGAAATCGCATTGGATCGTGCTGCACTGCCAGGAGCGGCCCAGCGCGTCTTTGATGTTGATGTCAATCTTAGGGCCGTAAAAAGCGCCTTCGCCTTCGCACACTTTGTAATCAATTTTTTTGGATTTCAAAGCGCCTTCAAGGGCGCTGGTGGCCTTTTTCCAATCCTCGTCTGTCCCGATTGATTTTTCGGGGCGGGTACTGACCTCGATCTCGCGTTCTTTGAATCCGAAAGTATCCAGCACATAAAAAACAAAATCGAGCACCGCGTCGATTTCTTTCTCCAGCTGATCCGGCAAACAAAAAATATGCGCGTCGTCCTGCGTGAAATTCCGGACACGCAGGAGGCCATGCAGGACACCCGATTTTTCATTCCGGCACACATTTCCCATTTCGAAAAATCTTAACGGTAGGTCGCGGTAGCTTCGGCCGCTCGTTTTGTAGATCAACATGTGGCCCGGACAATTCATCGGTTTGATCGCGTATTCCTTTTGGTCCTCAGTCTTAAAAATGAACATGTTGTCTTTGTAGTATTCATAATGCCCCGAACGCTGCCACACGTCGCTCTTGAGTATCTGCGGGCCAATCACGAACTGATAACCGCGCTTTAAATGTCCCTCTGTCACAAATTGTTCGATCAAATACCGAAGAAGCGCGCCTTTCGGATGATAAAAAATGAGCCCCTGGCCCCCATCTTCCTGGATCGAGAAAAAATCGAGCTCTTTCCCAAGTTTTCGGTGGTCGCGCTTCTTGGCTTCTTCACGCAGTCTCAAAAATTCATCAAGTTCTTTTTTAGACGAAAACGCCGTGCCATAAATGCGCTGCATGACGGGGTTGGTCTCGATCCCGCGCCAGTAAGCGCCGGCCACACTCGTCAATTTAAACGCCTTGATCAGCCCCGTGGACGGCGCGTGAGGATACTTGCAAAGGTCCGTGAAATCCCCGTCCACGACGATCGAAATGTCCTCGCTCCCCTCCAGGCCGCAAGCTCTTGCTCGCGGCACGTCGGCCGGGGCAGTGGAATGCCCCGTGCTCTCCAGCTGATCAATCATTTCGAGTTTATAAGTTTCGTTTTTCGACTTAAAAATTTTTCTCGCCTCCGTCGCCGATACCTGTTTTTTTTCGAAAGGGTAATCGGCCTTCACGATTTTTTCCATTTCGGTCTCGAGCGCCTTCAAATCTTCCTCGCCCAAGGGCTCTGGCAGCTCGATGTCATAAAAAAATCCCTGCTCCACCGGCGGGCCGATGCCGAGCTTCGCGTTCGGATATTTCCGCTTCACCGCCTGCGCCAATACATGAGCACAACTATGACGGAGCTTATCAAGATCAGTGTATTGTTCAGTGAGTTTGGGCATTATTTCAAATCCAGAGCATACTTGAGAGCTATCTCAATAGCTTCTAGTTTAGTTGGGTTTAAATCTGTAATTTTTTTTGCGAGAAATTTTTTTGAAATTGTGTAAATGGAGTCCAAATTTACAACGCACTCTTTCAACATTCCATCGTTTTTATGTAAAATCACTTCAACGGGAATATGCCGAATTGTGCCCGTAACTTCCGCCACCGTAACAAACTCCCGAACTTGCACAGCTTTGTTTCGCGATAAAATCACAACAGGATGCCGGCCGGCTGGTTCCGGCAAATCAGCCCACCAAATTTCGCCTCTTTGCATCACCACTTATCCTTTGAAAAACTGGAAAGACTGGCAAAAAAGAGAGGATTTATTTCGTCTGGATTCTCAGGTTTCTTTTTATAGCCCTCCGCATATTTCTTGTCCATAGCTTCTTCCTGTTTCTTTTTGAGCCACAACGAAACAGCCTCCAATATTGCTTGGCTTCTACCCAAACCCATTTTGTGGCGTAGTTGTTCGACTTCCTTTATGACGTTTTTCGGTAAACTAATCGCG
This sequence comes from uncultured Planctomycetia bacterium, assembly GCA_964374005.1. Lineage (GTDB taxonomy): Bacteria > Omnitrophota > Gorgyraeia > 2-02-FULL-51-18 > 2-02-FULL-51-18 > CAYJXB01. Next base: position 4,237 of record CAYJXB010000067.1, read on the forward strand.
ATCTTAACCGCATTGACGCTCATGCCAAACCTCCTTGTATACTATAGTATGAATAAAGTATACCATAAAGTAATACTAAATGTCCAACCCTCTTCTTTTAAAACCCACAAACTCTATACCCACAAGCCCGCCTTTTTTATCCAAGTCTATGTTGATAAAGTCAGTGTGTTCTTGTGTCTCGGCAACTTTCTCACTGCTAAACTGCAAATAAAGACAACCCCCTTGAGGATCAATACTGAACGGTGTAATAAAAACTTTCTTATGGCCTGATTTACCGATGTAGATCAGAGACATTTAGGTAACATTACCCCGTCAATTTTTTAATTGCCGAATCAACAAGTGGATATCATCGTGTAATAAAAACGAAAATTATAACAAGGCTGACAGCGATAATCATCCAAATCGGCATCCAGAAGAATATTTTTACATATTTTGATGTCTTATTTCGAATTTGGCTTTCTAATAGTTTAGCTTTATCTTCCCCAAGCTTTTGCAAAGCTCTTTTATTCACAAAGTACATGACAACTCCAACGATTGCTCCAATTACAAGAATCCACCAGTTAGGAAGAAGATCATTCAGTTGAGTAAAAATTTTATCTAATTGCATCGTACTCCCCCTTTCACGTGAGGACTCGGCGCCTTTCCTTCCCCATGAAGGGTTCGAGTCCAGTATTGCCCAAAACTTTCTAGCGAGGGCTGACGCGCAGGCAGAGCGCTTGTTTTTTGACAAGGGAACACTTGTCAAAAAACGAGCTGCCGCAGCGGCAGGACCCGTCGCCAAAAACCATGGGTACGGCAGGACTCGAACCTGCGACCTTTTCCATGTCAAGGAAACGCTCTAACCTCCGCCAAAAATCTTGGCGGATGCGCCACGAATTGTGGCGCAAACTGAGCTCATGCCTTTGCCCTTAAAACATTATATGGTGGGCGCGACAGGGATCGAACCTGTGACCTCTTCCATGTCAAGGAAGTACTCTAACCAGCTGAGCTACGCGCCCTTAATTATTTCAAAACCTTTGTCAAATGTTCCAACGTTCTACGACCTTGCCCTGTTTTAAAATATTTCTCACGACGCAAGGCTTCTTCTTTTGTGTTCCGTGTTTCAAAATACACAAGCTCAAATGGGCCGTTTTGACGCGTCCACGGTGTTAGCCCCAATCGGTGCCAGTCTAAACGATCTTTTAGATCTTTGGACGTGCTGCCAATGTATTGCTTACCGTTCTTTAAACTTTTCAAAACGTAAATCGTAAACATCGCTCTTAAACGCTCTAACCTCCGCCAAAAATCTTGGCGGATGCGCCACGAATTGTGGCGCAAACTGTCCGCCGAGGGCCCTATTATTCCTAATTCGCCCGAGGACGGATCCCTCTTTAAACCCGATGGGAAGCTAATTGCCCCTTAGTCTTACTTGTAAAACTATTTAATTTTTACAGAATCAATAATCAGTTTTGCGTCATTTAAAAATTTGTCATAACTTTCGGGTTCGGCCGTATAAGTCATCAGATATGCTTTGTTATCCTTAATCGTGTAGGCTTGATAAAACTTTAACTTAAGTTGAGCTTGCCGGCCTTCGTATACCAAAAAGTGCGCCGGCAGTCCATTCCAAGTAAAATCGGCCGATTCCAACATCTTTGATTCCAATATAAGTTTGGCCACTTGGTTAGTCGCTAATAACGTGTAATCGGCCAACGTCATAGGCTGCGCGGATAAATCCTGAACGATAAGATTCACATTCTCTTGAAAAACATCTCCTGCATTTTCCCGAGCACTTAAAAAAGCGGCAACTAGACCCGGATGGTCTCATCTTGTCCAACCCGCGGGATATTTCATTTCAATGTTACGTATATTGTAGTTACGTAGTTCCGTTTCCGCATGAACTAAATTAAAGCCAAATAAAAACATTCCGATGACAATACTAGCTTTTACTTTTTTCATTTTTATAGCCCTCCGATAAAAATAAGAATGCCGAGGGCGGGAGTTGAACCCACACGACCCGAAGGTCAACGGCTTTTAAGGC
>CAYJXB010000068.1:0-6217 GCA_964374005.1 uncultured Planctomycetia bacterium
GAGCTTGTTTCTCTATGCAAGTATTTTTTTGATAGGGCCAAATTGGCCGTCGGCGAGAAAGCAGGCGATCAATTTATCGCCATTACCAATCCGGGAACGCCGCTGGAAGTATTTGCGAAGACGCATCGCTTCCGCAAGGTTTTTCTGACGCCCGAGGACGTCGGGGGGCGTTTTTCAGCGCTTACTTATTTTGGGCTTGTCCCGGCCGCCTTGATCGGCATTGATGTCAAAGAGCTTCTGAACGAAGCGTCGCGAATGATGGAGAGAGTGTCTCCCAATTTCGCCGCTTCTGGGAACCCTGCGTTGATGTTGGGAATCGGGATGGCGGTTCTCGCGGAGGAAGGAAGAGACAAACTCACCCTCCTTACGTCTTCGACGCTGGCGGCCTTTGGGGATTGGCTGGAACAGCTGATCGCTGAAAGCACCGGCAAAGAAGAGATGGGAATCGTCCCGGTGGCGGGGGAGCCTCTGGCTTCACCCGAAATCTACGGAGAGGATCGCTTTTTTGTCGCATTAACGCTCGATTCGGATCCTAAAGCGGAACTTGAAACGCTCTTGTCCACGCTTCAAAAGAGCGGCCATCCGTGCCTGGCGTTTAGTCTGAAGGACAAACAGGAGCTGGGCGGCGAGTTTTTTAAATGGGAAATGGCCGTGGCGATCGCCTGCGCGCTGCTTAAAATCAACGCGTTTAATCAGCCCGACGTTCAGGCGGTTAAAGACAAGACCAAAGCGCGGCTTCTCATGACCGAGTCTCGAAAAGCGTTATCGGTGAAAGTATCCAGCGGTCCCTTCCATTCTTTTTGGAAAGCCGTGAGACCCGGGGATTACATCGCTATTTTGGCATTTCTTCCCGATCGAAAACCGCTTCGACGAAAACTCTTGGAGCTTCAACGCTCTCTACGGGATCTGACACATGTCCCTGTGACGATCGGGATCGGTCCCCGGTATCTTCATTCCACCGGGCAATTGCATAAGGGGGGTCCTAATACGGGGTTCTTTCTTGTGATCACCTCCGCTCATCAGGAAGCGCTTACGATCCCCGGTGAAAAGTTTAGTTTCGCCGATCTGGAATTGGCCCAGGCGATGGGCGATCTGGAAGCGCTCGAAGCCAAAGGCCGGAGGGTGTTTCATGCGCGATTGGATTCTCCTACGCCTGAGGCGCTGGAGGCCCTGATCGTTCAGATCGACGAAAATTAATCTCATGGAATTCATCGAGACCCATCTTTCCGGAGTCCTTCTGATTCAACCCGCCGTGTCTCAGGACCGAAGAGGTTTTTTCTTTGAAGGTTACCGCAAAGATCTTTTTGACCGGAACGGTATTTCACTGGAATTCGTGCAGGATAACCACAGCCGCTCGGCGCGAGGCGTGTTGAGAGGCCTTCATTACCAGACCGGGCCTAACGCCCAGGCCAAACTGATGCGTGTGGTACAGGGGGAGGCGTTTGATGTGGTGGTGGACGTCCGAAAATCCTCCAAAACATTTGGGAAATATCTCTGCACGACTTTGAGCGCCGAGAATAAGACCATGATCTATGTCCCAACGGGATTTGCGCACGGTTTTTGCTCGCTCGAAGACGGCACGGAGTTTATTTATAAGGTGTCGAATTATTATTCTCCCGAAAATGAGCATGGGATCCTTTGGAATGATCCGGCGCTTGCGATCCCGTGGCCAAAACTCGATGTTCCTTACGTTCTTTCCGACAAGGACCGGAAAAACCCACCCCTGAGTTTGGGGGTCAGTCCTTGACATTTGACAGAAAGATGCCAAATGTCAAGGACTGACCCCCTAATCATTGATACGCCCGAACTTCTGAATGACGCTTGCCGGCTCATCGCGCGCAGTCCGTGGGCAGCGGTTGACACGGAAGCGGACAGTCTTCACCACTACATTGAAAAATTGTGTTTGGTCCAAGTAAGCATTCCGGAGCAGGACATGATTATCGATCCGCTTGCTTCGCTCGACCTTAAGCCGTTGGTCGAGCTCTTGAATCAAAAATCGTTGATTTTGCATGGAGCCGATTTTGACATACGGATTTTAAAGAGGTTTTACGCGTTCGAGCCCCACGAAATCTTCGACACGATGATCGCGGCTCAGCTTCTGGGTTATGAAAAACAGGGGTTGGCGGATCTGGCTGAGAAACATTGCGGTGTCGTTCTCTCGAAGTCCGCTCAAAAGGCGGATTGGTCCGTCCGCCCTTTAAATGAAAAGCTACTTTTGTACGCGGCCAATGATACGCACTACCTTAAGGCCATCCACGACACGCTTGAAAGAGAATTGGCATCGTTAAACCGATTGGCATGGCACGAGCAAGCTTGCGAAAAACTGCTCAAAAACATTCTGGCCGCCAAGGAAGACAAATCCGACAACCGCCCGGCCTGGCAGGTCAAAGGGTCAAAAGAGTTAAAGGGCAATGCGCTCACGGTGCTCAAATCGCTTTGGGAGTGGAGAGAGGCCGAGGCGCGCCGCCGCGACCGGCCGAGTTTTAAGATCATCGCCTCCGAAACACTGGTGGACATCGCCCGATGGTCACAAGATCATCCGGCAGGCGACATTGCCTCCTGGCCCGCCGCGCCAAGAAATGTCAAAGGGGAATACCGGGAAGCGCTGAACCGCGTGTTGAAAGAAGCGCAAGCGCTCCCAGCGGAGGCGTTTGTCCCGAGAAAAAGCGGCGCCAGACCCGAGAAATCCAGCGCCGCGTCACAGAAAAAGGTGCTTCTTTTAAAAAAGGAAAGAGAGAGGATTGGCAGTGATCTCAAAATCCAGCCGAGCCTACTGGCAACCAACGCCGTGCTTGAAATGCTTGCGCTTCACTCTCCTCACACGCGGCAGGACCTCGAAAAGCTCGGGCTTCTTTTGCCCTGGCAGAGTGACATCTTGGCGGAGAGTTTTCTCAAAGTCTTGGGGAACCCGGAGCAATTTGGTATAATCAAACCCAATGAGCCCCGTTAGACTCCTTACCAACAATGCGTTACCATTACTCATACGATTCGTCGTTGGCTTCCAAACATTTGCGTCACAAACTTCAAAATTTAGGAGTCTAACGGGGTGAGCCCCATTGACTTAAAGCCTATAGCGCATCTCGCGCGGCTTCGCTTCAAGGAAAAGGAATTGAAGGTTTTTGTCACTCAGGTCTGCGAGATCCTGAATTTCGTCAACGAATTGCGAGAGGTCACGATCGAAGGAGTGGAACCCACGAGCCACCCCTTGGCCCTGAAAAATGTATTCCGCGAGGACCAGCCGACCCCTTCTCTTCCTATCGAGGAATTTCTTAAAACTTCTCCCCGCACACACGGAAGATTTTTTGAAGTGCCAAAAATCATAGAAAATACAAAATGAGTTTGTTGGAAAAAACAGCTTTTCAGTTATCCGAGCTGTATCGAAAAAACGAGTGCACCCCGGAGGACGTCCTGCGTTCTCTGGCTTCCGCGGTCAAAGTCAAAGACCGCGACGCCCGGCGCATTCATGCCTACATACAGCCGGCCTCCGGCTCTACGAGCCGTGAGGCTCGGAGAGAGCCCCAGCCCAGACGGCTTGAAAAATCCGTCCATTCCGGCTTGAGCGGTGTTCCCATCGCGGTCAAAGACAATATTTGCGTCGAGGGAGAGGAAATGACCTGCGCTTCCAAAATTTTGAAAGGTTTTATCTCGCCTTATAACGCCACGGTGGTTCAGAAACTTTTGAACGCGGGTGCGGTTATTTTCGGCAGGACCAACATGGATGAATTTGCCTTTGGTTCAAGCTGCGAGACCTCCGTGTACGGGCCGACCAGAAATCCGCGCGACCCAGAGCGCGTGCCGGGCGGGTCCTCCGGGGGATCGGCGGCGAGCGTCGCCGACCACACCGCCATCGCGGCCTTGGGATCGGATACCGGAGGTTCGATTCGTCAACCGGCCTCATTTTGCGGTGTCGTGGGCATGAAACCGACGTATGGAAGAGTGTCGCGCTACGGGCTAGTCGCGTTCGCCTCGAGTCTCGATCAAATCGGGCCGATCACAAAAGATGTGAGGGACTCCGCTTTAATTTTGAGCGTGATCGCCGGCCATGATCCCAAGGACTCAACCTCCGCTGATCTTCCCGTTCCTGATTATCTGAAATGCCTGGGACAGAGTCTCCAAGGCATGAAAATAGGCATTCCCAGAGAATACGTTGAAACGCTCGAAAATCAAGATTTAAAAAGCCAAGTCGTGGATCAGGCCAAAAAGACGCTGGAGTGTTTGGGGGCGGCGGTCGACTATGTCCGCTTGCCGCATACCAAGTATGCGATCAACGTTTATTATATTGTGGCGCCGTCGGAGGCCAGTTCCAATTTGGCGCGTTTTGATGGCGTGCGGTATGGCTTTCGCGATCCGAAGGCGGCCACCGTCTTGGACCTATATGAAAATACGCGCGCCCAAGGGTTTGGGGCCGAAGCCAAGCGCCGCATTATTTTGGGAACCTATAGTCTTTCGAGCGGTTATTATGACGCTTATTACCTGAGAGCGATGAAGGTGCGGACGAAAGTCAAACAGGATTTTGACGAAGCGTTTAAGACGTTTGACGTATTGATGACGCCGACGGCGCCGACCGTCGCTTTTAAACTCGGCGAAAAGATCCAGAATCCTTTAGAAATGTACTTGTCGGATATTTACACCATTTCGGCCAACTTGGCCGGAATCCCCGCCATGTCCATTCCGGCGGGGATATCCAAAGCCGATAAACTTCCTATGGGGCTTCAGTTTTTAGGAAAACCCTTTGAGGAGGGGACCTTGTACCGGGTGGCCTATGCCTTTGAGCAAAACACGGATTTTCATCAAAAGCTTGGAAACGTCAAATGACGCGCACCGTCACGATCGGCCTTGAAACGCATGTTCAATTAAAGACGCTGACCAAGATTTTCTGCGGCTGTAAACTTGAGTTTGGCGGTCCGCCGAATAGTCAAGTCTGCCCGGTTTGCCTGGGGCTGCCGGGCGCGCTTCCGGTATTGAACCGCGAGGTTTTTCTCCTGGGGCTTCGGGCGGTCCTGGCATTGCAAGGCACGCCCTCAACGCTGATAAAATTTGACCGCAAGAATTATTTTTATCCGGATCTGCCGAAAGGTTATCAGATTTCCCAGTATGACAGTCCGCTCGGAGTGGGGGGATTCGTCGAGATTCACTCGGGCGACAAGACAAAAACAATAAGACTACGTCGTCTTCATCTGGAAGAAGACGCCGGCAAGTTAATTCATGACCGCTCGCCCGACTCAAGCCACGTGGATTTAAACCGCGCGGGCACGCCATTGCTCGAGATCGTCACGGAACCGGATCTGGAAAGCCCGGAAGAGGCCCACGTCTATCTGACGAATCTTAAGGCCGTTTTGAGATCCATCGGTGTTTCGGACTGCGACATGGAAAAGGGGCACCTGCGTTGCGATGCCAATATCTCCGTGAGAGAAAATGAAAAGGAGCCGCTCGGGAAAAGAGTGGAGATCAAGAATCTCAATTCTTTCAAGGCCGTGAAGGCGGCTCTGCACTATGAGATTGGGCGGCAAGGGGCCGCCGTTGACAAGGGCGAGAAGATTGTTCAAGAAACAAGGTTATGGGATGACGTGCGACAGAGAACCCTTTCGATGCGGTCCAAAGAAGAAGCGCATGATTACCGGTATTTTCCCGAGCCGGACCTGGCGCCTTTCTCGGTGGCGAGAGAAGAAATTGAGAAAGAGAGAAAAAACATCCCGGAGCTTCCTAAACAGAAGAAGGATCGCTTCATGCGCCAATATGGATTGTCCGGCTATGATGCGGCTCTTTTAACCCAGGAATTCGCGATCGCTGCTTTGTTTGAAGATTCGGTCCGGTCGGGCTCCGACGCAAAGACGATCGCCAATTGGATCACGGGCCCCGTTTTTAGCTATCTGGGTGACCGCGCCGTGAGTCTTGAGGACACGAAGCTGACTCCGGTGCTGCTTGTGGAAACAAGCGGGCTCGTGCTGCGCGGAGTGGTGAGTTTGCAAGCGGCGAAAGAAAAGGTGCTGCCGGAAGTGATGGAAAAGGGCCGCAGTCCCAAAGAGGTCATGATCGAAAAGGGTTTGGAACAGGTCTCCGATGACGCGGCGATCGAGAGGTGGATTGAGGAAGCGCTGGAAAGCAATCCCAAAGTCGTGCAGGATTTCAAATCGGGCAAGGAAACGGCCGCCATGTTTTTGGTGGGGCAGGTGATGAAAAAAAGCCAGGGCAAAGCCAATCCCGGAAAAGTCCGGGA
>CAYJXB010000069.1:0-6161 GCA_964374005.1 uncultured Planctomycetia bacterium
AGGAGGTTACTATGTCCGTAGCGTTAGCTCTCATAGCCCTGGCGTTGGGTTATAAGGTGTTTGTGGACGCCTCGAAAGAGAAAGAGGGCATCAGGCTTCTGGGCCAGGCGATAGGGATTCTTGTCATGGTGGGGGCGATTTTGTTTGCCGCGTGCGCGACGATAAAATGCGCTTACAAGTCAGGTTGTCCGACGATGTCAAAATCTTCGTGTCCGATGATGGCCAAAAGCAATTGTCCTATGAGTTCCCAATCTGCCAATAGCCAATAATTAGTCCCGTGGGTTTGAAAACAAGAAAAATCAAGGTACGGGATCTTGAAATCGGCGGCGGTGCGCCTATCGCGGTGCAAAGCATGTGCGCCACACGCACCCAAGATATCGGCGCCACTTTAAAACAGATTGAGGATTTACGTAAAGCGGGAGCTGATCTGATCCGTGTGGCCGTGGACAACAAAAAAGACGTCGAGGCCCTTGGCCAGATCCGCAAGGGCACCCAAGCGCGCCTGGTCGTGGACTTGCAGGAAAATTTCCCTTTGGCGCGCGAGGTCGCGCCTTTCGTGGATAAAATCCGCTACAATCCCGGGCATTTGCATCACCTGGAAAAAAATAAGCCGGTAGAAGAAAAAGTAAAATGGCTTGTGGCGATCGCCAAAGACCACCATTTGGCTTTGAGAATTGGCGTCAATTGCGGCTCGGTCGCGCCTGATTTTTTGGATCGCTTTCATGGAGATCATGTTCAGGCGATCGTCGAGAGCGCGGCCCGGCATTGCGATTGGATGGATGATTTTGGTTTCACCAATTACGTGGTGAGCCTTAAGGATTCGGACCCAAAAAAAGTAGTTTTATGCAATAAAGAATTTGAAAAAAGACGTCCCGACGTGCCGATTCATCTGGGCGTGACGGAAGCGGGACTGCTGCCGGACGGCGTCATCAAGACGCGGATCGCGTTTGAACAGCTCATTCCGCTCGGCATCGGAGATACGGTACGCGTCTCCTTGACGGTCGCCAACGCGGATAAGTACGAGGAGATCGTCTGGGGACGGCAGATCCTGAAGGACATAAAGGAAGGCAAGTTTATCTCGGTCCCCGACTTTGGCAAAGGGCTCAACATCATTTCATGCCCTTCTTGCTCACGCGTGGAAAACGCGGATTTTGTAAAATTGGCGATGGAAGTAAAGCAAATGGCGGCTTACGCGAACGAGCACCGGCTCACGATTGCCGTGATGGGCTGCCGCGTGAACGGGCCGGGGGAGACGGATGACGCAGACTTGGGGCTGTGGTGCGGCCCCAGCACGGTCACCGTGAAGCGCAAATCGGAACCCATCGGCTCTTTCCGCTATCATGAGGTTTTGCCGGTGCTAAAGAATGAATTGGACGAATTAATCGAAACTGTTAGAGTATAGGAAGGTAGGAGATGACCAGTGAAAACTGAATTGTTGAATAAACCAAATTTACTTGAATCCCTCAAAAAAGCGGGAGAGGCCACGCTGGACAGCCCTTTTTTAAGAAGGGCGAGGTTCAGCACTCCGGATGATTGGATCGTGCTGTCTTGGATCGTATTCATGCATATCGGCGCGCTCGCCAGTTTTTTTACTTTCAGCTGGAAGGCGCTCGCGGTGTGTCTATTCCTTTATTGGTTCACCGGCGGCATCGGGATTTGCCTCGGGTATCACCGCTATTTTACCCATCGCAGTTTCTCGACACCAAAGCCCGTCGAATATTTCTTGGCCATTGTAGGATGTCTGGCCGGCGAGTCGGGACCGATCTCATGGGTGGCGGCTCACCGTTATCATCACACTTATTCCGACACCGAGAACGATCCGCACAGTCCGCTAAAAAGTTTCATGTGGGCGCACATGACCTGGCTTTTTGGCCGTGAAAAAAATCTCGCAAAGTTTGAAGAATATAAAAAATACACCCCTGACATGGCCAACGACCGTTTCCTGATCTTTCTTGACCGCTACCACACACTACCGGCCGTTCTTTTGACGGTGATCCTTTATTGGCTGGGAGGCTGGTCTTTTGTGGTATGGGGTATGTTTGTGCGGTCAGTGATCGTTTATCACAGCACCTGGTTTGTGAATTCCGCGTCCCATGTTTGGGGCTACCGTTCCTTTCAGACGACGGATCAGTCCAAAAATAACTGGTGGGTCGCGCTTTTAAGTTTCGGCGAGGGCTGGCATAACAATCATCACGCGTTTCAACGATCCGCCCGTCACGGCATGCGCTGGTGGGAAATAGATCTCACCTACCGCACGATCCAGCTTTTGTGGGTTTTTGGTCTGGCGAAACAGATCCAGGTGCCGGTGAGAAACGCCCCGGTGGGGCTTACGGCGCCATCGAAGGAATTTCGATAAATTTATTGAACTGATTTTTACGGGCATTGTGTTAAAATACCCCTGCCATTTCGCAGGGGTGTTTTAATGTCCAAAATGTCAAAAACGGGGGATGCTCATGAAGAATAAAATCTTAAGCGCGTTTCTTGGAATGTCGCTCGTCGCAGCCAGTTTTTTGATCGCGCCGTCCTTTGCGGATCCTAACCCGGAGCTTGACGGAAGGATATGGGAAGCCAAGGAAGTAATGAAAGAGATCATGATGGCGCCGGACCAAAGCATCCCGGAAGAACTTTTGGCCAAATGCAAGGCCATCGCGATCTACCCGAATGTTTTAAAAGGCGGATTCATTTTCAGCGCCAGATGGGGCCGAGGCGTGGTTTTAAAGCGGGATGAGAACACCGGCAAATGGGGCCCTGTGGCGTTTTCGACGATCGGCGGAGGCGGTTGGGGGTTTCAGATCGGCGCCTCGGCCACGGATTTGATTCTCGTGATCCTGAATGAAAGGGGAATGAGAGGGCTCTTGTCGAACAACTTTACGTTGGGCGCCGGCGCCGACGTGGCGGCGGGGCCTGTGGGTAGGGCTTCGGAAGCAAGCACGGACCTGACCTTACGTGCCGGGATCTTGTCCTATTCCCGTACCCGCGGTCTTTTTGCCGGCGTTGCACTCGACGGCGCCGTGCTGACTCAGGACAACAATTCCAACACGGCTTATTACGGAAAATACGTTACCTCGAAAGATATTTTGCTGGGCAACGCGGTGACGATCCAGCCATCCTCTCAGCCGCTTATAGACGCATTGACCGAGTATTCCGAGCGTTGGGGCAAAAGGCTTGAAGGAAAGAAGAAATAAATTTTGCTAGCGTAGCTCAGTTGGTAGAGCAGCTGTTTCGTAAACAGCAGGTCGTCAGTTCAATTCTGACCGCTAGCTTGGCATTGTTATCTGGATAGTAATAGTTTTTGATCAGATAAAGAGAGAAACTATGGGAGCAAGCACTTTAAAGATCACGGATGCCAATTTTGATTCCGAGGTGAGTAAATCCAATGTGCCCGTGCTGGTTGATTTCTGGGCGGAATGGTGCGGCCCCTGCCGCCTCATGAGCCCGATTCTCGAGGAGATCGCCCCCGGCTATCAGGGCCGATTGAAAATAGGTAAGCTCAATGTGGATGAAAATCAGGATGCCCCGACCAAATTCGGCGTCATGAACATTCCTACGATGATCCTGTTTAAAAACGGCAAGGAAGCCGAGCGTATCGTGGGTGCCATGAGCAAGGTCGATCTTCAGAAGAAACTGGATCGAGCACTTTCGGGGTGACCCCACCACTTCTTTTGTTTCGCCCCACCACTTATTTTTTACGATTGCAAAGCAATCAGTTCGCTTCGCGAACAAAACAAGTGGTGGGGCGAAAGAATTCGCCGCAGGCGAATTCATCAATCCTTTGGATTGAAAAAGAGGTGGTGGGGTGAACCTCGCCGTCTTTTGTTCGGGCTTCGGGTCCAATTTTCAGGCCATCCTAGATTCGGTCCGCAAAAAGAAACTGCGCGCTCACATCGCGCTGATGATCTGCGATAATCCCAAGGCCATCGCTCTCCGGCGTGCGCATAAACATCAAGTCCCCGTTTTTTTATTTAACCCGAAGCTTTTTAAAGACCGCACGTCCTACGAGAAGCTCATCGTCCGCGTTTTAAAAAATCAAAAGGTAGATCTTGTCGTGCTCGCTGGGTTCATGCGGGTTCTCACGCCTTCTTTCATCCGCGCTTATCGAAACAAGATCTTGAATATTCATCCGTCGCTTCTTCCCAAATTCAAAGGCGCGCATGCCATTCGCGACGCGTTTAAGGCGGGGGAGAAACAGACGGGCGTCACGGTGCATGTCGTGACCAAAGACGTGGACGCCGGCCCAATCGTCCTCCAAAAAAAAGTCCGCATTTCCAAGCGCGACACCTTAAAATCCCTCGAATCCAAAATCCACTGTGTTGAACACGAGATTTATCCTCTCGCGATTAGGAAGTATATTAAAAAGTTATAATCAAACCTATCGTCATTCTGAGGCAACGAAGTTGTCGAAGAATCTCACAGAAAAATCTTTTGTGGGATCCTTCCCCTTCGCTTTGCTCAGGGTCAGGATGACGGTTGATTCCCGCCAAAAGCGTTGCGGGAATGACAACGTTGGTTTATAATTAGCGCTTGTCCTAAAAAATTTAGAGAGGAAATGATGCCAAAAGCGGTCATCAAAGAAATCAAGGCGCGTGAAATTTTAGATTCGAGGGGCAATCCCACGGTCGAGGTGGATTGCCTTCTGTCCGATGGGTCGTTCGGAAGGGCGGCAGTGCCGAGTGGCGCGTCCACGGGGGAGCACGAGGCGGTCGAGCTTCGCGACGGAGACAAGAAAAGGTATCTGGGCAAGGGCGTTTTGAAGGCGGTCAGGAACGTGAACGAAGCTCTGGCCAAGGAAATGAGAGGCGCGGACCCTTTTAACCAGAAAAAAACAGACGACAAGCTCTGCAAGATAGACGGCACTGAAAATAAAAAGAACATGGGCGCGAACGCGATCCTCGGCGTTTCTTTGAGCGTCGCGAAGGCGGCCGCGGATTCGAAAGGCGTTCCTTTATATGTCTATCTCGGCGGTTCGAAGGCGAATCTTTTGCCCGTGCCGATGATGAATATTTTAAACGGCGGGCTTCACGCGGACAATAACGTGGACCTTCAGGAGTTCATGATCATGCCGTTTGGTGGCAAGACTTTCTCCGAGGCGCTGCGGATGGGCGTGGAAGTGTTTCATCATTTAAAAAAAATTCTGCATGACAAAAAAATGTCCACCTCGGTCGGGGATGAGGGCGGTTTCGCGCCGAATGTGCGTTCGAACGAAGAAGCCATCAAGCTGATCTTAGAAGCCGTGGAAAAAGCGGGTTATCAGAGCGGCCGGGATGTCAAAATCGCGCTCGACCCCGCCTCCAGTTCTTTTTATGAGGACGGAGCCTATTGGCTCGAGGCGGAAGCGGAGCCCAAAAAAAGCGCCGGGGACATGGTGGATTTCTACGCCAAGTGGGTCGAGAAATACCCGATCTTCTCGATCGAAGACGGGCTCGCCGAGGATGATTGGGACGGGTGGAAGAATTTGACCAAGGTTTTAGGCAAAAAGATCCAGCTCGTCGGCGACGACCTTTTTGTCACGAATTCCAAACGCCTTCAGATGGGCATCGATCGCCATGTCGCCAACTCCATTCTCATTAAAGTCAACCAGATCGGCACTCTTACCGAGACGCTCGACGCGATTGACTTGGCCCATAAAAATGACTATACTGCCGTCTTGTCACATCGCTCCGGTGAAACTGAGGACACCACGATCGCTCACATCGCTGTCGCGACAGGATGCGGCCAGATTAAAACCGGATCCGCCTGCCGGACGGACCGTATTTGCAAGTACAACGAGCTTCTTCGTATCGAGGAAGCGTTAGGCAAAAAAGCCCGCTACGGTTTGGCTTGAGAATCGCGTGAAAAGGCCGGCGGCGGCCGTCGTTTACGGCCTCTTGATTTTGCTCTTTATCGTGATCACGGCGCCGCGTGTCGTGCAGGTATGGAAATTGCGGGAGCGGCGCGGAAACCTGGAAGCGGAACTCGAGAAGCTGAAAAAAGAAAACCAGCAGCTTGAGCGTGAGCTGTGGCTTCTGAGGGAAGATCCAACCTACCTCGAGAAAGTCGCGCGGGAAAAGTTTAACAAGGCACGGCAAGGCGAGATCGTTTATAAGGTTGTGCGAGAAGATGATAAAAATATCGCGGGGTAGAGCAGCCTGGTAGCTCGTCGGGCTCATAACCCGAAGGTCGTT
>CAYJXB010000070.1:0-6126 GCA_964374005.1 uncultured Planctomycetia bacterium
AGGGGTCAAATTTTTCCTTGACTGCATCTCACTCACACTGCGGCCTTCGGAGAATTGACCCAAAGCGCGGTGAGAAATAATCGGTAATATAATCGTGATTATAATGAGGATTTTTTTAGAGACTTGAATGTGCGGCCGATTTTCTCTTTCCAAACCCAAAAAAATTAAAGCCAAGGATTTAAAAGTCCCTCAAGCCGAGGCAGATCTTTTAAATCCCCGGTATAATATCGCGCCATCCAATCCTATCGCGGTGATCCGGAATGAAAAGGAACGGCACATCGAGTCTTTGCGCTGGGGTCTTATCCCTTCCTGGTCCAAAGACGAAACCATCGGCGCCCGGATGATCAACGCCCGCGCCGAGACGCTTGCCGAGAAGCCGAGCTTCAAAGGGCTTCTCAATAAACACCGATGCCTCGTCCTCGCCGACGGGTTTTATGAATGGGCAGTAGGCACTCGGGGCAAAGAGCCGTATTTTATTCATTTAAAATCAGGAGAACCCTTTACATTTGCCGGTCTTTGGTCGCATTGGAAAGACCCTAAAGGCGGCGAAATCAAAACCTGCACCATCATTACTTGCGCGCCTAATTCTCTCATGGAGAAGATCCATAATCGCATGCCTGTGATCCTGGAAGGCGAGGCGCGTGACGTGTGGCTTGATCCCGAGAATAAAGAAGGGACAGTCCTCACAGGACTTCTTCACCCCTACTCTGACAAGGAAATGGAAGCGTATCCGGTTTCCAAGATTGTAAACTCTCCGGTCAATGACAGCGAGGCATGTCTTAAACCCATTTCTTGACAACTGAACGAATGTTCAGTATAGTCTTGTTTGGAGATAATAAAGGTGCCAGACAAGATCAATTTTTCAGAAGTCCTCAGTAAGCTCCGTCAATTTTGCCGAGAATATAAACGTCCCCCCAGTTTTCGTGAAATTAAAACTCTATTCAAATACAAATCCACCAATGCCGCTTTTGAGCTTGTCGGCAAACTAATTAAGAAAGGCTTTTTAAAGAAAGACCGGCAAGGAAAGATCCTTTTCGATTCATTAACAGGCGTAAAGATCCTCGGGAACATTCAAGCCGGATGGCCGAGCCCCGCCGAAGAAGAGCTCGTGGATACTTTGAGTCTCGATGAATATCTCATCAAGCACCCTGAACAAACCTATCTCGTCAAAGTCACGGGCGACTCGATGATCGAGGCGGGGATTCGGGAAGGGGATCTTGTGTTGGTCGAGCGCGGAAGACAGCCAAAGCATAGGGATATCGTGATAGCGCAGATTGACAATGAATGGACGATGAAATACTACGAAAAAGCGGGTAAAGAAGTGTGCCTTGTGGCCGCCAATAAGAAGTACCCGCCCATTAAGCCCAAAGAGGAGCTAAATGTCGGGGGAGTGATCATTGCTGTTATCCGAAAATACAAATAACGACCCGCCCATCACGCTCCATTCTCTCCCCAAGGCCATCATTCATGTGGACTGTGACGCTTTCTTCGCAAGCGTCGAACAAGCCATGAATCCGGAGCTTAAAGGCAAGCCCGTCATCACCGGCAAAGAAAGAGGCATCGCCTCGGCGATGAGCTACGAAGCCAAAAGGCGGGGAGTCGTCCGAGGCATGAGACTCTTTGAGGTTAAAAAGATATGCCCCGACGCCGTGCTTCTCCCAAGCGACTATGAAACCTATTCTTTATTTTCAAAAAGATTCTACGGGATTTTAAGGCGCTTCACGCCGGATGTGGAAGAATATTCGATTGACGAGGCGTTCGCGGAGCTCTCCGGGCTTCGGAGGATTTACCGCACTTCCTACGAGGAGATAGCGCTTAAAATAAAAGAAACCGTAGAATCGGAGCTTGGGATCACTGTCTCTATTGGTTTAAGTCTCACGAAGTCCTTGGCGAAGATTTGCTCGAAAGAAAATAAGCCCTCCGGCTTTAAGTGTGTCAAGGGCTACGACCTTCATCATTATCTTAAAGCCATCCCCACCGAGCGCGTCTGCGGCTTTGGGCCGAATAGTGTCGCCCTTTTAAAGAAGAATGGGATTCACACGGTGTATGAATTTATTATGAGGCCGCAAGTTTTTGCAAAAAAACTCTTTGGGAAAGTAGGGACGGAGCTGTGGCATGAATTAAGAGGGGAGTCCGTTTATCCTATTAACACCCAACCCAAACCCGATCAAGTATCCTTAAGTAAAACAAAGACCTTTACTCCGCCGTCGAATGATAAAGATTTTGTCAGAGCCCAACTTTTAAGAAATCTTGAATCAGCGTTCATCAAGCTAAGACAGCATCATTTGCGGGCAAAAACTTTGAGTATCTTTCTTGTGAATCACGAGTTTCGCGGCAAGGGTCTTTATGCCGAGCTTTCAAGGTCCACGGCCTCGACGCTCGAAGCGGTCGAGATGGCTTCGAAACTCTTTGAGGCGCTGTTTGACCCTTCTTTAAAATACCGGAAGGCGGGCATCGTCCTAAATCATTTGGAGGTTGAAAAGGAAACGCAGTACGACCTATTTCAAGACACCTGCCGCATCAAAGCTTTAAGAGAAATATCCAAAGTCGTGGACGAGGTGAATTCGGTTTACGGCAAACACACGCTCCATCTTGGCTCAACGGACCGCCTGGAGAGCACGGGGCATTCCACTGCCCCGGCCGACGTGCCGCGAGCAAGAGCTTGCGGCCTGACTCAATTTAATCAACATCTCGACGCCCGCGGAGACTGGGCGCCGAGGAAGAAGAATCTCCTGAAAGACGAGACTTTTAGGCAGCGGCTTAAGATTCCTTTATGGAGCGTGAAGGTATAGAATAACGGATATCAGGTGATCAGGGTATCAGGATGCAGATTATCAGGAAATCAGGGTACCAGGAAGTACGCCTGATCTTCTGATGTCCTGATACCCACTCCCTGATCGTCTGGTTCTCTGGTCGCCGCATTTAACTCTTCGATATCACTCCCTGTTCGTTAATCATACACAAAATCCTGAAAAATTCCTGCAAGAAAACAAGTGCCTCAGTCGTCTTATTTAGTAAGGGGATGCGTTGAGGAAAGAGGCTTGCATAAATGAATACTATAATGTATACTTTAAATGCATACTCAGGGAGGCCTCACATGGAGCATCTTAACATCACTTTTCCACAGGATTTAAGGCAAGAACTTGACCTCGAAGCCAAGCGCGAACACACGCGGCGCAGCACGCTGCTTCAGAAGGCCGTACGGGTTTATCTCGAATTAAAGAGGAGAAAAAGGGTGGACGAATTGTTGAAAGAAGGTTATCAGGCCATGGCGTCGGAGGCCAAAAACATCCTCCGTGATTTTGAAGAGATGGATAAAGAGTCGCTTCGACATGTTGATTAAGCGAGGGGAGATTTATCTTGTGAATCTCAATCCTGTCCGCGGGTCTGAACAGGCAGGCCATCGGCCGGTGGTGGTGTTTCAAAATAACGTGGGGAATGAATTTTCACCAACGACTATCGTCGCTCCGCTCACGACCAAAAGTTTTGATAAAGAGTATCCCACGAATGTATTTGTTTCTAAAGGCGTGGGGAATCTTAAATCGGATTCGACTATCCTTTTATCTCAACTCCGCACGATTGACAAAACCCGCCTTGAGAAAAAAATTGGCCATCTGCCTGATTTATTGTTGCAGCGGGTAAACGCCGCTATTAAGATCAGCTTAGCTTTGTGAAACGTTAGCCGCTCGCTTAATTTTCCGCCGCGCAGTAAAATATCCTCATGATGATCGGTGGCGGAAGAAATCCCTTAGGAAGAGGTCCGTATTATGAAGGCGTTCTTAGCGGGATGGTGGATGTTTTGACGAAGAAAAGGGACAGCTAGCTAAAGTCACTACTGATCGATGCGTGTTCCAAATTTATTATATTGAATAACCTTCTCCACATCGCCTGCTTCATTGTATAAGTGAAGGTTTTTAGAACCGTCGGGGTAATGGATCATGTCGGAGAGCGGCCTGTGTTCTCCGGCCTTTTCCATATATTCCGATACCCGTAGGACCTGGCCGGCCTGATTTGTATGCGCCAGTTGTATCCGATTCCCCATTTCCGCTTTGCCCGTAACCTTGGAGCAGATAGTTTTAGTCATTGTCACCTGCCTTTTTATAATTTTTTAATTAGTGGCTAAAAAAATGAACGGTTTTTAACCGTTACTCATGTTTACTGATCTCAACCTACCTAAGTTAAAGTATAAGAATAATATCCGAATAATCAAGGGCATGTAGATATACACCTAATTATATTTGTTTATAATCGGGCATTATTAAGGATTCATAAGTTTAATGAATATATTGAAGGCCTCCGCTGCGGGGAGAGGTTAGTTGGATGTGCTTTTGTTTAAACAATTCGTGTGATAGGATAACGCAAAATGCCTCGATTCTATTTCAAACCTGAGCAAGACAGAGACGGTGTTGTGACGCTCGACGAAAAAGAAAGCCACCATGCGATTTCTGTTCTGCGGCTTGAGGCGGGAGATGTGGTGGCTCTCTTTGACGGGCTGGGGAACGAATTTCGTGGAATTGTGACCGGCCGTGAAAAAGGCCGCTTGTCAGTGATGCTCGATAAAAGCCCTGCGAAACCCTCTGGTCAAGGGACCCAAATCACGCTGGCGATTTCGGTGATTAAACCTGAGAGAATGGAGCTTTTAATTCAAAAGGCTTGCGAATTGGGAGTGTCCTCGATTGTTCCTCTTCTTACTCAGAGAAGCGTCGTGAAGCTTTCAAGCGAGCGGTGGGAGTCAAAGATCCATCGGTGGGAGAAAATCGCGTTGGAAAGTTGTAAGCAATGCGGCCGATCTAAAATTCCTGAGATCAGGGCTGTCGCGCCATACGCATCATTTATCAGCCGCGAGGCCAATTCATACGGCCACATTTTAATTCCGACGCTAGCGGCTAAGGGAAAGACGCTTTATGAGGCGCTAAGGCAGTCAACGCCGCGGAGTGTGCTGGCCTTGATCGGCCCCGAAGGGGATTTCAGCCGCGAAGAGGTGGATTTGGCGATCTCCTATAGAGCCATTCCGGTGGGCCTTGGCCCCTTGGTTTTGAGAAGCGAAACAGCGGCGATCTATCTTTTATCGTGTTTGAACTTTTTTTATCGGGAGGTCGGCCATGAAAAAAAATCTTAGCTGGTTTCTAACGATTTTCCTCGTGGCCGCGTCGGCCGCTCACGCGGCGGACTCCAAGGAGAAAGTGGTCGCGAAAGACAAAGCTCGTCATGATGGAAAGCCCGACTACTGGGTTTATTATCGCAAAGGCGAGATTTATAAAAAAGAATGGGATAGGAATTTTGACGGCAAGCCGGATTTCAGGATTTTTGAGGAACACGATCGCTTGATTGAGAAACAATATGATGACAATTTTGACGGGAAATTTGAGAAAATAGTTAAAAAACCTGAAAAAGGTTCAAGCGGGCATACTAAGACTAGCGCTTACTAGCGGCTACGAGGCTATCCATTGCCTCTCCGCCGAAGGACGGATTCGTCCTCTGGCGAAGAGCGCTGTGCCGCGAGAGGAGACACTCGCGGCCTAGGTTATCTAAATATTCATATCTATTAACTATTTGACAAAGAATGGCTTGGGTGGTATACTCCTTCAAGTTGTGTAAGTGGGTATCATAGTAGGCGTTTGCATTTAAATAGGGCGAGGTGTTTTGGAAGAATTTATTTCAAGACTTACCTGGGTCGAAGTTATTGCTTTTCTCGCGGTCTTGCGGGGATGCTACGTCGGCTTTAAGTCCGGTTTTTTTCCCGAGTTTCTGAGGATCGTCGGATATTTGGTCACGGTCATCGTCACGTTTCGTTTCCAAGAAACAGTGGCCCAGTTTTTGACGCTCAAGACTTTTTTAAACAGCGCGGCGGCATCGGCGCTGTCGTTTTTTTCTCTGCTGGCGGTCACTTTTCTTTTAACAAAGCTTGTGATCGCGCTGTTTATCAAGTTGTTAAATGCGGGTAAGGGAGGATTCCTCTATCGGTTGACCGGGCTTTTGTTAGGCGCCTTGCGGTGGATCATTCTTCTGAGTTTGATCTTCATGCTGATTGATCACTCCCCATTCGCGCCTCTGAGGAAAGATATTCATGAGCGTTCGTATCTCGGGCCAAAAATTTCCTTGATCGCGCCGATGTTGTTTGATTTT
>CAYJXB010000071.1:0-6080 GCA_964374005.1 uncultured Planctomycetia bacterium
AACCGCAAACTAAAATTCAGGTCAGGTGTCCAAAAGTGGCTGAAGACATACACGACAAGGTTAGTTATCTGAATTTTTTCTCTTTTAACATAGTGTCCTACGCTGAGGCGCTGCAGGACCCCGAGAATCTGTTACAAAAGAAGCTCTTTTAAAGCGGGCTCAAGAGAAGGATATTTAAACTTAAAACCGGTATCGAGGAGCTTTTTGGGATAAACGTTTTGGCCGGTAAGGAGCATTTCGAACATCTCTCCCAGAAGCAGTTTTAGAAGGTCCGAGGGGTCAAGCCTCTCCTTGACTACATCTGCCCGTTGATCTGAGGTAGCAGCGTTCTTCACATTACACCCTTAAAAAAATAAAAAACCCGAGCGCCGCTTGCCACGGTACGCTTGGGTTTTAAAAGGGCTGGCGAGAAATATCTTAATTCAAATTCAGTCGATAAGCGCCCCCCCCTGACTTGGCCGCAGCCCTTGCTTGCGGCACGTCGGCCGGGGCAGTGGAATGCCCCGTGCTCTCCAGCAGAGTTTCCGCCACACGACATGGCGGATCCCTGCCCGTCCGGCAGGTGGGCGCCGCGATGTTTGGCGGAAGTTTTCAGGAATGTCTCCATTGCGGTATATTATCACTGAAATGAGGAAAAACACGAAGCACTTTTTTGCAGTGTATTGCCTGACGACAGGCACTGTGCGGAAGTTTACTGAATATGCTTTTTAATTTTCTCTAGGACAGAGCGGACAAACTCCAGATACTCGTCCGCCTCTTTTTCGCTGATGAATCCGCCGTCCCCATACAGGTCCTCGTTTCTTTTCATTCTCATGGCGTTGCCGAGCGCGGATACGTCCGGGTCCTTCAAAAGCTCTCCAAGTTTGTCGAGAGTCTTTAAATGATGCCCGGGAACGGCCCTGACCTTCACGCCTGACTTGGCAAGATAGGCGATGCCGGCTTTGACCAGCGCCTGATACGCAAACATAAAACGTACTTCAGGAAAGGCGTCTCTTAAGGCAATGTCCAGGTCACGAAACGCATTTTTCAAGAAAGACTGCACTTGGGTGTCGGGGAATTTGACCTTCTTAAAATACTCGGGTTCGAACCCGCTCATATGAGAACCACTTTCGGTTTGCTTTCAATGGACTTTAAAAAATTATCACTTTTGTGTTTGGCTTCGTATTCCTTGCTTGAGAGACTGATCAGATTGATCTCCCTTGAAAGCGTGTGCTGAAGTTTGACGATCTTCCTCTGCAGATCCAGGGCCCGATGCTCCCCTATAACCAACACATCAATGTCGCTTGCGCCATCCATCCGGTTTTTGGCATACGAGCCGTAAATGAACGCTTTTTTTATCCCGTGGATTTCTTTCAATAATTTTTTAAGCGCATCCTCCACGCCGATGGTCTTTAGAACAATTTTACGATATTCTTTAATCAGCGGGTAAGCTTTATTGAGGGAATAATAACGTTCGCGGCCGCGCGTATCGCTTTTGAGCAGGCCGAGATCCTCGAGCTCATGAAGCTTGCGTGTCAAATTACCGCTGTCGAGCTTGAGGCGCCGAGACAGCTCATTGATATAAAATGAGCCCTCTTGGCGGAGAAAGAGGTCCGCCAGCACTTGGCGCGTCACTTTGGATCTTAGGCTGATCATGATTGTTGGTTATTACAGTGTATAATGTACTATATTACAGTCAATTTGTCTACTCAATCCTTCGGCGTTTAAAGTAATTCTGGAGAACCCGGAAATTCACAGGAGAAGGTCTTTTAAGGCGAGCTCAAGCGAGGGATATTTGAACTTAAAACCGGCGTCGAGGAGCTTTTTAGGATAAACGTTTTGGCCGGTCAGAAGCATTTCGGACATCTCTCCCAAAAGTAGTTTTAGCGCGATGGGTGGAACCCGGAAGAATGAGGGTTTATTCAAAACACGCCCCATCGTTTTGGCGAACTCATTCATCGTGATCGCCCCCGGAGCCGTCAAGTTAACCGGGCCGCGGATCGCGGGATCCTCCAACGCCTTTAAGATGGCATTGACCTCATCCTCGAGGTGAATCCAGCTCATAACCTGAGTCCCCGACCCCAAAGGTCCGCCGATAAATAGATGAAAAGGCGGGACCATCTTAGACAGCGCCCCTCCGTTTTTTGCCAAAACAATGCCTGTCCTAAGCCGCACAGTCCTCACACCGAGAGATTCCGCCCGCACCGCCTTCGTCTCCCACCGCCGGCAAACTTCCGCCAAAAATCCCGATCCAGGGTCAACCTTTTCATCCAAAACAGCGCTGTCTCTCGGGCCATAATAGCCGATCGCCGAGGCGTTGAGGAATACCTTGGGTTTCTTTTTGCATCGGGAAATGGCGTCGACAAGGGCTTTCGTCGTCTGGATTCGACTTGCTTCCAATCTGATTTTTTGCGTCTGGGTCCATCGCTTGCCGGCAATCGGCTCGCCCGCCAAATTGATCACGGCATCCGCTCCTTCCAATTCTCGAGCCCAATCGCCTAAATGAGGGGGATCCCAAAGCAGCTGCCGCGTTGTGGTCTGGGGCAGGCTGGGGGCGGGCCCCTGATGCCTTAATAAAACAAGCTCATGTCGTTGAAGCAAACGGCCCTTCACCTCTCTGCCGATAAGCCCGCTTAAGCCCGCGCCGATGATTTTCATTTTTGTATTTCCTGGCCTATTCTCGCTTGGGAAGGATTTTTATTTCCGCGCTCCGCATAAACGTCGATCTTCCCGTCAAAATCATTGTCCTCCTCTTTCCAAATCCATGTATAACCAGGATTGGGAATCCAGCCGGGTCTGCCGTCCATAAACGTCGTGATCTTTTTGTTGCCGTCCCATTGCATCAACCGGCGTTGGTCGATTTTACCGTCGTAGTTCCGGTCCTGCTCTTTAAGGATTAAATTTCTTCCCTTTAAGAATTCCTGAAACTGATCCGGCTTTCCATCATGATTGGAATCTTTGGCGACATATTTCGTTTTACCTTGAGAATCATAAGTCACCCACCGCTCTGGTTTCCCGTCCCCGTCTTTATCGGTCACGGCTACTTTTTCCGCTGCCAAAGCATCAGACACCCAAAGGATAAAAAATACGGCAAAGAAGAAAAAGGCGCCCCAGGCAACTCGTCGGCTCACCTTTGAATCATCCCGCCTAGGTTAATCTTAGCCATCAACGAAGAAAGTTCGGGTTCACGCATTAACAGAGCGAACTTTGGATGCAATAGAATTTTAGAAAAATCCTTGGTCTGGGCAATGACCTTGAACTCCGGGTCTTTGAAAAGCTCCTGCACTTTTGGATGAGAAATAAACGTCTTAAAATTTTCGTCCTGCATCAGTTTTTGCATCATCTGAAGATTTCCCATCTATTCCTCCATGGTGCTGACATCGCCGACGGGCAGCCCTTGATCCCAAGCACGCAAAACGCGGCGCATGATTTTTCCTGAGCGCGTTTTCGGGATCTTTTCACAGAATTCGATTTCTTTGGGCGCCGCATGCGCGGCCATGTTCTTTTTCACAAAGTCAGCGACTTCTTTTTTTAGGTCGTCGGAGGGCTTAAAACCGGCTCTCAAACTGATGAACGCTTTGATGATATGGCCTTTTATCTCATCGGGTTTGCCGATCACGCCGGCCTCGGCAACAGCCGGATGCTGCACCAGAGCGCTTTCCACTTCAAAGGGCCCGACTCGTTCGCCGGCTGTTTTGATCACATCATCCGCTCGTCCCGCGAACCAGATAAAACCCTCCTTGTCTTTATAGGCGGTGTCGCCGCTTAGATACCATCCTTTTAACCGGAAATATTCTTGATACTTTTCTCTATTCCCCCAAATCTCTTTCATCATGGACGGCCAGGGGGCTTTGACGACGAGGTTCCCCAGCGTGTTCGGCGGCAGCTCTTTTCCTTTTTCATCCACAATCGTGGCATAGGTCCCCGGAAAAGGCCGGCCGGTCGCACCCAGCTTGAAATCAAGCCCCCGGTAGTTGCAGATGATCTGCATGCCGGTTTCGGTCATCCACCAGGTCTCGTGCGGTGCGAGGCCCGTGATTTTTCGTATCCACCGGAGTGCTTCGGGATTCAGCGGCTCGCCCACCGAGCAAATATGACGCAAACTTTTTAAATCGTACTTTTTGGCGACCGCCTCCCCTTGCGACATCAAAAGCCGGAACGCCGTCGGCGCGCTATACCACATCGAAACCTCGTATTTTTCGATCGCCTGATACCATCGGTCCGCGGAAAAGCGGCCGCCGATCACAAGACTTGAGATGCCAAGCGTCCACGGCCCATAGATCCCGTAGGAAGTGCCGGTCACCCAGCCCGGGTCCGCCGTGCACCAATACACGTCGTCATCTCTTAGGTCCAGCGCCCATTTCGCCGTCTGATAATGCCCCACCATCGCGTACTGCCGATGCAGAGCCCCTTTGGATTTGCCGGTTGAACCGGAGGTGTAATGGATCACGAGACCATCATCTTTTGACAGCCATGCAGGTTCAAGCTCATCGGACGCCTTTGCCATTTCTTCATGATAGTTATCGTGGCGTACTGTGAGCTCGCCGCCATCGGCTTCGGCATCATCGGGTTTCTCATGGTCCACAAGAATCATGCGCTTTAAATGAGGGAGTTTTTTGAACGGAATTCTCGTCTTTAAATTGGAATTGGTCACAATCAAACTGGCCTCACTGTCGAAAAGGCGGTCTTCAATCGCGGATTCCATGAAAGCTTCAAAAAGCGGGACGGGAATCGCGCCGATGCGATTGATCCCCAGGATGGAAATGTAAAGCTCGGGAGTGCGGGGCAGGAAAACGCCGACGCGATCCCCTTTTTTAATTCCGCATTTCTTTAAAACATTGCCGAAGTGGCTGGATTCTTTTTTGAGATCTAAAAATGTGTATTTCTCGTCGCGGCCTCGTGGGTAAGACGCGCTTGGTGTCGGATCCCAGAAGTAAAGCGCCACTTTGTTCTTGCGATGGCCGGCGGCGTGCCGGTCAATCATCTCATGGACGACATTCACTTTTTTCGTCCGGTACCAGTCAAATTCTTTTTCGACACTGCGCCACTGAAATGTCTTGTAAGTCTTAAAATAATTCTTGAGATTCGCGTCTATGTTCTTCGGCTTCCGCACCCACTCGGACGACTCTTGGATGAAACTGGCGTCTTTACCTTTATTCATTGATTTCTTCCTTGATCCCACGTCGACGCTGGGGCGTCTCCTTTGGGATAAATTCGCGCGGCTGATTTGACGTCGCCTACGGCTCCGTAAATCAGGCGCTTATTTACATATCCACCCATTCGATTTTCGGCGGATTTTTCAGGAAACCATGCTCCGTCGCGGCGCGTTGAAGCCTCAAAAGCCCTTCTTTGCCTTTGCGGCCCATATCCACCGTGTCATCATTCACGTACATTCCCACAAACTCGTCGGCCGTCCCGCGCTCGATACCCCGGCCGAATTTGAGTGCGTATTCGAGCGCTTCCGCGCGGTGCTTAAGCCCGTACTCGATGCTGGTCCTCAAAAGCTTTGTCACTTTCCTCATCACGTCGCGCCCTAAATTCTTGCGTACCACATCCACGCCCAGCGGCAGGGGCAATTTCGTCATCTCATGAAACCATTCCCCAAGGTCGGCGACTTTTTTAAAACCCAATTTCTCGTAGGTCAACTGCCCCTCGTGAATGAGGAGTCCTGCGTCCGCTTCGCCGGCTTCCACGACGCTTAAGATTTTGTCAAAAGGCACGACGACTTCTTTAAAATCAGGCAGGAAGAGGCGCAAGGCCAAATAAGCCGTCGTGTGAAGCCCCGGCACCGCTATTCTCTTGCCCTCAAGCTCTTTGGAATACATCGATTTCTTGGAAACCAGGATCGGGCCGTAGTTATCCCCGATGCTGGCACCGCAGGGCATCAGCGCGTAGCGGTCGGCCACCTGAAAAAAAGCGAACGCCGAGAGCGCCGTGACCTCAAGCTCCGCCTGAAACGCGCGGCGGTTCAAACTTTCAATGTCTTCGATGACATGAGAAAAAGTGATCCCGTCCGTCTTGATCTTATCCTGCGCGATCGCGTAAAACATGAACGCGTCATCAGGGTCGGGGCTGTGGCCTGCGCGGATTTTAGCTTTGAC
>CAYJXB010000072.1:0-6049 GCA_964374005.1 uncultured Planctomycetia bacterium
GAAGAGCCGGCAGGAACAACGCCGCGATTAAAATCAGAACGGACCACCAACTGGTATGCGCATGTCCCACTTTAATGTATTCAGGCACCGTAATCTTCCAGGCCAGATAAAGCCAAACTCCAAACAAGCCCGTGAATGTGCCCGTAAAAAGCGTGACCAAAGATGCGACAAACATGGGCAAACTAAGTCCAATTCGTAACGGATCCTTTTGAATGCTGAACATAATCACTCCTCGGTAGGATCACTTTATCATACTTAAAGGTACGGCCTCACAACTTCCGCTTAGGCCTGCCTGTTTAAGATTTGAATCAACTCTTGAACCAATAGAATGTGCTTTTTTTCGTCGGCAACAAGCCTTTCAAGGTGTGCGATGATCGAGTGGTTCTTAAAGCGTTTTTTGCATTCCTCGATTAAAGCCTGATAATCCACAACGCTTTTTTTCTCAAGAGCGAGCATTTTATTAAAGCGCAAACTCCAGAGTTCCTTATAAAAACGCGGCTCCATTAATGATCACCCATTTCCACGATGAGTTTAAGAAGCTCCGCATGATGTTTGGTATCATCCATCAATACTTTAAAGATTCGTTTCACTTGTTCCTTATCTTTTTCGTTAAAATAATTCATATCGTCCGAGCTCATGCAGTAAAGCGTCATGGTGAAAATATCCACTTCCTCTTCCTCGAGAGAATGGGCAATTTTCTTAATGAAATCATCCGGCAGTTTCATGTGACGGCAAACATCCTGTTTTTACCCAAGCCTTTGGCCTGAAACATCGCCTGATCTATTTTCTCGATGAATTGCGTCTTGTCCAAATTTTCCAACCCTCTCCCTAGATTAAAAACTTATCGTCACATGCGTGCCAATGATTTGGTTGGACGACCAATTGCTTGGTCCCTTTTTGGCTTGAACCATATAAAATACCTTCAGGCTTGTCTTGTCATTCACCTTGAATTCAATTCCCGCCGGAATCAGGCGGTTTTCATTGATTTGACTCCGGTTAAAATCGAAAAAGTATTCGTCGTTCACGTAAAAAGCCTTGAAAGGCCATTTGTCCTTTAACGGAAATGACAACTCCCACAGTTGGCGAAAACGGGCGTTGTCTGAGCCTTGGCCCTCAATCCAACGGAATTCCATACGGTTACGATTTTTAACTTTAAGCCAGTCGTCAACACTCCAACCAGGACTTACCTCAAGCTCCAGACGGTGTTGATATTTGAATTTGTCCTGGCCCGATGCAAGCGTTGTCTCTGATTCGAGATAAGTATAATTGAGGCCCAAATCCAGATTTTCAAGCCGGCGATAACCTAGCCGCTCGCTGATCAAATAAAGCCTCGGGTCGCTTGCGTCCTTCATAAGACGCAGATCTCCATACGTCGATAAACTCCAGGGACCCTGTTCCCAGGTTTTCAACGTCACGCGCGACCAGTATTGAAAATCATCCGATGCCCATGCAACGCAGTAAAATAAAAATGAAAAAAGCGTATGAACGATCAGTATTTTAAAATAGGCGCGCGCTTTCATTTTAAAGGACCCAGCCCGAATACCGGCTTGAGTAAAACTAGAGTCACAAAAGTAATCCAAAGCGATCCAAGAATGTTCAGCACAAACCCCGCCTTCGCCATTTTAGGTATGGTCAAATACCCGCTACCGAACACAATGGCGTTGGGAGGGGTCCCCACGGGCATCATAAAAGAAAAGGAGGCGGCAATGGTGGCCGGTATCATCAATAAATAGGGATGCACGCCCAGCGCTGGCGCCGCGGCTGCCAAGACAGGAATGAGCATCGTAACCTGCGCCGTGTTGGACATAAGTTCGGACAAGAAAGTCGTTATGAGGCAGAGCGCTAAAATAAGATAGACTGTTGGAATGCCCCGCAAAATCTCAAGACCGTTCCCAAGCCATGCATCCAAGCCGGTGACCCGGAAACTTTCCGCAAGCGCAAAACCACCTCCAAAGAGCAGTATCACTCCCCACGGAAGCTTCAGCGCCCACTCCCAATCCAGCAAAAATTCCCCTTTCCGTAAATTTACGGGGGTCGCAAACAATAGTAACGCCGCGACCATGGCGATTGTGCCGTCATGAATGCCTTTTAGATGAAAAAGCGTTGTCCATCCTGGTAGAAAAAAATCACCCAATAGTAGGTCTCCGCGCCATATCCATGCGACGGCTGTCAGAAAAAATATGATCATAACGCCTATTTCGCCGCGCGACCAAGGCCCGAGTGCTTGGATCTCCCGGCTGATCATATTTTTTTCATTTTGAGCCAGCTTTTTTCTGCCTAAAACAATAAAAGCGAGATAAAACCAAACAATCACAAGAAATCCGGCGGCCAAAGGAAACGCGAAAAGCAGCCATCGAACAAAACCTACCTCGCCCAATTCCGGAAATAGCGCTTTAGATTGTCCAGCGAAGATCATATTGGGCGGCGAGCCTATCAGAGTCGCCACGCCTCCGATGCTGCATGCGTAAGCGATCCCTAACATGAGAGCTTCTCCGAATTTTTTACTCTCATCCGCTCCCGCTCTGGCCCCCAGTTGACCGATGACCGCCATGCCTATTGGGAGCATCATCACCGCCGTCGCCGTGTTGGAAACCCACATCGATATAAACCCCGCCGCTAAAATAAAACCTGCGAGCATGCGCCGCGGCTGGCCACCCACATAACCGATCAAATAAATGGCAAGGCGCTTGTGAAGACCCCATTTTTGCATAGCCATCGCGATCATGAAACCGCCCATAAAAAGAAAGATGTTGGGATCGGCATAAAGCCGCGCCGTTTGATTAGTGTCCATCACGGAAAGAAGAGGAAATAGAGCCAGCGGCGCAAGCGCCGTAGCGGCTATGGGAATCGTTTCCGTGATCCACCAAACGGCCATCAGAGC
This sequence comes from uncultured Planctomycetia bacterium, assembly GCA_964374005.1. Lineage (GTDB taxonomy): Bacteria > Omnitrophota > Gorgyraeia > 2-02-FULL-51-18 > 2-02-FULL-51-18 > CAYJXB01. Next base: position 2,882 of record CAYJXB010000072.1, read on the forward strand.
AACGACCGCGCCCGCCCGTTTGGCCTCGGGCGATAAACCGTCAGGGAGAGGCGCCGATAAAATTAATAAAAATAGCGCCACTCCCAGCGGGAATCCAATTTTTTTGGTTAAAGAGAATTTTTCGCTCATATTTTATAGACCTGCGCCATGCCGATTTTATGATAATTGACTCCCGGGCTCCATCGCTTAATTACAGCTCCTTTTAGTCGCATGATTATAAAATAAAGCGCTGTCGGCCTGAGGGTGTTATTATACAATAAAGATTGTGAACACTCCTCCGAAAATACCCGCGATTGACGCGCAATCTCGTCTCAGGCCCAACACGGTGTCTGATGCGTATCTTCTTCGCAAGGAAGCCATGCAGCTCGCCGATCACCTGACACATGTGCTCCGCGCAAACTCCGCTGAAGCAGTCGCTTCACGATTACCGTTGCCCGATGACGCGGCCGCGCCCATCGCTCGCCCTGCCGAGAAAGAGTTGCATGACCCTAAGTTCCGTGAGAATTTAATTCAAGCACACTCGACTTTATTTCATCTTTTCAATATTGCCGAGGAATTCCACGCCGCCACGGCGCGGCAGAAAAGAGATTCCGTGGCCACAGACGCATCTTCCGTCCAAACAGCCCATGCGCCGTGGGCCTTCGAAGCGGTAGTCAACGTGCTTCACGCGCGCGGGATCACACCGGATCAAATTCGCGGGTTTCTCTTCGGTTTTGAAATTCAGTCGGTCCTCACGGCTCACCCCACGGAAGCCAAGCGCGTAACAATCCTCGAAGCTCACAAGGGAATCTACCAGGATCTTGCCATGCTCGCGCAGCCCGCGCTCGCGGAACGGGATTGCGATGAGATCGATGAGCGTATCCGCGCGCAGATCGAGATTCTCTGGCAAACTGGCGACATCTATCTTGAAAAACCAAGGGTCATTGATGAAGTTGAGAATGGTCTCTTTTATTTCCGCGAAACATTCTATCCTTTGGTGCCAGTTATCCTGAATCACTTTTACCGCACGTTAAAGAAAGTGTTTCCGGAGGAACGTTTTGACATTCCCGCCGTGCTGCAGTTTTCCAGCTGGCGCGGAGGCGACCGAGACGGCAATCCATTTGTAACCGCTGAAGTGACGCGCCAGACGCTCCATCGGCACACAATCCTCATCCTTGATCTCTACATAGCCGAGGTAGAGGGTCTGATTAAACGCTTCTCACAGTCTATTTTGGAAACGCCGGTTTCGGCGCCGCTCACGCAGTCCTTGGAACATGACCGCTCGACCATCCCTAATTTTAAAACACTTGAAGGCCGCAATCCACATGAGCCCTACCGCGTCAAGCTGGCGGTCATCCGTCAGCGGCTGGAGGCCCGCCGGGATGAAATCATCGGTAGACGTGAACCGGCAACTTGGCCGGTGCATGCCTATCGAAACGTCGATGAACTGCTGCAAGAGCTCCGGACAATCCGAGGCAGTTTGGAACAAAACGGGGGCGGGCATGCCGCAAAGACTTGGCTACGGCCGCTGGAGGTACGGGTTAAGACATTTGGTTTTCACCTGGCCAAGCTTGATATTCGAGACAACAGCGGAAAACTTGAGCAGGTTATCGAAGAGATCGCCGCGGCCGCAGGGCACGGCCCCTTCATTTGCCGCTCAGAGCCGGAGAAAAGAGCTTGGTTGTTGGAGATTCTCGCGTCACCAACACGACTTGTGAATCCAGCGCGTATTTATAGCGACACAACCCATGAGATGCTCGAAACCGCCCGGACAATTCTCTGGGCGCAACAGACCCTTGACGCCGAGTGTATCGGCTCCTACATCCTTTCCATGACCCGTGATGTTTCAGATTTACTCATGGTTTATTTGCTCTGCAAAGAAGCGAACCTCTGGACAGGGAGCGCTTGCCCTCTATCCATTGTGCCCCTGTTCGAGACCATTCACGATTTAGAACGTTCCGCCGCGATCCTCGACGAGCTTTTCGGTTGCCCGATGGTTCACCAAAGTTTAGCTCTGCGAAGGATGCTTCAGCAGGTCATGGTGGGGTACTCGGATTCCAATAAAGACGGGGGCTTCTTGACGTCCCAGTGGGAAATCCACAAAGCGCAGGCCGCGATGATGCGCACTGCCCAGAAGCACGGGGTTATTCTGAAATTCTTTCATGGCATGGGCGGCTCTATTTCCCGCGGCGGAGGCCCCACCCACCAAACTATCATGGGACTGCCCCCCAAAACACTTCAGGGCCACATCAAGATTACCGAGCAAGGCGAAGTCATCTCATCGAAGTATCTCAATAAAGATACCGCTCTTTATCATTTGGAACAGTTGGTAGGTAGTGTCATGGCGGCGAGCCTCCGGAACCAACTAGACCCTTCCGATACACCCGATGAATTTCTAGAGGAGATTGAACGGCTATCGCAAGTGTCCTACGCGACGTACCGTCGGCTTGTTGAAGATCCCGGATTTGTGTCTTACTTCCGTTCTACTTCGCCGGTTGATTTGTTAGGAAAACTCAACATTGGCTCTCGGCCGACGAAACGCAAAGACACCAACGGCATCAAAGATCTTCGCGCAATTCCATGGGTATTTTCTTGGACTCAAAACCGTCATCTTATTTCAGCCTGGTTTGGAACGGGGAGCGCATTTTCAGAAGCCGTGAATCACCCGAAGCGGCTCGCTCGTCTGCAACGCATGTATGTCGAGTGGTCATTCTTTCGTAATCTCGTGATGTCGCTTAAAGCGAGCCTTCTTACCTCCGACATAGAAATCGCAGGCTGGTATGCCGAGCTCGCTCCCAAGGAGGCTGCTCCGCAGCGACTCTATGCCGACATCGCCCGTGAGCACAAACAGTCCGTCACGACTGTTCTTATCCTGACTAAGGCTAAAGACTTGGGAGACGACCTTCCCGATTGGATGGGGACCGGCGCCATTCGTTTATCAGCTCTTCGGGAGATGCATCGCGTCCAAATTGAACTCCTACGCTCCGTACAGAGCGGCGTGGCCACCGACACCGATCTAACTCACCTACTGCTTACGATCAACTGTATCGCCGCGGGACTTCGCAATACCGGTTGAACTTGCCATTGATTAGCAATCTGCTGTCAAGGGGTCAAGTTGGAGTTCACCTGATTTAATGGACGCTTGGCCATAGATTTTCAGGAATTGAAAGCCAAATATTGGAAGCTACA
>CAYJXB010000073.1:0-6046 GCA_964374005.1 uncultured Planctomycetia bacterium
GACCAGTCAAAACTTTTTTCGGGAGGACCAATGATGAATTTATCCGGATCATTGGTGCCGCCTCTGTCCAAATCCACGTTTTGATCCGTATCAACACCGGTGTTAAGTGATAAGGTGGGTAAAAAAGCTTTTTTGGAGGCCGCTTTTCTCCATTCTTCAATTTTACTGGGATGCACCTCGGCATACTGGATGGCCACTTTCTGGATTTCCCCTATCGACGGCTCGTATTTAAAATGAGCCAATAATTGATCGGTGCTTGACGAAAGTTTTTCTTTGTCCCGTGGAACAGCTAGGGTTAATTCAGGATAGGCCAGTTTAAAAATCCCCTTTTTTGTGCCCGCCAAAAGATAGTCTCCCATCGAGCTATAAGAAAGCGTTCGGATCTCTTTCGAATCGAGTCCTTGATAAATTTCTTGAAAAGAGAACGAGTCCGGATCCCACTGAAAAATACCACGATCCGTCGCGGCATAAAAGGTACTGGAAGATTTCTCGATGAACTTAATTTTCTGATCGGGCAGGGTCTGGCCTTTGAGCGGTTGCCAGGAAGAAGCATCCCGCGACCCTTCAAAAATACCCTGACGACTGGCGGCATAGAACTTGCCGTGGTTTCCTAAAAATATCAAATTTGAGAAAGCGGCCGGCGTCGAAAATTCTTCAACATCGAATTGCTCAAGCGTCGTTATTTCCGCTTGCCCTTGCGGGCGTTCTTCCGAAGCAACCACTACTCTTTCCCAATGTTCGGCATCCCCTAAATTTTTGTATATGCCTTTGCTGGTTGTAATCAAGAGAGTCGGTTGATCACCGCCGATTTGTAAAATCGAGTAAATGGCCGCGTCCGGCAGACCGCCTACCCCGCGGAAGCTTCCGCCTCCGGAACTGGCAATGAATAAACCATGAGCGGCCCCGATGTAAATGTCAGCCGGATTTTGACTGCTGGCTTGGATGCAATAAATCGTCTTGTCCTCATCCGCCGTTCCTTTGAAAAATAACTCCCATTTCTTGCCGCCACTTCGGGATTGATAAACGCCCCTTTCCGTACACACGTAGACATTTTTAGAATTCGCGGCGTCCACGTAAATAAACCTTACTCGGTTGTCGTTCCCCCTTAATCCCAATACCTGTTTCCAAGAAGCCCCCGAATCGGCTGTTTTGTAAACCCGGCGTTCGGAACCGGCAAATATCACTTTTGGATCTTTAGGATCAATCGCGACCGCCTCTATGGCTAACTCATCCAAGCCCTTGGATAGGTTGACCCATGTTCCTTGAGCGAACGCCGAATGGCTCAAGACAATCTGACAAGATAGGAAAATCACCCATTTTTTCATCAACGCACCTCGCATAAGAATTAGATAGCGGAAGCTTACGCTATGGTTGAGTAATTGTCAAAAAATAATTGATATAAAATCATATTACGCTATTCCTTTTTAAATCTTTTTAAGAGGGTGTGCATTCACGATGATGTCAAAGATTTTACTTCTTCCAAGCAATATGCCCATTAATATCGTGCTTCTCGAACGTTTCCAAAACATCCGTGCAAAACTTCTTTAATGTCCGATCTTTGTGTTTTTTTGAAAGCTCGTACAAACGAATAAACATCTTTTTCCCCGTCTCGGTTTGTTTGTAATTCTTTTTTTGAAAATTATGCTGAGCACAAAGCGTTTGGCCGTTTTCAATTTCCGCCTTACCGCCAAAGTCTTTTGGCTTTATGTGATCCGCGTGGATTTCAACGCCATCTTTTAAACCCCTACCACATATTACACATCGGTAGTTGTCCTTTTTAAAAATAACTTCTTTCTGAGCTGGAGTAAAATCTTCAAGATCTCGTTTAGATATAAAAGCAGGGTCATATTTATAAATTCCTTTACCAAGCTTAATCAGCAACCCTTCCTGCGAAAGTTTCCGAATGGCTCTATCAGGATCCCTAAGAACTTCACCTGTCCTTTTCTTGTATTCCGCCACACACCAATCTACAACTTCGGGATGTTTGATAGACTTTTTGGGATTCTTTTTAAAAAATTCCATTATCACATCAGCTTGTGAAACAAATTTATTTTTCTTCATAAGACACTCTGTAAATTTTTACTTGAAAAGCGGGTCTAGGTATTCTAGTAGTCGTCTCTTGGCTAACCGGCAATATTTTTCGTCATAATCAACCCCTATCCCGATACGATTATTCAAACGAGCTTCTATCAAAGTTGTCCCACTGCCTAAGAAGGGATCCAAAACCTTATCTCCAACGTAACTAAATAGCTTGATGCACCTTTTCGGCAATTCTCTTGGAAAGGGAGTCGGGTGACCAATTCTCTTTTTGCTTTCTCCTGTAAAAGTCCACAAGCCATTCGTCCAAGCCATAAACTCTTCCTTATTAATATCGCTGTGACCTTGATTTTGTTTTTTCCACTCTTTTTTATACAAGATCACAATAACTTCGACAGGCGCAATAACGTATGGCGCAGATGCGCTGAGCCACGAACCCCACGCTGTCCGCCTAGAAATATTGCCTTCATTCCAAATAATTGTGGAATGGTACTTCCAACCGATCGACTTCGCAATGCCAGTCAAATCGGCACCAACAGATTGTTGGCCATTTTTGTTTTTATCCAATGGAATATTCAAACAAAATCGTCCATCATCCTTACAAACATCAAAACACCTAGACATCCATTTTCTACTGAAATCTAAGTATTCCTCGTAGGATACCTTGTCGTCGTGCGAATTATAACTTATGTCAATGTTGTACGGCGGCGAAGTAACAATTAAATCAATAGACGATGGACGAATAGCTTTTGTAACTAAAATATCGTCATTGATGATGGTGACATTTTTGAATGAAAAGAAAACCTTGTCTTTTTTTTCAGAGATTGTTTTAACCATGAGCTGATCTGTGCCTATTTGCTCCATATTATACCTTCCTTTGTCTAAAATTGCTCCATAAACCATTTCCATTCCCGTTCCCCCAGAACATCACGGAACGCCCCATTTTGCTTTCCCCTCTTGTCCTTTGCGACGGTCACCGCAGTCTCCGTAGACTACCTCATAAGGGCTGTCCTCAAATTCCCGGCAGAGTGGGCAGTCGTCTTCGAAGGCTTCGCCCGCCATTTCCTCCCTAATCGCTTCTTCGACGCGCTTTCTGATCGTCTCCTCGGAGGGATTCCAGCGGTCGTATCCTTTGGCCGTCACCGAAACCAAATATTACGGTCAAGCGCGCGGTAATGAATCGCCTCAGATATATGAGAAGCTTCGACACAATGGCTTCCTTCCAAATCCGCAATCGTGCGAGCGACTTTTAAGGACTTGTGATAGGCCCGGGCTGAAAAACCTAGTTCCTGGATTGCGAGCTTCAGAAGGTTTTCTCCTTCGGAAGTGGTTTGGCAATATTTTTCCAACTGCTTAACATCCAATTCTGAGTTGCAGGCTATTTTTTCCGCCTCATAGCGTGCTCGCTGTTTTGTTCTGGCCTTTTCGACCCTGTTTCGTATCGCCTCCGACGGCTCTCCCAAGCTTTTTCCGGTAATTTCTCCTACTTTAAGACAAGGCACCTCCAGCTGAATATCGATGCGATCCAGTAAAGGCCCTGAAATTTTGGACATATAATTTTTAATTTGAATGGTCGTACAGTGGCACTCTTTTTTTGGGTCGGTAAAATAGCCGCAGGGGCAAGGGTTCATGGCGGCGACCAACATAAAGCGCGCAGGCAGCGTGAGCGAAGAAGCGGCCCTGGAAACGGTGATTTTACCCTCTTCCAATGGCTGGCGTAGGACCTCGAGTACATTTCGCTTAAACTCAGCCAATTCATCTAAAAAAAGAACCCCGTGATGCGCTAGGCTCACCTCGCCCGGCCGCGGATGAGTACCGCCCCCGATCATCGCGACATCCGATATCGTGTGATGCGGGTCCCGAAAGGGTCTCGTATTTAAAAGAGACTGCCTTGAGGAAAGGAGTCCTGCAACGCTGTGGATTTTTGTGGTTTCCACCGCCTCCTCAAAGGCAATCGAAGAAAGGATGGTCGGGATTCTCTTTGCCAGCATTGTCTTCCCCGCACCGGGCGGCCCGATCATCAGGACGTTGTGACCGCCTGCCGCCGCGATCTCCAGGCCGCGCTTGGCGTGCTTCTGACCTTTAATGTCCGCAAAATCAAAATACTTCGTGGAGACAGTCTTAGCGAAACCGCGATTGATGGATTGGTTCTCGCCTTTCAGAAACTTCTGGTCTCCTTTCAAAAACTGGACGACCTGAAATAAATGTTTCGCCGGATAGACCAAAATTCCTGCGATGCATAGCGCCTCCTTGGCATTCAGGTAAGGGATGATAAATCCTTTTTTCGGGTTTTCCGACAAAAGACAAGCGGCCCTCGGCAAAATGCCGGGGACGCCTCGCAGTTTCCCGTCAAGCGAAAGTTCCCCACAAAAGATCTTGTCTTCCACCAGGGCCTTGTCAATGGTCTCATTGGCGACAAGGATACCGATCGCGATCGCCAAATCAAACGCCGAGCCCTCTTTTTTAAGATCGGCGGGCGCGAGATTGACCGTGATCTTTTTTGTCGGGAAAGCCAAATCGCTATTCTTGATGGCCGCGCGGACCCGGTCCGCGCTCTCACGGCAAGCCGTGTCAGGAAGGCCTATGATGTTAAAGGAAGGCAACCCATTCGATATGTCGATTTCCACCTCCACTGGAAACGCATCAATTCCTATTACCGCGCTCGACAATACCGTTGCGAGCATTTTATTCTCCTTCTCGGAAAGCGTCTTGAATCACCTCAATGATCGGCTCTTGATCACGAGGCATGAGAACGGAGACCACATCAAAACGACAGGCGACATCTTTAATCCCGTATCTTTTCAGATAATACTGGGCTGTTTTTACGATTTGATGCCGCTTTTGATGAGTGATCGAGTCAAGGGGGCTGCCAAACGCCTCGGAGCGGCGCGTCTTGACCTCAATAAACACAAGTGCGCCTTTTTCTTTGGCGACGAGATCAATCTCTCCCAACGCGCACTCATAATTCTTAAGCAGGATCTTATAACCCTTCCCACTCAAGAAATGATAAGCCAGCTCCTCGCCGATGACCCCGAGCGTTTGTGACCCCACCACTTGTTTGCTGCGATCGCATGGCGATCGGTCGCATTCGCGGCCAAACAAGTGGTGGGGTGATGCGGTCTCCATTTTAATTATGATTTAGGCCACCCCGTCCGTTTCGCGGTCATAGGCCTCCAAAACCTTATCCTTCAGGGTCCGCTCCAATTGCTCATCGGTGGCCTCAAGGACATTGAACCAACGGCCATCTTTGCCGGCCTTTTTCGGCATCGAGACGAAAATCCCGTTTTTGCCCTGCATCACCGAAAAGCCCTTCACCACCAGACTCCCGGCAATTTTGACGTCCGCAAAGGCCCTCAAAGCCCCTTCCCCTCCGGCGATCTTCCTTATATCTACCACTTCCACATCCACTGTCGTCATTTTAAGCCACCTCCCTGTGTTTAACCCTCACCTATCTATCTACCCTACTTAAATAAGACGACAGACCCCCTCTTTTTCTTGCATCTTTTTTTTCGGTGCCAGAGGGGTCACCCCACCACTCCTTTCGTCCGCGCCTGCGGACCAATCGCCCTGCGATTGTAAGAAAGAAGTGGTGGGGTCAGACCCCCTTTATATTAGTTCGTTTTACATATAATTGCTGGCTGTTCTATTGAATTTTGATTATTCAGATGGTATCCTTTACTTATAAAAGTATTTATTGAAAGAATTTATAATGTTTAAAATAAAGAGGGAAATAAAATGAGCCTGATAAATAAAACACTCTCGCTGTTAATCGTATGGATGACCGCCATCTACCCTTATCCTTTTAATCTTGAGCCGCAGGCTCTTGCTAGCGAATTCCAACCGTCTGAATTAGAGAAACGGCAACCCCCTGCCTATAGCGCCGAAGAGGTGCAAAAAAATCATGATGCCAAAGTAGCGATGGCCAATAAGTTGAATGAAGAAATCAAACAGAATCCAGACGCGATTGCTCATGTGACCACGCCTACCGTGATTGAAGGAACTCCGCCTC
>CAYJXB010000074.1:0-5932 GCA_964374005.1 uncultured Planctomycetia bacterium
GCGTTCGTATCTCGGGCCAAAAATTTCCTTGATCGCGCCGATGTTGTTTGATTTTTTATCGAAGCTTTCTCCGCAATTAACGGTGCCTGAAAAGAATTTATGATCCCAGAATCAGTATTGAATCAGATCCAAGACCGCCTGGATATCGTCGAGGTCATTTCCGCTTACGCGCCTCTTAAAAAAAGCGGAAGGAATTTTAAGGCGCCATGCCCGTTCCATCATGAAAAGACGCCTTCGTTCATGGTGAGTCCCGACAAACAGATTTTTCACTGTTTTGGCTGCGGGGTCGGAGGCAACGTTTTTAGTTTCCTGATGAAACAGGAGAAAAAGGATTTTCGGGAAGTGGTGGAAATGCTCGCGGAACGCGTCGGCGTCGAGATCCCGAAAGATAAATACGCGAATCCCGAGACCACGGAAAGAACCGCGCTTTTTTTTAAGGCGCATGCGCTGGCCGCCGATTATTATCACGAGACGCTTGTTGGGGGCGGAGAAGCTGAGAAGGCGAGGCGTTATCTGAAAGAACGGGGCGTCTCCGAGCAGGCGACGCGTACGTTTAAGATCGGATACTCGCTGGACTCCTGGGACGGTCTTTATCGCACTTTGAAAAATAAAATTCCCGACGCGATTCTGGAAAAAACGGGCCTGGTGATCGCGAGGAAAGAGGGCGGGTTTTACGATCGTTTTCGCCAACGGCTTATTTTTCCCATTGTGGATTCGAAGGGCGTTTGCATCGCTTTTGGGGCGCGAGTGCTGGATGATTCGACGCCCAAGTATCTCAATTCTCCGGAAAGCGAGATTTACTCCAAAGGAAAACAGCTTTACGGGTTTTTTCAGGCCAGGAAGGCGATTCATGAGGATGACGGCGTCATCGTCGTCGAAGGGTACCTCGATCTCATTGCCTGTCATCAAGCGGGCGTAGAAAACGTCGTCGCGTCGCTTGGGACGGCGCTGACCCTAGAGCAGGTCCGGCTCATCAAACGGCATACAAAAAATGTTTTCATCTTGTATGATGCCGATGCCGCCGGAGAGCTTGCGACCTTAAGGGGGCTTGAGCTATTTTTGCAAGAAGGGTTGGAAGTCAAAATCGTTCGCTTGGCGGCGGGCCACGATCCCGACTCCTATCTCAAAGAGTTTGGCGAGGCGCGGTTTCGCGAAGAACTGGCGCGGGCGAAGACACTTTTTGATTATAAACTGGGCCTGTTGAAGGCGCGGCATGACAGCCGCACGGTAGAGGGCAAGGTCAAAATTGCCAACGAGATGGTGGTGCTCTTTTCAAAAGTACAGAATGAGATTTTAAGATCCGCTTGGGTTCGGGAATTGGCCAAAGAGCTGGCCTTGTCGGAAGAGGCCCTACTTGCCGAGCTAAAGAAAGAGGCGAGCCGCGCCCGAGATCCGAGAGCCTTAGAGACGGCGCAGCCCGCGGGAATTTCAAGCGAGCTCAGGTCAGCAGAGAAATTGTTGATTGGTCTCATGTTGGAAGACCCTCATTTTATCCTGGAAGCAAAAGAGGAGATACGGGCCGAAGATTTTCTAAATCACACGGCCCGGAACATCGCCAAGCGGCTTCTGGAACCGGGGGCCGGCCAGGAGGCCGGCCAGCCTTTGGCCAGCGCGGCGCTTCCGGCGGTGCAGCTCATTAATTTTTATAAAGATGACCCCGAGTCGGTGCGCATCATTTCCTTGTCTTGCGCCGAAACGGAAACGGTGGTGGACAAGCAAAGGACCTTTGTCGATTGTTTGTCATGGGTTAAGCGGTCGCGGATCAAAAATGAGCTCGAAAGCCTAAGGCTGGAGCTCGAGACGGCCCAAAACAAAGGCGATAAAAACCGCATTCATCAGATTTTGTATGATTTGGACGGATTAAACAAGGGCATAAGGAAAATCAATGAAAAAAAATAAATCAAAGAAACACGCGCGCCGGCCAGAAGGCCGGCCGGCCTTTGGCCGGTCACCGGCCCGCCGGTCAAGACGGGTGTCTAAAGCGCCCATCGTGGCGCGCTTGGCGGAGGGCCCTGAAAAACAGCAGCAAAAAACCAAAGGCATCGAGCAGCTGATTTCTTTGGGCAAGGAAAAGGGTTTTTTGACTTATGATGACATCAACCGTCTTTTGCCCAGCCACGTGACTTCTTCGGAGGAGATAGACGACGTCCTGGTCACGTTGACCGGCCAGCAAATCGACGTCGTGGATTCCGAGGAATCCGGCAAAGCCGCGAGTTCGGAAGCGGATGCCGACAAAGATTCGGATTCTGACGAGGCCGTGGAGGTCGAGGCGGAGGTCAAAAAAGAGGAACCGGAGGTCGCGACGGTCTCACCGGCCCGTCTCGAGCAGATGGATGATCCGGTGCGGATGTACCTGCGCCAGATGGGCCAGATCTCTCTTTTGACCCGCGAACAGGAATTGGAGCTTGCCAAACGGATCGAAGCCGATGAACTGGAATTTCGAAAAATGGTTTTCGAATGTTCTTATTCCAGGCAGTTCATCCTGGATTTTACGAATAAACTTCTGAAACGCGAATACAATATCGAGGAATACATAGACGAGGAGCTTAAATTCCGCGAAAACGCCCCGCGCACGCTGAGGCGTCTTAAGATACTCGCCCGGCGCTTGAGAGGCGCCAAGAAAAAGACGAACACGCTCAATCTTCTCTTGGAGTTCAGGGTCAGCCCGAAGATCGTGGAAGAAATCTTTATGGATATCCGTAAGGGGCTTCAAAGAAGCGACAAGATTGACAAGGAGCTCGAGCGCCATCGGCGAAAAAAGGAGCGGCTTGAAATCAGCCGGCTTTTGAAAGAACGCCGTCACCTTCTGCGGAAGTTCGGAGAGAAAAGTGTCGAAGATTTGAAAGAGCGGTATCTCGGGATTAAGCGCAAAGAAAATAAATATCAGCGGGCCAAAAAGGAGCTGGTGGAAGCGAACCTGCGGCTGGTGGTCAGCATCGCAAAGAAATATACCAATCGTGGCCTTTCGTTTCTGGATTTGATTCAGGAAGGAAATATCGGCTTGATGAAGGCGGTGGACAAATTTGAATACCGCCGGGGGTACAAATTCAGCACCTACGCGACCTGGTGGATCCGCCAAGCGGTGACCCGATCCATCGCCGATCAGGCACGGACCATCCGCATCCCAGTCCATATGACGGAAACCATCAACAAATTGATACGAATCTCCCGGACGCTTGTTCAAGAGACTGGAAAAGAGCCGACGCCCGAAGAGATCGGCCAGCGCATGCGCATGGGCGTCGAAAAGGTCAGGGAAATCCTGAAGATCGCTCAAGAACCCATTTCGCTGCAAACGCCGATCGGTGACGAAGGGGACACCCATTTTGGGGATTTTATCGAAGACAAGCGCGCCGTTTCTCCTTCCAGCGCGACCACGTACGCGATGCTGAAGGAACAGATGGATGATGTTTTGTCCACGCTGACGGATCGGGAGCGCAAGGTGCTCAAACTCCGGTTTGGAATCAGCGACGGGTACCCCAGGACTTTGGAAGAGGTAGGATCCATCTTCAATGTGACCCGCGAAAGGGTCCGCCAAATCGAAGCCAAGGCGCTTCGCAAACTTCGCCATCCGACCCGCTCGCGAAAGCTCAAAACCTTCTTGGAGCTGGGCACTGGCGAAGAACTCGAATTCTAAGCCATCCTGTGTTACAATTCAATTTGTTTTCTCTAGCGCTGGCCTTTGGGCCCGTAGCTCAGTAGGTCAGAGCAGCTGACTCATAATCAGCCGGTCCCTGGTTCGAGTCCAGGCGGGCCCATCAGTTTAATGGATAGCTCAGTCCCCGCCACAAAACGTCGGCGGGTCCGTCCAAACAACGCGCCGGCGATTTGTGGACGGGTCCGCCACGCTGTTTGGCGGAGGTTAAAGGCCGCAAATTCTTATTTGCGGCACTCCGCGGCGGCATTGATCGCCGCCGCTACGCAGCTGACTCATAATCAGCCGGTCCCTGGTTCGAGTCCAGGCAGACCCATGCAATTTTTAAGGGCAATTAGCTCAGTTGGTTAGAGCGTTTCCTTCACATGGAAAAGGTCACAGGTTCGAGTCCTGTATTGCCCAGGGTTTTTTGGCGACGGGTCCTGCCGCTGCGCCAGCTCGTTTTTTGACAAGTGTTCCCTTGTCAAAAAACAAGCGCTCTGGCTCCGCGTCACCCCTCGCTAAAAGGTTTTGGGCAATAGCGGTGAGGCCAGTAGAAAAAAGGAAATAATAGATGGTGGCCGTATTCAACGAGCAAATTAAAATTTTGGTGGAGTTACAGAAAATCGACGGGGAAATTTATCAACTGAAGAAAGCGTTGTCCGCGCACCCGTCTCTGCAGAAAAAAATAGAGCTGGAGTCCGAGAAAAAGAAGGCCGGCTTAAAAGCGACTGAAGAGGAATCGAAACGGATTCAGTTGAAACAGAAAGAGAAGGAAGTGGACCTTCAATCAAAGGAAGACAAGATCAAAAAGATGCAAAGCCAGCTCTATCAATTAAAAAGCAATAGGGAATACACCACCATGGATCTGGAGATCAAGGGGTTAAAGGCGGATAAATCGGTTTTGGAAGAGGAAATTTTAGGACTTCTTGACGCGGCAGACCAGGCAAAATCAAAATTTCAAAAAGAAAAGGATCTTTTATCCAGCGAGGAAAAGAAGGCGGCGGCGGAGATCGAAGCTTTGGAGCAGAAGAGCGAAGAGATTCGCGCGGCGATTGGGGCGCAAGAGGAAAAAAGAAAAAGCTACGTACCCAATGTGGACCCCAAGCTTCTCTCGCAGTATGAGAGGATTTTGATCAAGCGCGAAGGCCTGGCCCTCGCGCCGGTCCGAAGCAATGCGTGCGGCGGGTGCCATATGGAACTTCCGCCTCAGGCGGTGCATGAAGTGCAGCTTCAGGATAAATTGATGGTATGCGAATCCTGCGCGCGGATCCTTTATTGGCCGTCGTGACCCCACCACCTCTTTGGCCGCGATGCGGCCGATTGCTTCGTAATCGTTGCAAAGAGGTGGTGGGGTGATTAAAAAGGCAGTCGTGTTTGTGGATGGGGCGTCTCGAGGAAACCCAGGCCCCGCCGCTATTGGGGTGGTTTTTCAGGATAAAAAAGGCGCGACTCTCAAAAATATATCCGTCAAGATAGGCATCTCCACCAACAATATCGCCGAGTATTGCGCCTTGATTTTTGCGATGCAAGAAGCGATAATAATGGGAGTGGGCGAGCTGGAAGTGTTTACGGACAGCGAGCTTTTGACGAAACAATTCAGCGGTGAATACAAGGTCAAGGACCAGACGCTCAAGCTGTTAAATCTGCTGGTCAGGCACTTACGGCAAGGATTCAGGAAAGTAACCGTCGCGCATGTTCCGCGCGAGGAAAATCGCCTCGCGGACCGTGAAGCGAATAAAGCGCTCGATCAAGAATTATTTTTGTAGATCGGATAACCGCCCCACCACTTGTTTTTACGATTCAAAGAATCGGCTGCCTTTGGCAGCAAAACAAGTGGTGGGGAGGAAAGTCCGGGCTCCAAGAGCAGCGTGATGGGTAACGCCCATCGCCCCCGCAGCTTTCTCACGAAAGCTAAGCGCGGGGGTACGGATTAGAGCAACAGAGACGTCCGCCACTAAAACGTCGGCGGACGCCCGCCGAAGCTTTGATGGCGGGCGAGTCCTACCGTAAGGTAGGGGTGAAACGGGCAATCTCCACGCGGAGCAAGGTCAAATAGGGGAAGAACCCCACCACTTATTTCGTCCCACCACTTGTTTTGCCGCCATAGGCGGCCGATCCTCCGGATCGCAAAAAATAAGTGGTGGGGCCGATTGCTAACGCAATCGAAAGAAACAAGTGGTGGGGGGGTCGAGTTCGCTTCAACTCGTCAATATTCCCGGGTAGACCGCTAAGCCCCACCACTTGTTTGGTCCGCCTCGCGGACCGATCCCTTCGGGATCGCAGCAAACAGGTGGTGGG
>CAYJXB010000075.1:0-4042 GCA_964374005.1 uncultured Planctomycetia bacterium
TTTATTGATTAATATCGGAAAACTTAACCGCGATGCCATTCCTCGGCAAAAGGGTGTAGGCCATGCCCTGGGTCCCTGCGGAGTTCTCGAGGCCGACGGCGGTCGTGGGCCCGCTCGTCACCGTGACGTATTGAAAGGTCAGGCTTCCATCGCTCTGCAAGATTAGCTGGAAGCGCTGCGGGGAGTAGGGGGAAGAGAACGTGGGGACATCCTCCCAACTCACCACGAACTGGGTCGGGCTTGCGAGGTAAGTAATCCTTCCGCCCCGCCCAGGATTCAGGTCACGCCAGAGGGGCGCGGCGATACCATTCGGCGAGGACGGGTTGGGGATTGTATCCGGTGTGAAGTCATAGCAGCTATTACAGGAACCAAACTGTACGAACCCATTACTTGAGACTTGAATCTGGGTAAAGACCTCCCCAAAGAAACGGAAGGTAAAGGGAAGAGCGAAACTTCTTCCCTCATCGTCAAAGGTGATCCCCGTCAAGGCGGTGGTCTCCACCCACTCGAGAGGGACAAAGGTGGCCTGATAGGCCACAGGAAGAGTGGAATCGACGGGAAGGAGTGTAACCGTCCAGGTGAGCATCCGCGAGTTTCCAGCGCTGTCCGTCACGGTGCGGCTGATCGAATTGGGGCCCTGGAGAAGGGTGATTTGTTCGCTTAAGGTGCGTTCGCCATCCACATTATCCATCACTGTGTAGGCCAAGGTGTAAAGCGGGCGGTTTGTGAGCGTTGGGCTGGTCAAGGTGGCCGAAGGCGCGATCCGGTCAAGAACGATCGTGTCGGAAAACTGAGCCGTATTTCCAGCTTCATCCCGGAAGCGGGTAGTAATGGTTTTTTCGCCGTCTCCCCCTTCAAGGGTAAGCGCCTTCTCTGTGGCAAAGGGCTCGAAGGGTGTGAAATTGACACCGTCCTGGGAGAAAGCCATTTGAAGATTGTCCTGCGAGGACACGGCATCTGTGGCATCAAGGTTCAAGGTGATGTCTGCCGAATTGGTGTGAGTGGCACCGTTATTGATCGAAACGGATCCTGTAGGGGCAATTTGGTCGGATGGCATGCGATAGAGTTTAATATTTTTGAAGCCCACATTCGCGTCATACGGAGAGGTGTTGTAGTCATTCGTCCACTGGAGTGCGAGTGTATGAGCGCCGGCAGTGAGGTTTCTTAAATCAATGAAATCGGAAAGTGTGAAGGTTCTAGAAGAATTGAGATTGACGTTGGCAAGGGTTACACCGTCTATTTTGATGTTGAAGTTGAAAAGGTATCCAGGAGGAGCGTTTTTGCTAGAGACTTGAGCGGTTTGGAATTTCAGAGAATACTCGCCGTTTTCTCCGATATTCAGGGCATAGTTCACTGAGCGATTGCCGTACATGATCAAAGTATCCGTTCCCGATTTATAGACGGTGCCGGAAGCGGAGGTGTAGCTTTGAGCGTTGATAGTGGAAACAAGAATGGGATCAGCCGGTGGAGGCGGGTATGTTGTGCTAATAAGATTCCCGGCCGAATCATATTCACGAGTGACAAGAAGAGCGCCATTGGTATCATAATCCCTTTGGAATCTTGCGATCGTGCTTGCCCCAAAATAATTCGCATAAGTCGTATAAGAACCATTCTGGTTTGTGAATTTTGCCAATCTCCCCCTATTAAGCGAATAGCCGGGTTCATCATAATAATCGTACTGGTTTAAAAACGCATTCGTAGTGTAAGTAGTCCACACAATTTTTTGGACACGGTTGCTGGGATAATAATAAAAACTTTCGACCTGATTTTGGGATGGGAAGATATTGCGAACCGGGTTGCCTAGCTGGTTTATCTCCGAGATTTGACTGGGTTGAGTTGTGCCGGCTATATATTCATATTGAGTCTGAGTGCCATCCGAAAAATAGACCGTGTCCAATCGTCCTGAGGGATCATAAATACATGAAACTCCATCGCAAGGCAGTAAGGGCGGCACACTAACATCACCAACCAGCTCATACACCTCAATCCCCTTGAATCCCACATTCGCGTCATACGGAGAGGTGTTGTAGTCGTTGGTCCATTGAAGTGTCAGTGTGTGAGCGCCTTGAGTAAGTGCCCCAAGATCAATAAAGTCCGACAGAGTAAAGGTTTTAGATGAATTGAGATCGGCGCTCGCAACAGTGACGCCGTCTATTTTGAAATTGAAATGAAAAAGATACCCCGGAGGAGCGTTTTTACTGGTGACTTGGGCGGTGGAGAATTTTAAAGAGTAATTCCCGTTTTCTCCGATATTCAAAGCGTAATTCACAGACCGATTGCCGTACATCACCAAGATATCAGGCGAATATTTATAAACTGTCCCAGAGGCGGAGGTGTAGTTTTGGGCGTTGAGGGTTTGGTTGAGAACGGGATCAGAACCCGCAATAATATTTCCGTCTTCATCATAAGCAACCAGATCAACCAAATTACCGGTAGAATCATAGCTACTATCAAACCTCACCTGAGCGCTATCATACCAGTACCGATATTCATTGTACGACCCATTTGATTTGGTCTTTTTTAGAAGCCGGCCCGTCGAGTTCCCAAAAAAATCTTCATCAAAATACGTGCGCAGCTCCCCGGACGCGGAGTAATAAGCGCTCTTGAGATTCGCTGAGCCGGGGTGGTAGTCGTACAAAATGGTGTTCCCGTCAAAAAGCGTCTTCTTCGTCAATTTTCCGGAAGAATTGTAGTCAAATCTCACGACTCCCTCTAGATCCGGAGCAGTAAGCCAATGTGTTTTTACAACCCCATTATCATAATAATCATACGAAAGCGCTTTGAAAGCATCCACCATGCCATATCCATTGGAAGTGTCATAGCCGGCTATCCCCAGGTCTGTGGATGAAAATTGAAGCCGCCGGTAAATGTCGTCGAAAGACATGAAAGGATCCTGGGCCAAAAGAAGCGACACGGCCCCCACGACGTGCGGTGCGGCCATCGATGTGCCAGAAAAGTAGACGTAGTCCCCATTGGGCGAAGGGTAAGCAAAAGAAGTATTCGTATTTTTTGCCCTCAAGGACAGGACGTTCGTTCCCGGCGCCATAAAATCAAGCTGACTTCCAGAATTGGAATAAGAGTCCCTCACGTATTGACCGCTGGAGAACTTGAGAGCGCCTACCGTGATAACCTCATTGAAAAGCGCCGGATACTTTTGAATAGAACCATAGTCATTTCCGGCAGAAGCCACGACAATTGAACCTAAATTTCGAGCATATTGGATCGCGCTTTGAAACGCTGCTAAGGTCGTAGCGTTGAAGTAACCAGTTGCAAGGCCCAATGACATATTAATGATTTTCGCGCCTTCGTTAGCCGCATAGCGGATAGCCGAATTAATAGCTGAAAGTATAGTCGAAAGGATCCCCCCGCCCAAACTATCGAGGACTTTCAAAGGCATGATCTTGACGCCGGGCGCCACCCCGGAAATTCCCAGCGAATTGTTTTGGGTGGCCGCCACGATGCCGGCCACATGCGTCCCGTGTCCGTTGTCGTCCGTGGGATTGTTGTCCCCGAAATAAAAATCCCAGCCACGGGTGTCGTCGATGAGCCCATTGAAGTCATCATCAATGCCGTTGCCGGCGATTTCTTCCGCGTTGAGCCAAATACTGGATTGAATGTCGGGATGTAAAAAGTCAAGGCCGGTATCTATAATTGCGGCGACAATCCCCTCCCCACGATTGAAAGCCCAGGCTTCTTCGGCATTGATGGCGTCCAAACCCCACTGCAGGCCAAAATGGGTATCATTCGTGGAATCCACGAATACGGTGTCTTCCGGCAACGGCACGCCAGGAGATGGAATAACCGGCGCGGGCGGAGGAAGAGACGGCAACGGCGTCACCTGACCTGTCAAAAAAGATTCTTGATAAGAACCATCCGGTTGTGGATTGGAATTTATTTTTTGAAGATCGACAAGAGCTTGTTTCTGGTTAATGAGCGATTCTTGTTGGTTTTGTGAGGATTGAAGCGCTTGAGCGGTGACAAATCCCCCACGCCTGGTATCGGGGCTATCGAAGGAAGCTTTAGCTCTGGAAAGAAGTTCGCG
>CAYJXB010000075.1:4142-5917 GCA_964374005.1 uncultured Planctomycetia bacterium
ATTGGCAGGATTGGCATCAAAAATATGAAGCAGTCCATTGCCAGACCCGTCGTTATCGCCGACGAGGATTAGGTCATTCGTGCTACTGAAAAAACTGCCAAAATCATCGCCCACAACTGGGTTAGGATCCGTAATCGTAGTAACAAAATCGCCAAAAGTCGGGCTTGTTCGATTGATATCAATCACACGATAAAAGGTGTCTCCGGATATATTGACATCGCTCAGTACCAGATGATTATTTCGGATGAAAAACTGATTCCCAAAGTTGCCAGGTATAACTAGATCCGGATCGGAAACGGTCAGGATGAGATCTCCGAAAGTAGCGCTTGCCGGGTCAATATCAAATAGATGAATCCGGGCGTTGCCGCCTACCACTTCCTTATAAAAGGCGAGTCCAGTATGTTGGGCCTCGTTAAAGATGGACTGCAAGGAAAATGTGGGTCCCCCTTGAGGATTCTGAATAGTCCCAATTAGCTGTCCAAAGCTGGCGCTACCAGGATCAACATCAAAAACACTGTATACCAAGTTGCCTGAGCCGTCTTTATTAAGAATAAAGAGTTTCTCGAACGCGTTGAAAACTCGGTAGAAAACACCAAATACATTGTTACCGAAAAATCCATCGGGCGTCGGGTCCTGAAGCGTCACCTTAAGATCCAAAAAATCAGGGCTATCGCGATCCATATCGTACCCATGGAACACGCGATTACCACTAAGAGTACCTTCACTGAGAAACAACAAATCACCGGAGAAGCCTATTGAATATCCAAAAGCACTCCCCACGGTTGGGGTTGAAATTGAGCCTAACACCTGCCCAAATGTATTGCTATAGGGCTTTTCATCAAAAACCCAAAAGATTCGATCAGAACTCGTATTATCATCATTTAGCAACATTAGCTCCTTGAATCCAATACTAAAATTCCCAAAGAAGCCTCCACCATTAGGTGTCGGATCCGTGATTTGCGCGGATTGTTCAATGTTAAAAAACGCTGTTGGCAAAGCTGGTATTTGATATAGCTCGATATCCTTGATCCCGACATTGGCATCATAAGGAGAAGTGTTATAGTCATTCGTCCATTGAAGGGTGAGCGTATGCGCACCTTGGGTGAGACTGCCCAAATCAATGAAATCAGAAGGGGCGAAGATTTTTGAAGAATTAAGATTGACGTTTGCGATGATCACGCCGTCTATTTTGATATTGAAGTTAAAAAGGTATCCGGGAGGGGCGGTCTTACTGGTCACTTGGGCGGTTGAGAATTTTAAAGAGTAATTCCCGTTTTCTCCGATATTCAAGGCATAGTTTGCGGAGCGATTGCCGTACATCACCAAGATGTTGGGCGAATATTTATAAACCGTCCCGGAAGTGGATGTGTAGTTTTGAGCGTTGAGAGGGGCGACAAGAACAGGATCAGGGCCAGGTTCCGGATCCGGCTCAGATGGTATCTCATACAACTCAATATTCTTGATCCCGACATTCGCGTCGTATGGAGAGGTGTTGTAGTCGTTGGTCCATTGGAGTGTGAGTGTATGCGCGCCTTGGGTTAGACTGCCAAGGTCAATGAAGTCTGAGGGGGCGAAAGTCTTGGAGGCATTAAGATCGACGTTGGCGACCGTCACCCCGTCTATTTTGACATTGAAGTTAAAAAGGTACCCGGGAGGGGCGTTTTTGCTGGTCACTTGGGCGGTTGAGAACTTCAGGGAATAGTCCCCGCCCTCGCCGGCATACAAAGCGTAATTCACGGACCGATTGCCGTACATCGCTAAGATATCGGGTGAAT
>CAYJXB010000076.1:0-1523 GCA_964374005.1 uncultured Planctomycetia bacterium
TCGCTTGATTTGACGGGCGCAAGGCTCGGCTTCTGTGTGACGAGCCGCGCGCCTTTTAAATAAGCAAAACCAAGTTGGATGCGTTTTCTGAGTTTTTCTAAATCCTGAACATCAAGGAGATCGTGAAACTCCGGGTCTATCCTTTGTTTAAGGGAAATTGTATTTTGTTTCAAAACTTCTTTGAGGTCCGGCGCATACGCCGCTACAAACATGAGCAAAAGAAATGAATTATCCGCAAGCTCACGATCATCCAGATATTTCCAGAGATACGGGATGAGTTGTCTTACGGCGAAGTCCGGATGCGGCCAACTTAATTTCGATCTAAGATTTATGAATTTTTGAGGCGAAAAAGGGGTAAATAAAACTTCCCCCAAATAAATGAATGGGACCGCCGTCAGGATTGGAAACTGTGAAAAAATATCCGCCATTGCTCTTATAACCGAGGGTATTCTCTTTCGAATAAGGCTATCGATAGGGCCTAAATATTTATACAATTCTACGACCGGGACATCCTGAACATCCAACTCATTCAATTTTTTTACAAGCCGCAGAAACTGACTGTCCAAGTCAGGCAAAGCGGTAGACGAAGCCAGCCGCGACCCGTTAGAAGCAGGGCCTGAAGACGGTCCCGCATTCTCAGGACCGTCGCTTCTAACGGGCCGCGCGCCGGTCTGACTGATCAGAATGTCTTTATAGGGCCATTTGATATTTTTTATTTCCAGCCTGAAATCGTTATTTCCCAGATCTTGTATCTCAAAATCCATAATGCCTGCGAATCCGTTCTCAAATCTTAACCCGTATTGAAACACCCAACGGTCTTCTTGCAATGGCACAGGTTTGAAGGAATGACGGGATCTACCCGTCCTTTGGGAATAGAAACCTTCATTATCTTTTCCGATCAGGATTTTATCGCCATCAGGCAGATGAATCATCGCGCCCGCGCTGTAAACTCCGCTAAAAGTCTCCTGAAGACCGTAATAAACGCCTCGCTCATATTTGATTTCAACAAGAGGAATAATTTTAAGCTGCCCTTCATCAACCGTAGGCGCCGAACGGACGGAAGGCACCGCGGATAAATCGTGTAAAATAACCTGCCCTTCTACATCTTTTACAATAGCCGTGCCATGGGTGGATTTTTGAGCCACCGTAACGGAAGCGGCGCGCATACTCAGCTGAAGATGCTCACGCGATACGGAAGAGACTGGAAGCTGAATATCATTTTCCCCCGGTGTCGCCCGGCCGATTTTAACCGTCTTTTCCGTATCGCCGATGACCTCGATTTCTCTCACTATAGGCTTTATTCCTGGCTGATAAACCACAATATGATAAATTGCGAGGTCTTTTCCGTCCGGAAGCAGTTCACGGGTAAGCCTGACTATCACATGAGGATCTTCTGGTTTTCCGGTTAAGTTTGAAGCCAGCTTGAAAAATATTTCGCTGAAATCCCCGTGAGAAATCTCCGTGGAACCCGCTTCTTTGAAAATCACTTTAAAGGGCTGGCTCTCCGCCAGCCGCCCGCCTGC
>CAYJXB010000076.1:1623-5869 GCA_964374005.1 uncultured Planctomycetia bacterium
TCCAACTGGTCCCAGATTTTTAAAATGGGATCTGAGATGTATTGAATGTTAAAAACCTGCGGATCCGTTTTCTTCCGGGTTTTTAATATCGCTTCAATTTCTTCATAGGCATACCGAAATACTTCACGCGCATAGAAAGCTTTTTCCACCAATGGTTTCTGCTGATGAAAAAACCGGCGGAGATCCAGACCTTTTCCTGGGAATGTGACTTGGATGAAAACATAGAGCCCCGTTTTTTTATTAAAAAAGACAAACCAGGAGCGCCGCGTCAGGCTAAGCGGTGTGTCTCGCGACAAAGAAAATCTTGAGTAAACGGACTTCGTGACCTCAAAAACTAATCCCGGCCGGGTGCGGTAGTTCGTCGCGTCGTGAATGACGATTTCGGGCAATAACGGCCCCCAATGGGTATTTTCTTTTGAATGAACGCGATGGTTTTTAAGGATGTCACTAAGATTTTCGGATTCGCTGTCAAACGAAATTTTATCAAAAGAAAATCCGTCAAGTGAAATCCCCAGGTACAAATTCTCCTCGTGGTTTGGAAGGTTCAAAACTTCCGAAAATTCGTATTGTTCGTAATTTTGTATCAGATCAGTCACGGCTTTTGTGGAATCAATCAAAGGAAGAGGCGCTAGTTCTTCGCTGCTTCCGCCGGCCAGCCGCGCGCCCTGTGAAGCGGAAGAGGCGGTTATGTTCTTTAAAGATGGTTTCGAGGCTGTCTCCTGAGGAGACGCTAAAAATCCACCATCTCTAAACAAAATAAACGATCTTCTAACGCTTGTTGTCGAGTCGTAATAAAGCACTCCGCGCGCGTCGGGGGCTACTTCTGGAAAACTCACCCACCAGCGTTTTGTAACACCCGGATTAAAACCTGGCCCGAGATTGATGCTGATCGCTTTTCCTCGAAGACGATACAAATAGGCGTCTTTGCGGTAAATCTGCCCTTTATATTTTTTCATCTTGATCGTATCCTCATGCGGATAAGAATCTCCGCCGTTGGCAAGCCAATAAATGTGCCATTGGGCTTTTGGCATGTCTCCCGAAAACTTAATAATACGCGGGATACTCCCCTTCACATGACTATAGCCGATGATAGGCGTCGGACTTACGTATTGCTGCGTAAACTCTTCGTTGGTATATAACGGAATAGAATAAAGAGGAATTTCGGGCCTTTCGCCTTCCCTATCTATCGCCAAAGTGGCGAGCCATACCCCTTGCACCGTCGGATGTGGATCGATCTTCACGATGGGATTCTTGATTCCACGCCATAAAGGCAGGCGCACATGCCTCGGCCAGAACCTTACGTAGTCTTTCGAAAAGAAACCCTTAGCACGCGCCCCTAAATCTTTTTTCCTCAACGTTCTCAGCGCCTCGGGGAGTTTGTTCTGTCGGATGCCTGAAATAATTTCTGCAATCAAAGGAAAATAAGAAAACGGTTTTAGTGGAGCTTTGTTCTTCATGATTATTTTTCCGTTCTCCACAACTTGATAGCTTGCAATGACAAACGGATTGCCAGTAATTTTACTCCCCACTTCCAGGTCAATGCGATAGGCGCCCGGACCTGTCTTTTGTACAATTGGAACTACGGAACTACCTTTAAAAAACTTGGTGGCATTTAATTTAAGCGCGAATGGTTTCCGTTTTCCTGAGCGCCGGACATAGGCGATGACAACAATTCCTTTATTGCTGACGATTCGTGCCGGCAATCTCTCTATACTGGGAGGGATGTTTCTATTTTTCTCAATAAATGGCAATGCGGCGACAAGGCCTTCATCTCGCGTGCTGATTTGTTGGTCCTTTAAACGGTACCGATATACCTTGCCAGACGAAACGCGCTTGTACTTTGATCCGGGGCGCAACTGAGATGGGGTTGCCGTCGTGAATGACTCAAAAATCTTCCGAAGAACGCTCTTATAATCGTAATCCGCTTTCTGTCTGAAAAAATTTTTAATCCCGTCTTCATGAAACCTAAGATGCTCGCTGACAAGCTGAGCTGTTGTTCGTGCGGCTTCGCTTACGGGCCTTTGGATTGTAACCGTCAAAGGCGAGCTGTCTTCAGGTATATATAGAAATTGGTCCCAAGAGGTGAAAGAAATGTTGATAACAGTATCCACTGCTTGATTGCCTAATTTAATATTCACTTTCTTGACAACCCGCAGTTTGATGGGTAAACCATTGACCGTCGTGACGGCCATTTCTTCTCTTGCAAGCCGCGCTCCTGTTTTATCAGAAGACAGAGGACGGACGACAGAAGACAGAATGCCTTCTCTGACTTCTGACTTCTGACTTCTGACTTCTGAAAGTTCCGCCTTCAGCATCTCTTTCACACTCAGCCTTGCGCCATCCACTACCGCCGTCGCTTCGGCTCCGGGCAGAACGCCCCATTGACCGGGAGTGTCCTGATATCCTGATGCCCTGATGTCCTGGTGCTCTGTCCTCTGACCTCTGTCTTCTGTCATCTGACTCAGTAAAATACTCTCATACTTCTTCATATTCGTCTCTTGGAGTACCTGGGGAATAAGCGAGACGTACGAAATACCTTTTTCTTTGAGAAGCGCCTTCAAATGGTCGGTATGATAGCCGCCCGTGACGAGAACCGCCTTTTCCAGTTTTTGCTCGTCTATCTTTTGAAGGATATTTTTAAGAAATACCTTGTCTCTCTCACGGGTAAGATCATAAAATTCCTTCGCCTTCGCGAAGGCCTCGTCATAGCCGAGGTCCAAAAACAGCGCGTCTTCATAGTGCGAGGCCATGTCCATGATTTTTTTATTGAGAAAACCACTGATTTGAACGATGTCGAAACTCTGGGGATCACGCTCAAGCTCCCCAAAATCCTGAGAGCTAAGATTCAGATTAAAAAGCCGTTTTAAGACTTCTTTGGAGCGGGAAACCTGATACAGTCTCTTCTCGTCTTTCGACCGCGCAAGTGAGGCGTAGATCAGCGCTTCAAGACTTTCTTTTTCGGCGAGGATTTTTTCTGGGTTTAACTTCTTGGCTTCTTTTAAATATTCGAAATACTTAAAAAGTTCGGGGTACGATTCTGCTAATACATCATCCTGAGGAGCACCGGCGACGAAGGATCTCATTATGGGATTCTTCGCTTCGCTCAGAATGACGTTTTTTCTGTCCTCTGTCCTCTGTCCTCTGTCTTCTGTCTTCTGTATTTTCTCTTCCAACAGCGCATAAAACGCCTTTCCCTCTTGATGCGCCTCGGCGTCCATCAAAAAAGGCGTTCTATTTTTCTCGCCCGCTTCGGCCAATTCTTGCTGGTCTTCAACCGGCAGCGAGGAAATCGCCCGAAACTGCTCCTCGCTCGCCTTTTTGAAATTGATCCCCGATTCCTTCTGCTGAATGACACGCAACCGGGCCAGATGCGGAAACGCCTCATCAACGGTCAGGTTCAATTTTTGCGCTTCGAGAACAAGCGCGTCAAAATAGTCGGTGAGCGCGAGATCCCCCTTCAAGAAGGCCTCACGCTTTTCGTCAAACAATTCAAGGGACGGATTATAAATTTTTGATTTTAAGGTCTTGATCGCGCGGGTGATTTTATCAAGATAGGTATTTAGATGTTCGCGTTTTTCTTTCAAGAAACGGTAATCTTCAAGCCCTTTGAAATAAAGTGCTTTATCCTCAACGCCCCAGAGAATAAAATCATGATCCGAAGTGATGTCCAGATAATCTGGCCCTTGGATATAGCCTTTTTTCAAAAAAGACTTAGCGGTCTGTTCTCTTTCCTTTTCGGACGCGACTTTCCTCAAAAAAGACAGGGAATCGTTGCCGGTGCCGGCTTCGAGGAACACGTACATGGATGACGGACGGTGGATGGTGGATGGTGGATTTGATTTTCCACTATCCACAATCCATGATCCACGATCCGTTTCGTGTTGTTTTAAGATGATCTCAAGGGACTTGGCGATATTCTTTTGCGCGGATTCATTGGTATGGGCGTCTTGGATGAGATATAACGTGTAGCGTTTAGCACGCTCTACGCTATCCGCTAGAAAAGAGTCTTCGACAGTTGCTACTGATTGAGGAAATTGAGGAAGTTTAAGACTCTGTACCTTAGGCCCTTGGAAACGGATCTCTTCAGGAAGGGTTGGATTTGCGTAAAGTAGTTCCTGAAAAATGAAAGAGGCAATAAGAATAATAGAAATAGACTTTACAATAGGTCTATGACCCCACCACCTGTTTTTTACGATTGCGGTACGCAATCGGTTCGCGAAGCGGACAAAACAGATGGTGGGGTGAC
>CAYJXB010000077.1:0-5836 GCA_964374005.1 uncultured Planctomycetia bacterium
GACCGGTATGTGGCGGGCCGTTTTTTGCCTGACAAGGCCATCGACATCATTGATGAAGCGGGCGCGCATGCGCGTCTTTCGACTCATACCGCCCCTCCGGAAGTGAAAGACCTAGAAAAGAAACTCGAGCTCTTGAAAAGAGAAAAGGAAGATACGATTAAAGAACAGGATTTTGAGAAAGCGGCCGCTTTAAGAGACCAGGAAAGGGAGATTCGGCGTCTCTTGGATAAAACTAAAAAGGAATGGATGGAATCCCGTTCGAAGATCGAGCTCGAGATCGGCGAAGAAGATATCGCAAGAATGATATCCAAGACGACGGGCATCCCCGTGTCGCGATTAGAGGAGAAAGAGAGTTCGCGACTTCTTCGAATTGAGGAAGAGCTGCGAAAACGCGTCGTCGGCCAGGAAGAAGCGATCTCCGTGATTTCGCACGCCGTCCGCCGCTCCCGAGCTGGTTTGAAGGACCCCCGCCGGCCGATAGGGTCTTTTATATTTTTAGGACCGACAGGCGTCGGAAAAACACTTTTGGCGAGAGCGCTGGCGGAGTTTTTATTCAACGACGAAAACGCGTTGATTAGCTTTGACATGTCCGAATACATGGAAAAATTCAATGTGTCACGGCTGGTCGGAGCGCCTCCGGGCTATGTGGGTTATGAGGAGGGGGGGCAGCTGACCGAACGTGTGAGGCGGCGTCCTTATTGCATCGTTCTTTTGGATGAGATCGAAAAGGCGCACCCGGACGTTTATAATTTGCTTCTTCAAGTGCTCGAAGAAGGTCGTTTGACCGATTCGCTGGGCCGCAAAGTCGATTTCAGGAACGTGCTCTTGATCATGACGTCGAACATCGGCGCCGATCTCTTGAAGAAACAAGGCAGTATCGGATTTAAAACCGAGGAGCACAGCTCCAACTATAAGGACATGCGCTCGCGGCTTCTCGAGGAAGTAAGAAAAACGTTTAAGCCCGAGTTTTTGAATCGCGTGGACGATACCGTCGTGTTCCAGAAACTGACCCGCGAAGATCTGGAAAAAATCATTGATATTGAAATTGACCATTTGAGAAAACGGCTGGGTGAGCACAATATGGAAATAGAATTGGATCAGAAAGCCAAGGATTTTCTAATCAATAAGGGCTTTGACCTGATGTATGGCGCCCGGCCCCTGAAGCGGACGCTTCAGCGATACATGGAGGATCCGCTCGCCGAGGAGATGATCTCAAAACGGATCCGGCCCAACGAAATCATTCATGTCACGGTTAAGGATGAGGAGCATCTCGCTTTTATTCAAGGGGCGAACGTCACGACCAATCTTTAGAAGACTGAAAGATGCAGTCCCGGAAAAGTAAAAAAGAGATCGTCGTCAGAACCGTGGTGTTATTGTTTCTCGTGGGCGGAGCCGTCTTTTTTTTGGTCAATCGGAAAGAGGCGATGGTTAAAGAGCTCGGCCGGCTTTTAGAAAGCACGCTTTCCGGCGGCGCTGATTATCGCGTGAAGATCGGTAAAATCAGCAGCAACGTTTTTGGGTATATCCGTTTTGAAGAGGTGACTATTGAAGAGCCTTGGCTGCCGCACGGAGAAAATCGGTTATTTCACGCGAAAGAAATACAATGTCATTACCGATTTCTTAGTTTTTTAACCAAACAGCCGCTCGGCTCTAAGATAGAAGTGCTGGTGGATAGCCCTGAGGTTTATTGGAGGCCGGGATTGTCGTTAAGAAAACCTACTTTTCCTTGGATGGAATGGATGAAACAGTGGGCGGCGTCCCAGCAGTGGCAGTTGGCCATTCAGGTGAAGAAGCTCGATCTTGTTTTTGGGCCTGACAAGAAAAAAATCAGCGGAGTTGACATTTTCTACGAAAACAATTATTTTCGCGCCCAAATCCCGGTGACGCATTTCTTGGTCGCCGGCTCGGATGTCTCGTCCGTCGTGAACGTGACAGGGCGTTTTGAGGCAGGGATGCCGCTGGCCAAGGACCGTTTAAGCGGAGAAATACGGACGGAAGGCACCGTCATTAACTGGAAGCCGCTGGCTCAAGAGACTCAATTCAGTTTCGATTTTTCCGAAGATAATTTTAACCTGACCTCGTCTCATTTTCTGGGCGGGATCGAAATCACCGGCGCCGTTGACTTTACCCGAGATTACAATATCGATTTCCGGATCACGGCGCAAAACTACCCTGTGGCGAACTTGGAAGCTTTTCTCAAAGTCGATAAAAGCTTGATTCCGCCGGGGCGTTTTGATTTGGACGCTCATTTTTATGGCAGCCCATGGCAGCCCAACGTAGAAACGCGGGCAAGAATCTATCAGGGCTTGATCGGTGGAAAAACTTTCAAGGCCATGGACGTGAATGTCGTCGGTATTTATCCGACTCTTAGCCTCACCGATTCGAAGCTATTGATGCCGGACGATTCGTCCATGCGTTTTGCGGATAAGACGCTTGAGGCGAGGGATTTGTTTAAGGAGAAGTCGTATGAGCGGTTGATCGCGGAGGCCCAGCAGGAAACGGTGCTCTGGGGGGATTGGAGCTTGAGCCGATCGAAAGACATTAAGGATAATCCGGAGTTTTTAATGCAGAGAAATTTGAGCGATAATGCAGCGGTTCATTTTAAAAAATTTTACGAAGGTTCGGATACGCAGGACCGAGCGAGCGACCAACGCGTGGAAGTGGGGTTTGAATACCGCCTAAGATCCAAGGACTTGTTAAAGCTTGAGTTGCGGGAGGACGAAGAGTTCGTGGGAGTGGAACGGAAGATGAAATTTTAATGAGAGAAGCGATCCTAGGTGTGGGGCAGTCCGCCGTGAATATTCTTGTTTACGCCGGAGGCGCTTTCTCGTTGTATGTGCAGACGCTCTTTTGGATCGCGGTCCCGCCGTTCCGGGCCAGGCAAATATACGAGCAGATGGTTAAGATCGGCGTGGATTCCTTGCCCATTTCGACGCTCACGAGTTTCTTCATCGGCATCGTGATCGCGTTTCAGAGCGCCTATCAGATGCAAAAAGTCGGGGCCGAGATGTACATTCCCAGCCTCGTGTCTATTTCCATGACCCGTGAGATCGGCCCTATGTTGACGGCCCTCGTGGTGGCAGGCAGGGTCGGGGCCTCGATCGCCGCCGAGATCGGCAGCATGAAGGTGACGGAGCAGCTCGACGCGCTTGAGACGTTGGCCACCAATCCGGTAAAATATTTGGTGGCGCCCCGTTTCATCGCGCTTTTTACGATGCTGCCTCTTTTGACCGTATGCGCGGATGTGGTGGGAATTGCCGGCGGATATCTCGTGTCGGTTTACAAGCTCGGATTGAGCCATTCCCTTTACGTCAAAATGGCCTTCGATCCGTTGGTGCTCAAGGATATTTTTACGGGACTTTTCAAGACGTTGATTTTTGCTTCGATTATATGCATCATCTCGTGCTTTGAAGGCATGCGGGTGGAAGGCGGCGCCGAGGGAGTCGGCGCGGCGACAACCCGCGCGGTCGTCAATTCGTTTGTTTTGATCATCGCGGCCGACGCTTTTTTTACCGTGCTTTTTTATTTTATCACTTAAGATGTCGATTATCGAGGTGAGAAAAGTTGTCAAAGCGTTTAACGGCCGGCTCGTGCTGAATGAATTGGATTTATCGGTGGCCAAAGGGGAGACGCTCGTCACGATCGGCCGATCCGGCTCCGGAAAGAGCGTATTGCTGAAACATATTATCGGGATATTAAAACCGGATAAAGGCGAGATCACGATCGACGGCTTGAATGTGGCGGCCTTGTCGCCGAAGCAGCTCAACCAGCTCCGGATGCGTTTTGGAATGGTGTTTCAGGGATCGGCTCTTTTTGATTCCATGACCGTGGGAGAAAACGTAGGATTTAGTTTAATCGAGCATACGAGCCTAAGCCCCCGGGCGATTCACGAACGGGTGGAAGAATCCTTAGAGCTTGTGGGGCTGAAGGGCATTCAGGAGCTTAAACCCTCCGAGCTTTCGGGTGGCATGAAGAAACGGGTAGCGCTGGCAAGGGCGATCTGTGTCCGACCGGAGATTGTGCTTTATGACGAGCCGACCACGGGCCTTGACCCGATCATGGCGGATGCGATCAACGATTTGATCATCGAGTTGCACGACAAACTGAAAATGACCTCCATCGCGGTGACGCATGATATGACCAGCGCTTACAAGATCGCCAATCGCATCGCGATGCTGTATAACGGGAAAATCGTGCAGAGTGGCACGCCGGACGAGATAAGAAATTCAAAGGATCCGATTGTCAGGCAGTTCATCACGGGTTCGGCGGCCGGTCCCATGACCGACGTCGCTTTTAAAAGCCTTGAGCAAATAGAAGGAGATCGCCAATCGTGAAAAAAGTAGGTCTTGAGCTGAAGGTAGGTATTTTTGTCTTGATCGCTTTGGCCGGTTTGGCCATGCTCGTTTTTAAGGCGGGGGATTTTTATTTAAAGCCGGGCTACACGATCCGTATCATTTTTTATTTTGTGAGCGGCGTGGATAAAGGCTCGCCCGTGCGGCTCGCGGGTGTCAACGTGGGCGAGATTACGGAAGTCCATATCACGCGGAACGCCGAAGGCGTGACTCAGGTGGAGATGATGGCCTGGATCATGAAAGGCGCTTCCATTGAAGAGGACGCGGAGGCGCGAATCAATAGTCTCGGACTTTTGGGGGAAAAATACGTGGAGATCATCCCCGGCACCGGCGGCAACAAGATCTTGTCCGACGGCGGGACATTGATCGGAAAAACACCGGCGCCGCCGGAGACCATCACGGAATCAGGCAGCCGCTTGATCAACAAGATCGAATATACGTTTGATAATGTGAACGAAGTCGTGGCGGATCCCAAGTTTAAAGTGTCCTTAAAAAATACGTTTGGGAACGCGGAAGGGATGACTCAGAACTTGCGCGAGGCGACCGACGATTTGAAGGATGCTTTAAAGTCCGCGCGCATCGTGATGGCCCGGTTAAGGGACGGCGAGGGGACACTTGGACGGTTGCTAACCAATGACACCATGGCGAAAGACCTGGAGGCCTTTGCGAAGGAAATCAAAGCGCATCCTTGGAAATTGCTGAAGAGAGACTGACATGACCTTTGGATTTATTCGGGCGCTTTTTATTTTGGTATGCACGGTCGTGGGATTTCAGCTCGGGTCCGCTTTTGAGGGCTACGGGACCCTGTGGGGCCTTATCGGCGCCGGCGTCGGCGCGGGGATCGCGTTTTTTATTATTTTTATCGAACATGCCCTGGGAAAAATCTCGTTGCGCGGTTTGTCCGCCGCCGTGTTCGGTCTCATCCTGGCGCTCATTGTGTCTAAGTTCTTAAGCGGGGCGATCGACCTTATCCCGCAGCTTGACCCGGCCGTCGCTTCGACGTGGAAACTCGTGCTGGTACTCGTGCTTTGTTATTTCGGGATGGTCTTCTCGATGCGCGGCCGCGATGAGTTTAATCTAATTATACCTTACGTGAAGTTTGACCGACAGGATCAGAAGGACACGATCCTGATTTTAGATACCAGCGTCATTATTGACGGCCGGATCCTGGACATTTGCCAGACACGCTTTGTCCAAGGGCGCTTCATCGTGCCGCGGTTTGTGTTAAAAGAGCTTCAACAGGTGGCGGATTCCCAGGATGCCTTAAAACGAAACCGCGGCCGCCGAGGCTTGGATATTCTCAATCAATTGAGAAAGAGCCCGGATGTGAGCGTCAAGATCCATGAGGAGGATTTTCCGACCGTGTCTTCGGTAGATGAGAAATTGGTGAAACTCGCGAAGCTTCTCGGCGCGCAAGTTTTGACGAATGATTTCAATTTGAATAAGGTCGCCGAGTTTCAGGGCATCACGATTTTGAACATCAA
>CAYJXB010000078.1:0-5811 GCA_964374005.1 uncultured Planctomycetia bacterium
TGGAATTTGATCCGTGACGTAAGAATCGCCAGGTTCGATCTGGCAATTGTGTCCAACCCGAATAAGTTTCTTCACTCGCTGGTATTTTTAGCGGGAATTCCACACCGCCTGGGTTACAGGCGGAAATGGGGATTTTTATTGAATGAAACGATGGTGGACCGGAAAGATAGTGCCTCAGGACATGAAATTGATTTGAATCTGCGCCTGGTGAGTTTGGTATCGGATAAAATCTGGGACGGGAGCTTGACGATCCCCGTGGATCCGGCCGCTTTAAGGCGCGTCGAAAGTTTGATGGCGGAACGCCGGATCGAGAATCAAAACATTCTTCTGATCCACGCGGGGACCAGCAATCCGGAGAAAAGGTGGCCGCTGGAAAGATTTGTCGAGCTTTGTGATCGGGTGCGGTCGCAGAGCGATTTGACGGTCCTATTAGTCGGAGGAGAAGAAGAGAGAAGCTATTCCGATCAAATAGTCCGCCTAGTCCGATGGCCGCTTGTGAATTGGACGGGTTTATTATCTTTACAGGAATTAGTGGCGCTCATCCGCCATGCGAACGTGAAGGCACTCATCTCTTCCGATAGCGGCCCCGTTCACATCGCATGGATGAGCGGCGGCCCCGTAATAGCGCTCTATGGGAAGAACGTGGCAGGATCCAATCCCGCTCGTTGGGGGCCAAGAGGGGTCCTGAATGAAGTGATTTATAAACCGTTGTCGGAAATTACCTGTGAGGAAGTGTGGTCAGCCGTGAAACGAATCACGGACAAAGAGCGGGTCCGATGAAGCGGATACTGGTGATCAATCCGTTCGGCATCGGCGACGTGATATTTTCTCTGTATCTGGTCGAGGCGTTGAGACGATCGCTACCGGATGCTTTCATCGGATTTCTCTGCAACGAGCGCACCGATACGCTTGTACGGATGGACACGTCCATCAACAAAACGTTCGTCATGAACCGTGACGCCTTGCGTGCCATTTTAAAAAAGAATCCGATTCTTTATTGGCGTGAGTGGAAGGGGATGTGGGACCTGATTCGCGACCTTCACTTTGACACGGTTTTTGACCTGTCGCTGGGCCGCGAATTTAGTTTTTTTTCAATGATGATAGGGATTAAAAAAAGAATCGGCTTTGATTATAAGGGCCGCGGCCTTTTCTTGACGCAGAAAAGAAAGCTTAAAGGGTATGCCGAGAAACCGGTTGCGGACATTCAATTGGAACTCTTGAATGACGGCTGTGTTGACAAACCGTTGGCTTTGCCGTTGTCGTTGGCCGTATCCGATACGGCTAAAAGCGAAGCGAAGGCCTTTTTAAAAAAGGACGGAGTCCCGGACGATAGACCCATCTTGGCGCTGGCGCCCGGTGGTGGTAAGAGCTGGGGGCAGAATGCAAGATACAAGCAGTGGGACGCGGAGTATTTTGCGCAGGTCTCAAACACGCTCAACAAGACTCATCCGCACCGCGTCTGTTTGATGGGTGATCGTAGCGAGGAAGGGTTGCTGCGGCAGGTTCAGAGTCTTCTGGATACGAGAACGGTCATGGTCGCCGGGGAATCGATACCCCTGGTCAGCGCTTTGTTACAAAATGCGTGGTTGCTCCTATGTAACGACGGAGGATTGCTGCATCTGGCTGACGCGTTGGGCGTAAAGACCGTATCGATTTTTGGGCCTGTCGATGAAAAGGTTTACGGCCCGTATCACCGAGATAAGCCTCATGCCGTTGTGACGAACGACGTGCCTTGCCGGCCATGTTATAAACAATTTCACTTCCCGCCCTGTCCTTATGAGCGACGATGTTTGAGCCAGTTATCGGTGGAGAAGGTGTTACGAGCGATTAAAGAATTAGCTTAAGCGACTGAGTCATGTTAAATTCTATATCATAGGAGCCATGTTGAAAGAGATCGTGCGTGAAAATTTTACGGTGACCGAGCACGGAGGCATTGATCCCAAGACCGAATCGCCGAGGTTTGTGGCCAAACACTTGAGCGCGTATTATTTTGCGTTGCCCTTTGCGAACGATGCTGTGCTGGAGCTGGGGTTTGGAGACGGTTATGGTGCATCGTTTATGGCGCGAAAAGCACAGGCGGTGACAGGGATCGATTTGTTTCAGAAAAATGTCGACGCCGCGAGTGCCAGATACCGGCAAGCCAATCTTCGCTTTTTGAAGATGTCGGCAACGGCACTTGATCTGCCGAACGCCTCCTTTGATCTTGTGGTCTCTTTTCAGGTGATTGAGCACATTCCGCGAAAAGAGCTTCCAGCGTACGCATCCGAAATCAGGCGTGTTTTAAAGCCGGCCGGAGTCGCCTGTGTGTCCACGCTAAACCTAAAGAGAAACCAGAAACCGGGACAGCCGTATGATAAAAGCCCTCACCATGACAAGGAATTCACTCCTTCGGAATTAACGGATTTTTTGCGACCTTTCTTCGGCCGGGTCGAACTGTACGGATTATATCCGACCCGGAAGCATCTCTTTTTTGAACGATTTAAGAAATCAGGCTTGAATCGCTTGTTCCCGGTTCGAAACGATCCCGTGAAGCACTATTTTGATCATATCACGGCTCGTGACTTTCAGTGGATTTCAAAAAAGAGCATGGATAACAGCATTGATTTAATGGCGGTGTGTCATGTCTGATTCAAAGGTGCTGAGGTTCCACTAAATAATGGGTACACTGGCTGAGACGATTTTGGAGCGAGACAAGGAAAGAGGAGGAGGCATAGTTTTAACTATGCCGACGACGAGTGACGCAGTCGCAGCCCAAAATCGGCCAGCCCCTTCGGGGAAGCCCCATCTTTGGCCGTCTGCGGCGTTGCTCCTCCTTGCCGTAGTTAAAACTACGGCTCGTCGTCGCGCCTTGCATCCAACCAAAGCTAGGGCTTCCAGTGTGTCCATTATTTAGTGGAACCTCAGTAGATCTTTCGGTAGTCGTGATTACCAAAAATGAAGAAGGTCGAATCCGAGAGTGTCTGGAGAGCGTGGCCTGGGCCGCCGAGATTATCGTGCTGGATGATTATTCAACCGATGACACGGTGCGGATCGCGAGACAATACACGGACAAGGTTTCTCAGAGAAGCATGGATATCGAAGGAAAGCATCGGAATTATGCGTATGGGCTGGCTTCCCATCGTTGGATCTTGAGTTTGGACGCGGACGAGAGAGTGACACCCGAGCTTCGCGATGAGATCATCGCTTTATTAAAAAATGATCCTTCTTGCAATGGCTATACGATCCCCCGAAAGAATTTCATGGGGAATACATGGATCCGTTATGGAGGCATGTACCCTTCCGCGCAGTTACGGCTTTTTAAGAAAGACAAGTTCCGGTACGATGAGGAGGCGGAGGTGCATCCTCAAGCGTATATGTCCGATCCCCGCGGGATTTTAGAGAACGACATTCTCCATTATACCTACCGTGATTTTACGGACGCGATCGCCAAGCTTGACCGCCAGACGGACCTCGAAGCCATGAAGTGGTTTAGAGAGAAGAGAAAAGTAGGAATCTTGGGGACGCTTCGAAAGATGATTGACCGATTTTGGCGGGCTTATGTTTCCAAGCAGGGATATAAGGACGGCGTGATAGGTCTTTTTTTAGCGGTCAATGCCGGCATGTATCAGTTTTTATCCTTTGCCAAGTATTGGGAACTCAATAACAGACACTTGCTAAAAAATAGTTAGCGAAAAGAACGTGACAAGAAAATTTGTAGTGCTGATGTTTTTTTTATCTTTTTTTCTGGTGTGTTTTTACGTCATACTGTTAGGAGATTTGCCGTTAGACGTGGTGGACGATTATGCGAGATTGGTAAACGTTAACCACGTGGCATGGGAAGATTCACTTAAAGCCGTTTTTTCTTTCGATCCATCGAAAAATTTATATGAGAATGATGCGGGTCGTTTGACCAATCGCTCCGGGCAGGCTTTGATACTCAAAATCCTTTATTATTTTTTTAACGAGCATTCGCCTCTCTATTATTACTTTCAGTTTTCAATGGCCGCCCTGTGCATGGTCTTGATCGCCACTTGGTGCTTTAAACGCACCCAGTCGTTATGGTTGGCTAGTTTTACGGCTCTCTTTTATATTTTCTTGCCATCGGCTTTTTTGCATAACCTATGGCTGAGTGATTTCGCAGAAACGACGCATTTCTTGATCCTAGTTTCATTTGTTTTGTTTTTAAGAATCTATGA
The DNA here is from genome assembly GCA_964374005.1 of uncultured Planctomycetia bacterium. GTDB lineage: Bacteria > Omnitrophota > Gorgyraeia > 2-02-FULL-51-18 > 2-02-FULL-51-18 > CAYJXB01. Next base: position 4,176 of record CAYJXB010000078.1, read on the forward strand.
GAAATATTTCCTAAGAAAAGGGCAGGGGGACTCCTTCAAAGGCAGTTTAATGATCCTCTTTTTTCTCATCGCCTCTTTTCTGGCGTGTCGGATTAAATTATCGGGTTGTATTATTCCTATCGTCATCAGCCTTTTTTTTATTACCGACGCCAGAAAGGATTATAAGAAAACCAAAGGTTTTGTTTTAATCATGGCGGGTCTTTTGTTTATTGTTGCGTTTAATTTCCCTTATCACGGTTTCCAAAATGAGGCCCCGTTTGATTGGAGCCGTATAGGCAAAATGGTATTCATGAACGTAGGCAATGAATTCGAATCAGAGAAAAATATGGCTTTGTTTGACATCGACTCCATTGTCCCTGTTTCACTCCTAAGAAATCTTGGCTTTTTCATGGGATGGCTGGCAATTATTTCCAGCGTTTTTTTGCTGATAAAGAGGCGCTTTGTTTCAAGCGGCGAGACAAGACTGCTCGTCCTCTGGTTTGCGGCGGAAATCCTTCTTTTTTCTGTCGTGCGCAACGAACCGAGGTACCTTACGGATGCCATGCTGCCGCTCATGATTCTCTTGGCGATCCTTTTTAAGGATACGTTGCGCACCATTCATTCGAAAGTCGCTGCGCGGGCATACGCCGCTGCATTTTTGATCGCCTTTTTTTTTATTTGTACACAAAATATTCAACATCTGATTTTTCTTAGGAATTGGAAAGTAGGCGGTCTCATGACGTCTTATGTCCCAGTGAACACCATTTACAATGACTATTATGATCGTTCTGCTGAACGGAAAAATAGCTTCGCCGAGATGATCACTTTTTTTAAACCAGCAACCGTTGGCGTTTCCGAACCGAAGCTGACTTTGTCCGATTTAATTTCTTATTCTGACGTTAAAGAAATCGGGGAAAAAAAGTATCATCGAGCCGAGTCAGAGGCTATTTTACATTCGCATCGTAAAACCTATTGGGTGACCCATGACAACCATTTTCCACCGGCTGATTTTCAGCTCATCAAAAGAGAGAAATCGGTACGTGGTTCTCTTTTAATCAATTTTCTCTCTAAGATTAAGACGCAGAAGGGAAATGATATTTATGTCTATCAATTGCAGAAGGCTTGAGGGTCATCCTCGCGAAACCATCAGCGCGGTTGTCATGACTAAGGATTGCGAAAAACTTGTAGAGGAAACTCTTCAAAGCGTCGCGTCCTGGGTGGATGAAACGGTCGTGATAGATGGTTTCAGTACGGATAAGACGCTTGAGATCTGCCGCCGCTATACTGATAAAGTTTTTCAGAATAAATGGGACGGATATCGTTTTTGCACGGAGAGAAATCTCGGGACAAACAGGGCTGTTTCGGATTGGTGCCTTCATATCGATCCCGACGAGCGCGCGACGCCTGAATTTCGCGAGGCGGCACTCAAAATCTTGAATCAAGGCACGTCTCACAGTGCGTTTGAGTTTAGAAAAAAGAATTTCTTTTTAGGCCACTGGATGAAATACGGGGGGTGGTACCACTACAGCCTTCATTTTTTCCGCCGCGGGAAGGCGCATTATGACGGCGTGATCCATGAAAAACTGATCGTGGACGGGACGATCGGAAAAATGGAGGCGCCGATTGAGCATTACCCGTTTACCTCGATCAAACAATT
>CAYJXB010000079.1:0-5488 GCA_964374005.1 uncultured Planctomycetia bacterium
TCATCCTTCAGGATCTGAAGGAGAAATGCCGGTTGTGGGGCTATTTCTGCCAGATTTCGGATTCTACGACCTCGTACGGCTCATACAGCGGCGCGGCCCCCAACGAAAAAATCACCTGGGGGAAGCTTGACGTCACGACGCCGCGTTTCGTGATCGAATCCGACGCTTCGATCGTAGCCCCGCTCATTTTCGCCTACGTCCTCGGCATTTAGAAAATTCTTGAGAAGAGCGAACAGGGAGTTTTCACGGTTTCGAAAAGACCTCATTGAGCTGATGGGCGACGGCCTGTCCTTGAGTGCCGAAGATGAGATCTATCGCGAGATGCTTTTCAACATCGGGCAGCTGCAAGAGGAAAGGCTGGATATCCTGGAGCTGCGGCTTCTCAACACCGCATTCAAAGAGCTGCGTTACGCGCTCAAAGTATTCAAGCCCTATCGCTCGATCCCGAAAGCGGCTGTTTTTGGCTCGGCGAGGACGCCGACGAAACATTCGGATTATAAGTTCGCCGAAGGATTTGGGAAAAAGCTCGCCAAACAGGGTTGGATGCTGATCACGGGGGGCGCCAGCGGGATCATGGAGGCCGCGATGAGGGGAGCCGGCGCGGCTAACAGTTTCGGGCTCAATATCCTGCTGCCCTTTGAGCAAGACGCCAATCCCGTGATCAAGGGGAATAAGAAATTGATCTATTTCAAATATTTTTTCACAAGAAAACTCATGTTTCTTAAAGAGTCCGAGGCAACCGTGCTTTTTCCGGGGGGTTTTGGGACCTTTGATGAGGGATTTGAGTCCTTGACATTGGTTCAAACCGGGAAGGCCAGGCCCCGGCCAATTGTCTTCGTTGACACGCCGGATAGTTCCTTCTGGAGGACCACCCTGGAGCTTTTCAAGAGAAATATGGAAGGGGGAGAGCATATTTCAAAGGGGGATCTTGAGCTCGTGCGTCATTTTCAGGATACGGACAGGGCCGTCGCGGAGATCACCGGATTTTATAGAAATTACCACTCCTCAAGATTTCTGAAAGACCAATACCTGATCCGGTTAAAAAAGGCCTTGTCCGACAAGGTGATGATGCGGCTAGACCTCGATTTTAAAGACCTTCTCACCCAAGGGCGTTTTTTGCGGTTCGACGCTTTAAAAGAGGATGATATCAAAGACCCATCACTTTACCGCATTGTTTTTTACTTTGACCGCTCCTGCTATTCGCGGCTCCGGCAGCTGATTGATTATTTGAACGCTCTCTAGAGGGCTCAACCGATTAGAGTTGACCGAAGCAGGGTTCTTTAGTATCCTAGGGGCATCGGTTAAAAGGTTTCTGGAATGACCCCCCTGACCAAACACAAGATAAGATCAAAATAGGATGAAAGGTGAACTATGAAAAAGAATTTAGCGGCCAAGTTTATTGGGATTCTCACGGTGACGTTCTCGGCGTTTGTTTCGAACTCTTTACTCTATGCGGATGCCGGGAGCGCCGATGCCGACACGAGCGGGCAAAGCTCCCAGAGTTCCGGGGCGCTCGGTCAGTTTCCTCAACCCGAGGTGGCTCCGGTGGCCCCGAGCCAGGAGACGGTGAGCGCCAATACAGGCCTTGATTTTCCAAAGGTGAAAACCTCTCAAGACGAAGAGCTGGCCAAGCGGTTTGCCTGGTGGCCGACCGATGCCAAGCCCGCGCCGGTCAAAGACCCCGATCGAAGCGGATACTGGTGGTGGCCCGAAGTTCCGGGGCAGGCGCGCCCCTGGGGCAATCAAGGGTATATCTACGTCCGCAAAATAATTTTTGATTATAAGACGAGCGAAGGGGAGGCCAAGCCTTCTTTAATTATCAAAAAAATTCTGAAAAACGTCAAAGTATATTTTGATTTTGACAAATCTGATTTGAGGGACGACGCCGTTGACGCGCTGAACAAGGGGCTTTGGACGCTTGAGCACGAGCCAAAGGCGGATATTTTGATCACCGGAAATACCGACGTTCGCGGTTCTGAGAAATACAACGAGCGGCTCGGGGAGCGCCGGGCGCTTGCGGTGAGGCAATTTTTACTGGATAAAAACCTTCCCGAGGATCGCATCAAGATTTTGAGCCGCGGTAAACTCGACGCGCTCGCGCCCACCAATGACATTGAAGGCCTGCAGAGAGACCGGAACGCCCAGTTCATGATCGCGGAGGTCGAAGAGGTCATGATCCCGGCTTCTCAGGCGCATCTTTTCCAAGACAGAGTGATCGAGGAAAAGCGAATTGTCGAGGGAGAGATCAAAGTGGATTTTAGGGACTATGTGGTCCAGCCCGGAGACACGCTTTGGAAGATTGCCGAGAAAGAATATGGCCAGGGCCAGGGCAGGCAGTGGAAGCGGATTTATGAATTTAACAAAGACGTGATCGCGGATCCCAACAAGCCGAAGAAAGGGACGACGATCCGGATTCCGATCGAATAAAAGGAGAAAAAATGGACCCTAAAATTATTTCCGGTTCCGGGGCGCAAGTCTCGGAGTCGGACTTTGTATCAAAAGTATACCGTTGGATGGCGCTGGGGCTATTTCTGTCGGCTACCGCGTCTTTTTGGCTCCTCGGCCAGCCGGCTCTTTTAAAAGCTGTTTTTACGAATCCGGCGCTCTTTATAGGGATTATTGTGGCTGAGTTCGCGCTGGTCATCTGGCTTTCCGCGGCCGCTCTTAAGATGAGCTTGAGTCTCGCGATGACCCTGTTTTGCGTTTATTCTTTCTTAAACGGGATAACACTTACATCCATTCTTCTCGTTTATACCGGTGTTTCGGTGCTTTCCACGTTTGCCATCACGGCAGGCACCTTTCTTTTCTTCAGCGTGTACGGCGCGACGACGAAAAAGGACCTGACGTCGGTCGGTTCGCTCGCGATGATGGGGCTTATCGGGGTCATTATCGCAAGCCTCGTCAATCTCTTCCTAAAAAGCCCAACCCTCGTGTGGATTACCACCTTCGTGGGGATCGCGGTGTTCCTTGGGCTCATCGCCTATGACACCCAGAAGCTGAAGGCCATCCACGCGATGGGATTTGAGAGCCAAGACATGCAGAAAAAAGTCGCAGTCTTAGGGGCTCTCACACTGTATCTGGACTTTATCAATTTATTTTTATTACTCTTACGCGTTTTCGGACGGCGCAGGTCTTAAGCAAGCGGGTATAGCTTTTGCTTTAAGGGAGTCACTACTTAAATAGGTGACTCCCTTTTTGTTTGTGTGTCAGAAAACAGAAGACAGACGACAGAAATTGCTTTTTATTTTCTGACTTCTGATTTCTGACCTCTGACTTCTGAGAAATTAATTAGGATCTAAGGATGGCATTAACTCTTAAGAAAGTCGAACGTCCGCGGGAACTCAAGTGGTACCAGGCCAGCTCCATGCTTTACGGGGACTGGGGAACGTCCAAGGCCTATGTTTTGGGCATCGCGTTCGCAATCGCGGGCCATGCTTCGATGTTTTTCCTTTTGGCGATGAATGTTCTTGTCATCATCGTCGGGCTTTGCTACATCATTATATGCAAAGCTTACCCGGATGGCGGCGGCGTTTATTCCTCGCTCCGGCAGCGGTCCAAGACGCTCGCGGTCATCGGAGCGCTGCTTCTGGTCGCGGGTTATGTCGTGACCGCGGCGATCAGCAGTATAGAAGCGTTTCATTATTTGGGTTTTTCGCATCCTGAGTGGTGGGCCATCGGCTCGCTCGCGCTGATAGGGCTCATCAACGTCGTGGGCCCCACCAAAAGCGGAAACATTGCCTCGGTGATCGCGGTACTAACCGTTCTCCTGCTAGTGGTTTTAAGCGTGGCCGTCGTCCCTCACATAAAAGACATTCAGATCATGGTTCCCGAGGGATCACTTTTCTCCAACTGGACGAAATTCGTAGGCATTATTCTGGCGCTATCGGGAATAGAAGCAATCGCCAATGTGACCGGCATCATGGTGGAGCCCGTCAAAAAAACGGCTAAAAGAGCTATTTTACCGGTGTTGGTGGAAGTCACGGTCGTTTCCCTGATCCTCGGCGCCGCGATGAACTCGATTCCGGGCCTCGCGGGCCATACTGAAGATATGATTCGCGTGATCGGCGACCATTACATCGGTGTTTGGTTCGGGCATCTCATTTCAATTCTCCTGGCGTTTTTACTCCTCTCCGCCTGCAATACCGCCATCATGGGTCTCATCAGTATCATGTTCCTGATGTCCAAAGACAAGGAACTTCCGCCGGTTTTCAGCGACTTGAACCGCTTTGGCATGCCCTGGTTTGGATTATTCATTGCCACCGCTGTTCCCAGTTTGGTTTTACTTTTGGAGCATGATGTGACGCGCTTGGCGGCGCTTTACGCAATCGGCGTGGTCGGCGCGATCACGCTTAACATTGGGGCCTGCTACACCAATTTCGGTCTGGCGATCAAAAGACATGAGCGTCTTCTCCTGGGTGTTGCCGCGTTCATCATGGTTTTTGCGGAGCTGACGATCATTTATGAGAAACACAACGCGGTTATCTTTGTTACAAGCATTTTGGCCGTGGGTTTATTTGCCCGCAGCGCCGCTCAATGGATCGAAAGGCGCCGGATTGTTATTCCAGCTGTGTTGGGCGTGAATGTCTTGACTCTCGAAGAAGCCAGGGATCTTATGCCGCTTTATAAAGGCTCAACGCTTGTCGCTATCAAGACCGTGAGTCCTGCGTTAGTGGGAGAGGCGGTACTCCACGCCAAGGGCAAGAATGAACAGGTGGTTTATGCGCTTTATGTGGAGGAAAAACCGCCGGGTTGGGCCTATCCCACCGAAGTGGAACCGTCTCTTGAGTCGGTAAAGATTCTTAATCAAGCGGTGCAGGAGTTTGAAAAGCATGGCATCACCTCAGTGCCGTTGTGGAATCTGGGAGAGGACGCAGGCGCTTTGATTGTTAAAACATCCAAAGAATTAGGCCTGGATACGGTGATGATCGGTGCCACTAAACGCGGCACTTTAGAGCGATTGCTGAGAGGCGAGGTTTTGAAGACGATCTCAGAGCAGCTGCCGCCTGAGAAGCATCTTGTTATCTGTAACTAGCTTTGGTTAGGAGGTTGGGTTAAGGTAAGGAAGCCAGTTTGGTGGTTGGGTAAGGTCGTTGGTTACCAACTACCTCACCCAATAACTAAACAGGCCTCCTAACCATTACCTAACGACTCAACCTAATTGATACGGAGTTATAGTTATGTCTATTCTTGTTTTAGTTCGTCACGGAGAATCCCAATGGAATCAGGAAAACCGCTTTACGGGGTGGGTGGATGTGCCCTTGTCTCCCAAGGGGGTTGAGGAGGCGAAAAAAGCGGGAGAAAAGATAAAAAGTGAAGCCATCCATTTCGACACGGCCTATACTTCCGATCTCCAGCGCGCTCAAGTGACGCTAGTGCTGATGCTCGAGGTGCTTGGCCAACCCTCTATCCCGGTCGCTAAAGATCAGGCGTTGAATGAGCGGCATTACGGGGATCTGCAAGGGCTGAATAAAGCGGAAACCGCGAAAAA
>CAYJXB010000080.1:0-5424 GCA_964374005.1 uncultured Planctomycetia bacterium
TCATTCTACAACCAGGCCGTTCCAATGTCAAAGTGACCGCGATACAGCCCGATCCTGTTCCCAGGTCCAAAATGGCGGGTGAATACGCGGTCATCACCTTCAGCGCTTCTTCAACTAAAAGCTCGGTTTCAGGCCTCGGAATCAGCGTGTCTTTTGTCACAAAAAAGCGACGGCCGAAAAACTCAGTCTCCTTCAAAAGATAAGCCAGCGGCCGACCGGCGATCCTCGCTCTCAGGACTTGATGAATACAGCTCTTCGCGGACCGGGTCAAACGTTTCTCGCCGGCAAAAAGATCGAGTCGACGCATGCGGCCAAAATACCTGACAAGCGCCTCGGCCTCATAGCGGGCCGGCCCAAAAGCCGGCCGGCCGGTGGCCGGCAAAATCCGGGACGCCGAGAGCCGCCTCTCGATTTTTTTTAAAAATAAAACGTTGTCTCTCGAAGGATTATTGCTTCTCAAGCTCAGCCTCATAAAGGGCATCGACAAATTCCGTGATGTCTCCGTCCAAAACCGCTTCCAAATTATAGACCGTGATCCCGACGCGGTGGTCCGTGACGCGGCGATCCGGAAAATTGTAAGTGCGAATCTTTTCACTGCGGTCGCCCGAACCGACCTGTTCCTTGCGCTGTTTGGCCAAGGCCGCGTTTCGCTCGTTCGTGATTTTCTCAAAGAGCCGGGCTCTTAAAATCTTGAGCGCTTTTTGTTTGTTCTTGAGCTGCGATTTCTCATCTTGACAGCTCACCACAAGTCCTGAGGGAACGTGTGTAATCCGTACCGCCGAATCGGTGGTGTTGACGCTCTGCCCGCCGGGGCCGCCTGAACGAAAAACATCGACGCGGATTTCTTCCGGCTTTATTTCCACGTCCACGTCTTCGGCTTCCGGTAAAATCGCGACCGTGACCGCCGAGGTATGAATTCTGCCCGAAGCCTCCGTCGCGGGGACGCGTTGAACCCGATGAGTGCCGCTTTCAAACTTAAATTTGCCGTAGGCGCCCTCCCCGCTGATCGACGCGATGATTTCTTTGAAACCGCCCGGTGCATTCGGCGAACTCGACAGGATTTCCAGCTTGAATCCACAAGCGGATGCGAATTTGGTGTACATGCGGAAAAGGTCGGCTGCAAATAACCCGGCCTCGAGACCTCCGGTGCCCGCGCGAACTTCAAGGATCACGTTCTTCGCAAGCATCGGGTCATCCTGCAATAAAAGGCCCTCCAGCTCATGAATCGTCTTCTTCTTCTTTCCTTCCAGCACTTGGACCTCGTGGTTGGCCATCGAGATCAAGTCCTCAGGCTGACGTCCTTGAGCCAAAATTTTCTGGGTTTCCTCAAGCTCGCCTTGCACTTTTAAATACTCTTTATACAAAGAATTCACCCGCTGGAGCCCGCGGAACTCTTTGCCGAGTTCCTTGACGCGCGCGGGATCCTTCGTCACGCCGGGATCCTGCAGCAGTCTCTCCACTTCGTGGTAACGCTCGATCTTTTCCTCGGCCTTTTTCAAAAACCGCATATGGAATTACAAATCCGAAACACGAAATCCGAAATTCGAAACATACGCTTTGGTCGTTCGAACTTTGAAAATTCGGATTTGTTTCGAGTTTCGATATTCGAACTTCGGATTTAGCATCTTTTATTTGGTTTTTTTCGCATAACGTTTCTGAAACTTTTCAACACGGCCCGCGCTGTCCACGAACTTCTGCTTGCCCGTGAAGAACGGATGGCAGTTGGAGCATATTTCCACGCGGATATTCTGCTTGGTGGACCGCGTATGGATCACGTTCCCGCATACGCAGGTGATCGTCGTCTCGTAAAGCTTGGGATGGATCTTTTCTTTCATGCGTTCTCCTTAGCCTTTATTCATGCTCTTTAAGAAATCCTTGTTCGTTTTGGTTTTGGAGATTTTCTCGATCAGAAGCTCCATCGCCTCGGCGGAATTCAGCTCATTCAAGACCTTTCTTAAGATCCAGGTCTTCCCAAGATCCTCGGGTGCCACCAAAAGCTCTTCCTTGCGGGTATTGGACCGCTTGATATCAATCGCGGGATAGATCCTGCGTTGAAAGAGATTTCGGTCCAGCTGCAACTCCATGTTGCCGGTGCCTTTGAACTCTTCAAAGATCACCTCATCCATGCGGCTGCCTGTGTCGACGAGCGCAGTCGCAATGATGGTAAGACTTCCTCCTTCTTCCAAACACCGGGCCGCCCCAAAAAAGCGTTTGGGCTTATGGAGCGCGTTGGAATCAACGCCGCCGGAGAGAATTTTCCCTGAGTGGGGCACCGTCGTGTTGTAGGCGCGCGCCAACCGCGTGATGCTATCCAGCAGGATCACGACATCCTTCTTTGATTCCACGAGCCGTTTGGCCTTTTCCAAAACCATTTCTGCCACTTGAACATGGCGCTCGGCCGGTTCATCAAACGTGGAGCTGATGACTTCGCCTTTAACCGAACGCTGCATATCCGTCACTTCTTCGGGCCGCTCGTCAATGAGAAGCACGATCAACACCACCTCCGGATGATTGGTCGTCATGCTGTTGGCGATTTTCTGGAGCAGCACCGTTTTCCCGCTATAAGGAGGGGCGACGATCAGTCCTCGCTGCCCTTTCCCCATCGGGGCCAAGAGATCGATAATCCGGGTTGAGGCGTCGTTGGGCGCGGACTCAAGCTGCCACTTTTCCCTCGGATAAAGGGGCGTCAGATTGTCGAAAAGGATTTTCTCCTTCCCTTCTTCCGGCGATTCATAGTTGACTTTTTCAACCATTAACATCGCAAAATAACGCTCCCCCTCTTTCGGAGGGCGTATCTGGCCAGCCACCGTATCGCCTGTCCTCAAATTAAACTTGCGAATCTGGGATGGCGAGACATAAATGTCGTCGGGACAAGGCAGGTAATTGTAATTGGGGGACCGCAGGAAACCGAAGCCGTCCTGCAAGATCTCCAAAACCCCTTCCCCGGTCATCACGCCGCCGTCCTTCTCCGGCTGCGCCTGCAGGATCTTGAAAATAAGATCCTGTTTTTTAAGGCCGCTGACACCATTGACTTTCATTTGGTGCGCGATCGCGTTGAGTTCCGCCATCTTCATTTTTTTGAGCTTCGCTAAATCAATATCCATCGCTTCTATTCTCTCCTTAAATGAGCACGCAACTTACGCGACTAATTTTAGCGTCTCCGCCAAAGGCGGATCCGCCTACGGCGGAAAGTTGCCCGTGCGAATTTATCCTGAGGAGGCACCCAAGTGCCGACGAAGGATCTCGCTCCGAGATTCTTCGCTTCGCTCAGAATGACCGTTTTAATTTATTTAACAGCTCCAAAACTTGCTTTTCCAACTGCTTGACCGAACCGTCATTACGGATCACAAAATCGGCGAAACGCTCTTTTCGTTTTAAGGACCACTGCGTAGAAAGAATCTTGTTCGCCAGCGGCCTAGGGATCCCTTTTCGCCGGGCGCGCTTCAGGATCGTGGCCTTGCTGGCCGAGACCACAACGGTGTAATCCGCCAAACGCTCCATCTTTGACTCGAAAAGAAGCGGCACATCCAAGACCAACAACCCTTTCCGGTCACGGAAGCGCTCAATCTGCTTGAAACATTCGACGATGACCCCGGGATGAATGAGAATATTGAGTTTTTTTAAATCTCTCGGATAGCTAAAAACGTGATCGGCCAGTTTTTTGCGGTCAAGCTCCTTGTCCTTCTTTAAAAAATCCGGGCCAAAAAGTTTAACGATCGCTTTGTAAATCGGCGTCCCTTTTCGGACAACCTGTCTGGCCGCCTTGTCCGCGTCAAAAACCTTTGCGCCGACTCTTTTGAAAATCAGGGCGACTTGAGTCTTCCCCGACGAAAAACTTCCTGTAATGCCGACAACTGTCACCCCACCACCTCCTTTTTTCCACCCCACCACTTATTTTTTACGATTGCAAAGCAATCGGTTCGCTTCGCGAACAAAATAAGTGGTGGGGTAGAAGGATTCGCTCGCAGCGAATCTGAAGATTCTTCGAATCTGAAAGGAGGTGGTGGGGTCATTTTTTTAATATCTCCGCGTAAAATTGTTTGTACATTTTCGCGCTTTTATTCCAGGAGAAATCCGATTTCATCGCTTGTTCCTGAATCGCCGTAAAACGGCGCCTGTCTTGATACGCCGCGATCGCCCGTTCAATGGTCTTAAGAAACGGGCCGGAGCTTTTTTCCATGAAAATAAACCCATTGCCTTTTTTGGGATCCTCGTCCGCGTCAATGATCGTGTCCATCAAGCCCCCGGTGCGCCTGGCGACCGGAATCGTTCCGTACGTCAGGCTGATCAACTGCCCCAGCCCGCAGGGCTCATAAAGAGACGGCATCAGAAAAAAATCGGACCCGGCATAAATCTGGTGCGCCCTCGCCACGTCAAAATTAAAATAGGCGGCCGCGTTTTTTGTGTGCCTGACCAACCTATTCCTAAAAATGGTTTTATAAATACCATCGCCGTCGCCGAGTAAAACAAACTGGACTTCTTTCGACAGGAAAGAATCCGTTATTTCTAACAGTAAATCTATCCCTTTCTGCTCCGCAAGCCTCGAAACCATGCCAAAAACCGGCAGTCGGGGATTCGTGGCAAGGCCGCAAACGCGCTGCAACTCTGTCTTATTTCCTTTTTTCCCCTCAAGACGCTCTCGTGAATAGCGGTGTTTGATCAACGGATCTTTCTTCGGATCCCAAAGCGCGTCATCGATGCCGTTCAAAATCCCCCGAAGCGCTTTCGCTTTTTTTTTGATGACGCTCTCGAGCCAAAAACCATAATCCTTGGTCTGGATTTCCCGCGCATACGTCGGGCTGACCGTGCTGATGGCGTCCGAAAAAAGGATCCCGCTTTTAAGCAAATTGATCTTCCCGAAAAATTCAAACCCTTCCGCCGAAAAAAGCGCTTGGTCCAGACCCAATTCCGGATATAACTCACGCGGAAAATGGCCTTGGTACGCGAGATTATGGATCGTCAGAAGCGTTTTGGTCTTTTTAAAAAAAGGATCGCGAGACAACGTTGCCTTTAAAATGACCGGCAAAAGTGCGGTCTGCCAATCGTTCGCGTGAACGATGTCCGGCTTAAATCCTATGCGCTTCGCAAGAGAAAGAGCTTCATGGCAAAAAAATGAAAACCGTTTTAAATTGTCGGGGTAGTCCCCTGTCTCATTTCCGTAAAGGGCCGCGCGGTTAAAATAGGCCTCGTTCTCGACAAAATGGATGCGGACCTTATCGGCTAATCGCTCTGGTCCCACGGATAGCCCGCGGTACCGCGGCATTAGGATCATGACCTCGATGCCCAGCTTTCCAAGGGCGAGCGGCAAAGAGCCGGCCACATCCCCCAGGCCGCCCGTCGAAGCAAACGGCGCCACCTCACTTGAACAGAATAAAACCTTAATGAAATACCCCCTGAATTCCAATGACAAATATCAAAGCACAA
>CAYJXB010000081.1:0-5270 GCA_964374005.1 uncultured Planctomycetia bacterium
TGCTTTTTGGTTTATAGGGTTACATCCATTTCGAGTTTCGGTATTCACGTTAATAGTTTGAAAGAAGCTTTCGCCTCGTTTGATGCTCGTATTAATAATTTTCTCCTAATAACAGGTTTATTCTGGGGAATCTTGGTTCAGTCAACCGCACCATTGCTACGGTTTCTCAAGTTTCATGCAAAGGAAATGCCGATTTATTCATGCTTGCTTATAAGCATTTTCGCTGTCGCCAACTCGGCGCTCGTGATTGCTGTTTATAGAATAATCTATTTGTTTTCGAAAATTAATTTTTATATCCCAGGCATTATTAAAGAGGATGAATATAAAACTCTGATTGATTCCGAAGTGACTTCGGAGGCCAAGCTTGAAGAAGATTTTACAGGCAACTATATTGAGGCATATCAGTCCAATAAAACAGCAGCGGAACAGAGAAGCAAACATTTCGAGTCTGTGCGGTTGTTCATATTGACGGGGTTAATAACATCGGTTATTTATTCAGGTCTTTTACTCAATGCCCATCTTCAAAAGGGTGACGTTTTTAAAAATCTTTTTGGTACAATGAGAATAGGAGAAAATCAGATGCCTGACGATGATAAAGGTAATACACCCAGTGGAAATGCAGAAACCAAGCCACAAAACGCGAAGCCGAGTGAAACTAAACCACAAGAGCCAAGCGCAAGAACAAGGCCCGACAGGATAACTCTAGGCGAAGACTCCGACAGAATTAAAAAGAATAAAATCTAGTTATTGGTAAAATTAGGCGTCATAGAATGACAAACGTTTCCGCCCCCTAGCGACGAGGGCTATTTCAAAGCTAAATTCATCCTCGAGAAAAGTTTGATAGGGGTCGTCCTCGGGGAGCCATTTGACACTCTCATGCGAACCTGCCTGCCCGCCGTGCCTTGTGGCGGGTTTGCAGGTTGCATGAGCACTCCTACACCCGAAGGGCTTCGGCCTTTCGGGGTGTAGGGGCCGTCTTCATCAGGCGGCGGGGTCCAGTCCGGCGGGTTTTTAAGATCAAGATCCATCTCAGGAAGATCTCCCCAAAACAGGACCTTCAGTCTCGTAGGCGTGTAAATCACTTCCTTCACAAGCAGTAAAATCAAATTTCTCTTTTCATCGAAAGAGAACGTTTCGAAGACTTTCGGAAACTCTCTAAAGAGCCTTGCAAACGTATCAGCATCAATGACATGCTGGCTCAAATGCTGCATGTTCGTTTCAATCCGGTGAATTTCATCTTCTAACTTTTCCTTGGAAGTTTCTAGCTCCGAAACTTCTTTGACAAAAGCACGCGACTGTTTCTTATCCAAATCCGTTGACTTAAGAATATCCACGAGCCTTTTGAGCTCCTGATTCACTTTGCCAAGCTGGGCTTCGGTCCGTTCCTTATCCCGCCGCAAAGGGTCAAGTCCCTGTTTGGCGTGAGTATTTGCCTTTTCAATGGATCGCTTGAGAAGCTTTTGGTTTCCCCTAGTTTCTTAAATTTATCGATGAGGAATTCCTCAAGCTCATCGGCCGCAACCGTCCTGACAGGACAGGCCCTTTTGCACGCCCTTACTTTTAAAAATAAAGTTTCCTGGTTACACGATCTTTGGTATAATCTGGCAAAATTTGGAAGGCCCCAAAAATGACAGATAAGTGGTTAACCATTGACCAAATTGCCCGGTACCTCCAAGTCTCCAAGGAGAAAATCTATAAGCTTTGCCAACGAGGACGTATGCCGGCCTCCAAAATCGGCGGCCAGTGGCGGTTTAAGAGGGAGGCCGTCGATCAATGGGCTGAGGGCCTTTCGAATCAGAAGATCCAAAACAGAAAAAACAAAGGATAACTATGCCCGGCAAAAACCCTCAGATAAAAGAAAAGACCTCCAACGGCGCCAATCAAGGTGCTGATTCCGGAGCGTTTGAAGAAAATTGGGGTATCCACAATATAAAGTAAAGAAATGCTTTTTTTCACTTTATGTCCTTTCGATATCGTCGTAAGCCATTTGAAATAAAATACTTGCAATGATATAAATTTTATGTAATATATATGTTGCATAAAATTACATGAGGGAACATGACCAAAGATAAATCAAGCAACATTCCGACGATAAAAGAAATTCTTACTCCTTATAATCCCTGGTGGGAAAAGGGCGAAGTCAAAACCGAGGTCTTTAAACGCCCCATCTTTCACAAAATTTACAAAGATCTCTTGTCCCTCAAACAAATTATTTCCATCACAGGCCCGCGGAGAGTAGGCAAAACCACTCTTTTAAAGCAAGTCATTCAAGCGTTGATCCGCGACGGTCACGCCAAACCAAACGAGATCATCTATTTTTCTTTTGACGATCCTTTAATGGCGGAGCCCTATATTGGAGAGCGTTTTTTTGATGAATTGATCAAATGGGCTGACGTGACGCATAAAAGTCAAGCGGTCTATTTTTTCCTTGATGAAATCCAAAAATTTGAACTTTGGGAACGCTACCTGAAGAAATATTACGATTTGGGATTTTCTGTGCGATTTGTTGTTTCCGGTTCCGCATCTTCTCCGATATTTCGTAAAAGCCGTGAAAGCTTATTAGGACGGATCAAGGACAACCACCTTTCACCTTTTTCATTTAAGGAATTTGTTTATTTTCACAAATCTAATGATCAAGAGTTGCTTGATTTTGTGAAACATGCCCATGATTTCGGGTACAAATTACAGCGGGATACCGTTCTGGATTGGAAAGCAATTCATTCTGAAACTGGGCCTCTCAGCGTATCGCGGCGAGTGTTTGAAGAGCTAAACAGGCAGTTAAACGCTTATTTTATCGAAGGCGGTTTTCCAGAGGCGTGGGAGATTAAAGACATTGTGAGAAGGCAAGAATATCTCTTCGACAACCAGGTTCAAAAGGTTATTTTTGAGGATCTTGTTATTGCGACAGAGTTTCGCAAGCCGGAAAAAATTAAAAGTTATTACCTGTCATTAGTCGAGCAGCCCGGTCAGGAAATTAATATTGAAAAGTCATCACAACGGATTGGCGTGAGCCGCGCCATGCTTGAAAAATACCTGCCCCTTTTGGAAATGACGGATTTAGTTAAAACCTTACCGCGGTTTTCAAAGCGGCCTCTCAAGTTCAGGCGCGGCAGCGTGAAATGTTATCTGGTCGATTTAGCTTTGCGTAACGCGATTTTAAAGCTGAATGAGAATGTTTTGGAAGATTCGACCATTATGGGTTTTTATGCTGAAAATTTAGTATTCAACGCGCTTCGGCAATTTGAGGGTGTTATTGAACTCGCTTTTTACAAAGATGCCCGGCGGGAACTGGATTTTGTTGTCCATGTGGGCGGGAAGCGATATTTACCTATTGAAGTTAAATACCGGGATACGGTGGACGATCTTGCGGCGATCAAGTATTTTATGAAGGAATACGGGCAAGCTTTGGGTATTGTTGTGACAAAGAACATCTTTAAGAAAGCGCCTGAAGATAAGAACCTGCTTTTTATTCCTCTGTCCATCTTCCTGCTGTTTTTTTAAAACGCATAACTCAAACTTTTGCAGACATGATGAAACTTAAACAAACAGAGACTTGTGGTGAACAAGGTCAAACCTCCGGTGATGGTTCGACTCTGCTCACCACGGGAATTTCGGAGGGATGGAAAATAAAACCCTTGCAAATAATCATCCCGAACGAGGCGCTTCTTGGGTAGAATCTGGCAAAGAATGGACATTCAATCATGACCGATAAGTGGTTAACCATCGACCAAATCGCCCGGTATCTCCAAGTCTCCAAGGAGAAAATCTACAAGCTCTGCCAGCGCGGCAGTCCCGGAGAGGATTTCCAAATCCCCCCGGGCAGTCGTTGGCGCATCGGCGACAACGGCAAAATGTTTACCCGCCGACGCCTTGTGGCGGGCCCGCTGCGAAGTTCGGCGGCCAATGGCGTTTCAAAAAACAAGCCATAGATCGCTGGGCAGAGAGTCTCTCTAATCAGAAGAGAAAATCGAAATGATTGACAATTTCAGAGAACGCGCAAATTTCATCTGGGGCATCGCTGATCTTCTGCGCGGAGATTACAAGCAGTCCGAATACGGCCGGGTGATTTTGCCGCTTACGGTTCTCCGCCGACTGGACTGCGTGCTTGAGCCGACCAAACAGGCAGTACTGGATTATCTTCCTCAGGCCAGAGGGCTGTCGCCGGAAGCCGCTGAAACGGTACTCAAGAAAAAAGCGAAGCTTTCCTTCTTCAACAAGAGCAAATACGATTTCCAGAAATTGATTGCCGACCCGAACGACGTCGCGGCGAATCTTCGCAATTACATCAACGGCTTTTCCAAAAACGCCCGCACGATCCTCGAGCATTTTAATTTTGAAGACCACCTCGAACGGCTGGACAAAGCCAATCTGCTGTACATGATCGTAAAGCGTTTCGCGGAAGTCGATTTGCATCCCGGAGTCGTTCCCAACATCGAAATGGGCTACATTTTTGAGGAACTCATCCGCAAGTTCGCTGATCTCTCCAATGAAACGGCCGGAGAACATTTCACGCCGCGCGAAGTCATCCGGCTGATGGTCAATATCCTTTTCCTGAACGATAAGGACATTCTTACCAAGAAGGGCATCGTGAAAACTCTCTATGACCCGGCCTGCGGAACAGGCGGGATGCTTTCGGTAGCGGAAGAATATCTTCGCGAGCTTAATCCCGATGCGAGTCTGCGCGTCTTCGGCCAAGAACTTAATCCGGAGTCTTATGCGATCTGCAATTCCGACATGCTGATCAAAGGGCAAAATACAGATCACATCAAATTCGGCAATTCCTTTACGCAGGATGGCCTAAGAAATGAGAAGTTTGATTACATGCTCAGTAATCCTCCCTTTGGCGTGGAGTGGAAGAAAATTGAGGATGAAATCAACAAGGAACATGAGCAGTTTGGTTTTTCCGGGCGTTTTGGCGCAGGACTTCCACGCATCAGCGACGGGTCATTCCTTTTTCTTCAACACATGATCTCCAAAATGCGTCCGGCAAATGGTGGTGCACGACTTGGGATTGTCTTTAACGGGTCGCCTCTTTTTTCAGGCGGTGCTGGAAGCGGTGAAAGCGAAATCCGTAAATGGATTATTGACAACGATATGCTTGAAGCAATCATTGCACTGCCGGATCAGCTTTTCTATAACACGGGCATTTCAACCTATATCTGGATTGTTACCAACCGCAAGCCCAAAGATCGCAAAGGGAAAATTCAGTTCATTCATGCCGTGGAGTTCTTCAGCAAAATGGCAAGAAGCCTTGGTAACAAACGCAACGA
>CAYJXB010000082.1:0-5242 GCA_964374005.1 uncultured Planctomycetia bacterium
GATTAAGTCCGATTCTTAAATTATTTTTTTCCAAACTGAGCATACAAACCTCCGAATCGTGTTTTTATCATTGAAACTTTTTTCATAGGCTTCCAGTTCACGGAGCTTCAACAAGTTCATATCTGCCTACCCTGTATTGCGTAGGCCGGCAGCGATGCAATTGATTGTCAAAAGTAAGTGATTTTTGTCCATATCCGTAGCCGTACCGGTTTGGATTTTCTTCAACAATTCTACTTGCAATTGATTCATCTCGCGAATCATGGGAAATCGCAGAGAACGGATCAAAGCGAAATTCGGATGTTCTTCATCAAGGCTTTGGGTGCGTGTAATGGAAAGGATCGTAGCAATCGTTCGTTCAAATTCTGTCCTAACGGCTCTGTAAATACGGGAACGAATTTCATCATCAGGACACAGCTCAGAGTACCAACCTGCCACTGCCATGTCGGCGGTTAATAAGCTTGTTTTTATTGACATGACGAGATTTTCAAAAAAACGCCATTTTCTGTACATCTGTTGAATCAACGCTAAACGGTTCGGATTCTTTAGGGCTTCTTCGAAGGCGGTACCTACTCCAAACCAGCCTGAAATCAAATGCCGGTTTTGAGTCCAAGAAAATACCCACGGAATAGCCCGCAGATCTTCAATCCCTTTCGTTTCTTTGCGCTTGACCGGCCGAGAACCAATATTAAGTAACCCTATCACGTCAACGGGTGAGGCAGAACGGAAATAGGTCACAAACCCTGGATCTTCTACTAGAGTCCGGTAGGCGCGATAAGCGGATTGGGCCAACCGTTCCATTTCCTCGATAAATTCTTCAGGGATGCTTGAAGGATTGAGCTCATTCTCAAGACTTGCAGCCATGACGCTTCCGGTAAGGATTTTGAGGTGATATAACGCATTATCCGAATTAGCATATTTAGAAGAAATCACCTCCCCCTGTTCCGTGAGCTTAATTCGACCCCGAAGGGTTCCCGGAGGAAGGCTTAAAATCGTGCGCTGGGTCGGTGCCCCACCGCGGGAAATGGAACCTCCCATGCCATGGAAGAATTTCAGAATGACTCCATGACGATCGGCTACACGGGTCATTTCGCCTTGGGCCTTGTAAATCTCCCAAGCCGCCGTAGTAATCCCTCCGTCTTTGTTCGAATCCGAGTAGCCTACCATGACCTGTTGCAACATGCTACGCAGAGCAAGGCTTCTATTCACAATGTCACAGGAAAAAAACCGTTCCAACACAGATGCTGCCCGCCTGAGATCATCAATGGTCTCAAAAAGCGGCACAACCGATATAGGGCAGATGCCATTCTGAAATGTCCCCGCCTCTTTCATTAACAAATAAACCATAAGCAAGTCTGATACCTCTCTTGTCATAGAAACGATATATGATCCGATAGCTTCCACATCTAAAAATTTTCTCGCCCAGGGAATAACCCGGAAGGTCTCAATTACTTCCTGGGTTGTTTCCGAACACTGATGCCAAAACGCGATCAAAGGCCTTGCGGAACAAATCTCATCTTGAAGCCAGGAACAGCGTTCGGCTTCGGTCATTTCAATATAGGATCCAGCACCTGTTAATCGCGAGATTTCATCCATTGCCCTCTCCAAAACATCGCTGTTTTCCCGAAAATCCAGCTTCGCGAGATGAAAACCGAAGGTCTTTACACGAAATTCAAAAGACCTGATCCACATTTCGGCTGCGCGGCTCCCCCCATTCTGTTCTAAGCTTCGCCGGATAATCATAAGGTCATCGAGCAGACTTCCAACATTTCGATAACCATGCCCGGGCCACTGATCTGGCGGTAATACCTTCTCCAATGCTTCAAGTCGGGCAGCAATACGCGATTGAATCACCGCAAATTTAATGCGATAAGGTTCGTGCGGATTCCGGATCTCAAAATTCGGATAATCAGGAACGGTACCGCGGTCTTCCTCAAGCGACTTCATCAATTCATCGGAAACCTTCGTCTTCCAGACAGAATGAGAGAATCTTTTAATAAGTCTGGCGGTGTCATTTTTGTAAAGCTCTAGGATAAAAACCGCATGCCGCAATAAGGTCTGCTTCGTAACATTGGCGGTGACAAAAGGATTGCCGTCCCTGTCACCACCACGCCAACTCGAGAATTGAAGAACGGCAGGGATGTCAAAACGATCATTAGGAAATGCACGTTTTAAGGCCTGGTAAAGGCGTTTCAAAATAACCGATGCTAACGGATAAAATGTTTCCCGAAAATAAAACAAGCCGTTTTCAACCTCGTCCACCACGCGGGGTTTCTCCAAATAAATGTCCCCGGTCTGCCAAAGAATTTCAATTTCTGCCTTGATCCTTTCTGAGCTTTCTTGAATCTCCCGAGCGTTCAAAGGAGAGCTCAATAGGGAGATTTCGTCATAGATGCGTTTATGCCCTTCAAGAATTGTCACCCGCTTGGCCTCAGTAGGATGAGCCGTCAAAACAGGCTGAATTTCGAAACTCGACAGCAGGGCCTTAATCTGCGCAGGCTGAACGCCCTGTTTCACAAGCGTATCCACAACGGAGCGAAAGGTCCAAGCCGGAGGTTTTATTGATTCATCACTGTCTTGTGTTTCAGCCGCCTCTCTTGCTCTTCTCTGATGGTTGATGCAGAGTTCTTCGGCAATATTGAAAAGATGGAACAACAGCGAGTAGGATTGGATTATTTCTTCACGAAACTTTTTAGTTTCACCCTCGATTTCCAGAGGTTTCTCCTGAGACAAAGTTTCACCCAGACGCTGCAGTTTTCCAGCAATTTTTTCAGCCCCTGAAGAATTCAGCACTTCTACAAGGTACCCCTTCAGCCTTACGGCTTCTTCCCTGAGCCGATCTGGATCAAAATCAATCGCGTTGAATTGACAGGCCATTTCTTCTTTCATTGTTTCCTTAATTTTTGAGTAGAATCTCTTCCATTTTTAAAATGCAATCAACAGGTTGGTCCCGAAAATTTGGTTGGATTCCCACGTGTCTGCTTTTTTTGACTGGATCATGTAAAAAGTTTTAAGTGCTATCTTTCGGTAAAGATGGAAAGTGACTCCAAAAGGCACGACCCGGTTTTCATTGATTTCACGGGTGTTGAAATCAATGAAAAATTCGTTGTTCAAGTAAACCGCCTGAACACGGGGAATTTTTTTTACCGGAATTTCTACCTCCCACAAATGGCGAAAACGTCCGTGATCCGATCCCTTATCTTCAATCCAGCGGAATTCAATGCGGTTTCTATTTTTAAATTTGATTCGTCCGCGCCAATCATAGTTAGGCGTTGCTTCTAACTCAAGGCGATGGTGATATTTATATTCGTTTTGTGTTCGCCTCGCATTGGCCGTCTCTGTTTCCAAGTATGTATAGTTTAAGCCGAAACCTAAACGCTCCCACGGCTGCAGCTCCAGTTTCTGGCTTGTAAGCCACAATCCTAAATTGGAGGCATCGTCATTCAAACGAAATTCGTTATAATGAGTGAAATCGAAATACTGCGTATCGAGAAGTTTGATTTGATATCGGGACCAATATTGAAAATCATCTTCCGCCAGGGCATTCCCAAGGGCCGTCAAACCTCCCAAAACAATGGCCGCAAGCGTGAGCGCTTTTACCTTTTTCATTTCAATAAAGTCCTCCCAATCACGAACTCAAAGCCGGCAAGCACCAGCACATTGGCAATAACCGTGAAAAGGATTCCCACTTTAAGCATATCTTTCACAGTGATCTGCCGCGTTCCATACGCCATGGCCATAGGCGGTGTGGCCATCGGAAGAGCAATGTCAAAAGAGGATGCGAGAGCAATCACCGTCGCGAGCATAATCGGGTTTTCTCCAGGTATGCTGAGGGCAATAGGGATCAAAAGATTCACGGTGGCGGTATTACTGATAAAAGTTGATAAAAGTACGGCCACCACACAAAAAATGACGACGAGTTCAAAACCATCACGGGCAAAAATGGGCAAGCCAATAAGCCAATGGGCCAGTCCGCTTGCTTCCATGCCGTCACCCAGGGCAAGACCTCCCCACATCAGAACAAGAATATCCCAGTCAATACGTTTGAGATCCTCAACATCAATCAACCTGGAAACAGATAACAAGCATACACCAAGAAGCGCCGTTACCGATTCCGGGATACGATGCCAGCCTGAACTAAGCCAGAGTAAGATCATGCATCCTGCAATAGCAGCAACTGACAGTTTTTTAAATGAAAAATCAATTTTTCCATCTAGGGGAAAAACGATTCGTCGTTCAGCTGAAGGAAATATGAAATACAAAAGAACACAGGCTACTAAAATCAGCAGGCAAGCTAAAGGGAAGGCCATCGTCATCCATGACAGAAAATTTACGTGAATCCCCCGCTCCGCTAAAAGCCCTATAGCCACTGCATTAGGCGGAGTTCCTATTGGCGTGGCCACACCGCCGATTCCAGCCGCAAAGGCAATAGCCAGTACCAAGGCCTTTCGAAAAGCATCGTTTGTCTTCATTTTGGAAAGAAGGGGGTGGATCATGGCAATCATCAAAGCGGTCGTGGCGGTATTGGAAATCCACATGGAGAGGATCGCTGTCGTCGCCATAAATCCAAGAAGAACAAAAAAGGGCTGATTTCCAAAATAACGCAGTAAATGAACCGCAAGCCAGCGATCAATTTCGTATTTCCGAAAGGCTCCGGCCAAAACAAAGCCTCCCAGAAAAAGCATAATCACGGGATTTGAAAAAGGGCTGAAAAAATCTGTGTAAACTTTTGCCGTCACCCCTGGAATCTTTCCCGGCCCAGCAAGAAGAAAAATCTCCAGCAATACAACCAGAATAGCGGTCGCAAAAAGCGGAATGAGTTCTAAGGCCCAAAACAAAGCGGCGATCACAAAAATAAAAACCATCCTCCTTGCCGAATCAGGACAATCCGCAGGTAATATCCAAACGGTCGCAAAGGCTACTCCAATGGAGAAAAGAATGACTAAAATCTTTTTGAAATTCATTTTTTCTTTCTGTTTCAAATCAGGCAAGAGGTTCTCTCCTTACGTCCTGTCGTTGCCCTTTTGGTTCAGAGGAGATTTTCAGGTTGCTAAAATGGGCAGAATCCTTAAAAGAAAAGGATCAAGCGCCTTCTTTTTTCCCCAGGTGTGGCTCAAAGGCGTTGTGGTAAGCTTTCCCTTCAATTTACCCACCGCTAACCTGGTTCTCCCTTCTCTGATTTGCATGACCGCAAAAGCTCCGAGCTCCGTAGCTAGTTTCCGATCGTAAGCTGTGGGAGTGCCCC
>CAYJXB010000083.1:0-5169 GCA_964374005.1 uncultured Planctomycetia bacterium
GCCATGCCGATTTCATGGCACGGGACGCTTCAGCAATATGTCGGGCGGCTGCACCGGCTTCATGACAACAAACGCATCGTCCAAGTTTATGACTATGTGGACCGGAATGTTCCAGTTCTGTTTAAGATGCATGCGAAGAGACTTAAGAAATATCCAGCTATTGGATATTCAATCGAATATACGAGGGAACGGGAGAATCCAATCGGTCAAGAGATGCTGCGGTAGCCTTCTACCGCTTCTGCTGATTGGAAAAGCTGCTAAAGATCTCAGAGAAAGTTTGACAAAGCAAGGCAATCGTTTTTTCATCCGGCAAAGGAATCTGCAGGGTTTGCTTTCCTGTTTCAGAATCTCGATGGATCGTGAAGGGGGTGTTTTCGGCCGGAGCGTTACCCGAACTAGTCGTGCTTTTTTCTACCTGCTCACTCATTTTGGAAAGCCACGCAATTCCCGACTTGATGAGATCATTAATCGGCTGTAAGGAAGGTTGAGTTTGAAAAGAGAGTTTGTCTCCGCTCGAAGGCGTTTCTTCCTGACCTATTTCTTCCTGTGCAGTCTTTTCTTCTTTTTCTGTTTCAGCTGCTTCGATCCCAGAGTCTGTCGGGATATGGGGCTTTAGAGAGGAGGTGACAGATCCCACTGTCTTCATAAATTTATTCAAACGCCCCCCCTCCATAAATACTTCGCTCTGCCCCCCGTCGAGCACTCCCGCAAACATGGATTTTTTGAAACGGTAAAGCGAAAGCATCCCTTGTTCAATGCTATCCTCCGCAACAAAATTGATAACTTGGACAGCACGTTCTTGTCCCAACCGGTGCACCCGGCCGATTCGCTGTTCCAGAACCGCGGGATTCCACGGCAGGTCCAAATTGATGACGACTGAAGCCTGTTGCAAATTGAGACCTGTGCCGCCAGCATCTGTAGAAAGAAAAATGCGGCATTCGGGGTCGTCCTTGAAGGTTTTAATAAGATCACCCCGTTTGCTGGAAGGCACGCCGCCGTGCAAATAAACATATTTCCAGTTATTGACCTTGAACATGGTGTTCACGAGCTCCCCCATCCGGATCCACTGAGAGAAAATCACTGCTTTGTTTTTCGGGTTCTCAAAAATTTCTCTGAGTAAAATTTCCAGCTCGTCGATTTTTCTGCCCTTGATCGTTTGTTGATCAAGGAGGTAGGTATTGTCACAAACCATACGCATGTTCTGGAGAGCCATCATGAGACGCTGCTGGTCCTCATCACTCAGGAAATGATACTTTTGCCATTTGTGAATGATCCGCGCGGCGATTTCACGGTTTTCTTCGTGGATTTGGCGTTGTTCCGGCGCCAATTTTACAAAATAATTTTTGTCCATTCGTTCCGGAAGCTGAGTTAGAACTTCTTTCTTTGACCGGCGGATGAGAATGGATTCCAGAGTTTTCCCTAGGCGGTGCAAATCTTTATATCCAACCACCTTCCCGAAAGGATCTATAATCTGATGCGCAGCCAGGAACCGGAAGAGCGGCCCCAGGTGATGCCGGTCGATGAATTCCACGATGGAGTGCAACTCTTCAAGCCGGTTTTCAAGCGGCGTGCCTGTCAGAACAATGGCATAAGGAGAGGAGAGCTGTTTGACGGATTTGGCAAGGCGTGT
The DNA here is from genome assembly GCA_964374005.1 of uncultured Planctomycetia bacterium. Lineage (GTDB taxonomy): Bacteria > Omnitrophota > Gorgyraeia > 2-02-FULL-51-18 > 2-02-FULL-51-18 > CAYJXB01. Next base: position 1,631 of record CAYJXB010000083.1, read on the forward strand.
CTTCCAATTTTTAATCCGCTGGGCTTCATCCAGAATAACGAGATCCGGTGCCCATTTTCCAATCGCCGCCAAGTCGCGGTGAATGACGTCGTAATTCACAATTTTAAAAAAAGCAGGCGCTTCATACTGGCGTTGGCGCAAATGCCAAAGCCCTTGAATGACCTGGGCCGTGCGATCGGAGAACTTTTCAATTTCCTGCTTCCACTGGTATTTAAGGCTACTCGGGCAGACGACAAGGACTTTTTCAATACCGTAAACCCGGGCCATAAGCTCAGCTGCGGCAATTGCCTGAAGGGTTTTTCCAAGCCCCATTTCATCTGCAATCAAGCATCTTCCGGCTTTGGCGGCAAATAACACGCCCTCTTTTTGGTAAGGATATAAATCTGTTTTGATCAAATTTCTCCAAAACTTGCCGTCTTCCTTTGAGGCCATTTTCGTAATGCGCATACGCTGATGTTCTGCGTCGCGCACCTTTGCAACAAAGGCCATAGCATCTGGATGAAAACGAACCTCATCTTTCAAAGTTTTAACAGCTTCCATAAAAACGTTGAATCGATTAAATCCTTCTGGCGTCAAATAGCCTTCAACATCAAAATAGTGCGGGGCTATTTCTTTAAGCTCCAGGCTCGCAGATCTTCCTATGGAAAGATAAACGCGCCGCTTGAGCCCATAACGTAAAGTGACCAACGAATGATCTGAGACACAGGGTTTCTTCAAAGCTTCTCTGGCCGTTTTGTCCTTTCGCAGTTTTGAGAGTACCCCTTCCACATGCTTGCAAGTCCCAAGGGTGTTGACCTCAAAATCAGGGCAGGAGCAATAATTAATCCCAAGCATTTCCCCGCGGATGGCAACACGATAAGCTTTGCTTGTTTTGACATTCCGGACTTCGAAATCGGAAAAAACGGGATGATCGCCCATGTTTTTCAATCGAAGAGAAGAGTCCTGTCCGATCTGACGCCTTAAGGCAATTTGCCATTCCTCAAGCGATAGATGTTCCGGCCTTTTGAGGGGAGACACTTGGTTTTTGGGTTTTTTCCGTTTGTAATTTTGTTTGGTTTTCATAGGAGTTTCCCAGTCTTTAAAGAGCCGCATTCCAACCAAAGTATTTTATCCCTGTTTTCGGTTTTGCAAAGAAAAATTTCCGCTTTTCAGACGCTTTCGGTAAAATAACCAACCCAATAGGAAAAATGTATGAATTATGACACCCATTCGCTTTTGTCCGCTCTGAAACAACATTTTGGTTTTACCTCCTTTCGTCCTTTGCAGGAAGTAATCATAACGGATGCGCTGGCCGGTCGGGACGTGTTTACGCTCCTGCCAACGGGCGGAGGCAAATCCCTTTGCTATCAATTGCCTGCGCTCATGCAGCCGGGGCTAACGGTGGTCGTCTCCCCTCTGATCGCTTTGATGAAAGATCAGGTGCAGGCGTTGGAAACTTGTGGTGTGCCGGCCACATTTTTAAATTCTTCTCTCGATGGGGACGAGTCGCGGGCACGCTTACGCGGTCTGCATCAAGGCCAGTACCGCTTGCTCTACGTGGCTCCGGAAAGATTGATGCTCTCCGGTTTTTTGTCTGATCTCAAGCGCTGGAATGTGGGACTTGTTGCAATCGATGAATCCCATTGCATTAGCGAATGGGGGCATGACTTTCGTCCGGAATATCGAAAGCTTTCCGGGCTTCGCGATCACTTTCCGGAAGTACCAATCATGGCCCTCACGGCGACTGCCACTCCTCGAGTGCGGACGGACATTCTCCATCATCTGCGGCTAAAAGAACCGAAAATTTATGTGGCAAGCTTCAACCGTCCTAATTTGACCTACCGCGTTTTCCCCAAAGACGATCCTGATGAGCAGGTCCTCAAATTTCTAAGAAAGCGCAAAGGTGAGAGTGGGATTATTTACTGCCAAAGCCGGAAGACAACTGAAAGTGTGGCCGAGTGGCTCAAAATACAAAACGTCAAGGCCGCACCGTATCATGCTGGCCTCTCGGCCCAGGAACGTTCCCGGAATCAGGATCTTTTTCTGCGTGACGAGGTACGAGTCATTTGTGCCACCATTGCCTTTGGCATGGGCATCAACAAATCGAATGTTCGGTTCGTCATTCACTATGATTTGCCCAAGAACATTGAAGGATATTATCAGGAAACGGGCCGGGCCGGACGCGACGGACTCATGAGCGAATGCGTGCTTTTGTTCAGCGCCGGCGACGCGATAAAACAATCCCGTTTCATTGATGAAAAGCCCGACCCCCAAGAGCGGCAGATTGCAAAAGAGCAGCTGCAACAGATGATTCTTTACGCCGAATCGGCCGGCTGCCGGCGTAAGGGTTTATTGCATTATTTTGGTGAGGCCTATGAGCATGAAAATTGTGGGACTTGCGACAATTGTTTTTCTCCGCGTGCAACCTATGACGGCACGATCGCCGCGCAAAAATTTCTTTCCTGTGTTTACCGCATTCGGCAGAAAAGCGGATTCGGCGTTGGCATGAAACATGTCATAGAAGTGCTGAGCGGGGCCGAAACCGAAAAAATAAAACGCTGGCGGCATGACGAGCTTTCTACCTATGGAATCGGCAAGGAGCACAGCCGGAAAGCATGGGCCGTGATTGGACGCGAGCTCCTGCGGCTTGGTTTATTGCAACAGTCTTCCAGAAAATTCAGCGTGCTTGAGCTGACTGAGGAAGGACGCCATACTTTAAGTCAGCGAAAATCGATTCGTTTGACTCGGCCAGTAGATACGCCGGAAATAGAATCCCGCGGCATCGGAGAAAGCGATTATGATAAAGTTCTCTTTGAACGTTTGCGTGGACTTCGAAAAAAGCTGGCGAACGAGCGCAGCGTTCCTGCGTACATTATTTTTTCAGATGCCGCGCTCCGGCAAATGGCCCGCGACACTCCTGCAGATGTTCGAGAATTTGCCCGCGTGAATGGCGTGGGTGAAAAAAAGCTAAAAGAATTTGGACAAGTCTTTTTACAGGAGATCACAACTTATAAGGCCTCATGTGGGAACAATATCGTAAAATGACCCAACAATATCCCAAAATCCCTTTAACAGAAGAAAGGCGATTAATTGCGCTTGCGCAAAAAGGTTCGAAGAAAAGCACTGAAGAGATTGTTCTCCGTCACATCGGTTTTCTTATCTTCAGACTCCACAAAAAAGCCTTTCCGATGTTCTTAAAGCGATTCGGCGAAGATTTAGTGTCCGAGGCGACCTTCATCTTGTATCAAAAAATAAAAACTTATGATCTCGATTATTGCGACGCGCATGGAAACCCAAAGCCGGTTAAATTCGCCTCTTATATCTGGAAGCGAATTGATGGTTTTATTCTCGATTCTTTAAAGAAAGAAATCCTCAAAGAGCGTGAAACGCGGGCGCAAATCCGGACCAGTGATTCGGAAATTCTTAACGGCACCTCGGAAGTAGTTTCATGGTGTAGACCTTTTGGGCTCTACACTTCTTATGCCCCTTACTCAAGAAATGGATCGAACGCTGCCAAGGCCTCTCTCCAGCATAGGTTCTCCTGCATTACTTTGAGGCGT
>CAYJXB010000084.1:0-5166 GCA_964374005.1 uncultured Planctomycetia bacterium
AAACTTCGGCGGACTTGGCTGCGGATTACCTTAGTTCTTTCGAACCTTAGGCTTCCCGCAATTCACCTTGTTTTTCAACCGGACTTACGTCCGGAAGCTGCGTTATGCCGGCTTCGATTTCTCTATGGCAGTTCGCACAAACAAGCGCGCATTTATCCGCTTCCATCTTCACCGCTTTCCACGACCGGGTATACCCTTTCGCGGCGACTCCGAAATCCTTTGTTTTAGGATCTCGATGGTGAAGGTCAAGCGCCCACACGCACTTGCTGTAACCACAGATTTCGCATTGACCGCCCTTATACGAAACCGCAAATTCTTTAATTTTGCGTCTTCGTTTGGTAACTGCCTTTATCAGGTAGTCTGCACGATCTCTGTAGGTACGCTTTTCTGTCATATTGCACCAAAGCCCGGCTGCTCACAGCGAACCGCTCTACCAACTGAGCTACCAGGGAATATTTTTCAATAACTCTTTAAGCTTCTTGTGACCCCAAGCAGTCTTCCACTTCCGCTCTTGCCAACGTGCTTCATTTCTTGTAGAAAAAGATTCATGATAAATAAGATCAAATGGTATCCTAGATTTTGTTGATTGAACTATACCTGCATTATGTTGAGCAACGCGCTTGCTTAAATCCTCAGCAGAACCAATATACCATTTATCATCTTTTTTACTTCTCAGCACATATGTGTAATACATACCATAGATCTTTCTACCACCAACTGCCTCCGGCCCTAGCTCCGCTTCTACGAAGCGATAGCTTCGGAGAACGGGCCGTAGGCCCGGAGGGAGCTACCAGGGAAAGATTCGGTTTCGCCACCAACGGGTCCTGCCGCTGCGCCAGCTCGTTGTTTTGACAAGTGCTTCGCCTTGTCAAAAAACAAGCGCTCTGGCTCCGCGTCACCCCTTTGCTGGCTACGCGCTACATGAAAAAACAAAAGGACACATGAACTCCGTGTCCTTTTTTACGGCGCTAAACCTAGATCCTTCCCCGCCAAAATACGCGGCGGGTCAGGATGATTCGAATCGAATATCCTCGATTCGAATCAGTTCGCGCCGCCAGTATTGTTGGAAGTTTCCAGATAAAAAGTCATAAAAGCACCCGTCACCATGACGCTCAAAAACGCGTTTACGAAACTGCTTAAGACCGCGAAAATAATCTGCGCCATCTGCGCTCCCTTCATCGCGGTGCTAAGAAGCGCGAAGAGCACCCCCAAAACGATCCCAATCAAAAAACCGATCACAATCAAAATAAGCGTGATACCTAGAAGTTTGAGTAAATTTTTACGGATGAGCGAGACGCTGCTCTTCACCGACGAAATGACGTTTTGTCCTCCAGCCACGATGAAATAAGGCGCAAGTAACATCAGGATGGCTACATAAATGCCAACCCCTGCGACAATCACCGCGAGGACCAGGCCAAGCGTACTCATTATATTCGAGAGAAGCGCCGCAATGGCAATGGCCGCAAGAATAAAGGCACCGACGACAAGCGCAATGAAGAGGCCTAAAAGTAAAAGCCGAACATAATACTTTGATCCCGAGGCCACGAAACTTGAGAATTCCGCCTTGCCAAGCTTCAGCTTATCCCGGACATAACCCAAAGTGCCTACTTGCATAAAAATGCTCGCCAATGCGAACAAAATCCCGACTACGATCGCGACACCAGGAGCACCGCCGCTTGGATTTTGAAGTTGGGGGGCTAAAAATACATTGATAATGCCCCAGACAGCCCCGAAAGCGAAAAGCACAAGCACCAAATTCATGCTCTCCGTCGCCACTTTGAAACCCTTTTTAATTGTCGTTCCGATGATCATAATACGTTATCTCCTTATGAGAGTTAGACTAACAAACGATCCATCGGGTGTCAAGCGCTATCCCACCACCTGTTTTGTCCGCAAAGCGAACCGATTGCTTAAAGCGCAATCGTAAAAAACAGGTGGTGGGACTATCCCACCTCGTGTCTTTGTTTAAAGGCACGGGACAGAGAAGCCTTATCCGCAAACTCCAAAGCGCTGCCCACCGGCACCCCGTGCGCGATACGCGTCACCCTGATTTTATAAGGTTTGAGCTGTTTTAAAAGGTAAAGTGCGGTTGCGTCGCCTTCGGTATCGGAGTTTGTCCCGAGAATCACCTCTTTAATCCGGCTTTTCTTAAGCCGGTCCAAAAGCTCTTTGATCCGTATGTCCTTGGGGCCGATGCCTTCAAGCGGCGACAGCGCACCCAGTAAAACATGATAAATTCCCTGAAAATCCCCGGCTCTTTCGACCGCAATCACGTCTTTGGGATCCTGCACCACGCAAAGAATACCGTGGTCTCTTGTCGGGTCCGAACAAATATGGCAAATGGACTCCTCGCTCAAGTTAAAACATTCCTGACAATAATGAATGTTCTCATTCACTTTCACGACGAGCTTCGCAAGAGCGTCCACGGTCTCGCGTGGCGCGCCCAAAATATAAAACGCGAACCGCTCCGCCGTGCGCGTGCCCACGCCCGGCATTTTGGCGAATTCCTCTATCAATTGGATCATGGACTCAGGATAAGGCATTTTGAAATCCTTAATCGCGCAGATTACACAGATTAAAGAACTGATTACACAGATGAGTGTACATTAAACTAATCCGTGTAATCTTTTTTAAAATCTGTGTAATCCTCATTAGTTTTCATTTATCGGATGATCCTGCCGCCGAAGATATCCATCGCGGATTTCATGACGCCCTCGGCTTCGGGGGCCGGTGCGCCCTCCTCGGAATAAATCTTTCCTGTCAGCTCCTTCACAGACTCGAACCTGACCCGGACCGTCTGATCCAGCAATAAAGACAGATGCTTCTCAATGAGCTCGCGGTTGGCTTCCGTTTCCAAAGACTCCCGATGAAAATCGAGCTTCTCAGGGAACGAGATCCTCGCCACGCCCTCTTCGAGGTTGATCGGTTCGCCCTCGGCAAGGTACGTCGCCACCGAAATCTTTTCGTTTTTAAGCGCGCGGATGAGCGGCTGCCAGACCGTATCCAGAGAAGTTATTTTTTTATCCGGCAGGATCGCCTTCGCCGGAATTTCTCCGGTGGGAAGTTCTTCGGTTTCCGGGGCGTCCGGATCGTCTTCCTCGACGCGTGGCTTGCTGATATTTAAGCGAGGGGGCGGTTCAAGCGTTTTTTTTTCCGAATTTTTTAGCCGTTCCAAAATCTGCGAGAGGCCCGCCATGGGGCTTTTAAGCACGAGTTTCACGAGCGCGATCTCAAGCGGGATGCATTTCATGTCAAAACGCTTCATGGTCTGAATCGTATGGGTGATGACGCTGAAAAAATAAAAGAGCTCGTCTTTCGAAAACCGCTCTTTTTGCTTTAATAGGATTTTTTTGTATGACTCCGTGGTATCCACCAGATCCGCGAGTTTTTCCGAGACGCTTAAAAAAAGAAGGTTTCGGGTGTGTTCCAACAGCTTTTCGGCGAATAAAGACGGGTCCTTGCCTTCTTTCATTACGCCGTCTAAAATTTTCAACGCCGAGGCGGCATCCTGATTGGCCAGCGCGTCCACGAGTTCGAACAATCGTTCCTCCTCCAGAGCGCCTAAAGACCGGACAATATCTTCTTTGACTATCTGGCCTTCGGCGGAGGACGCGATCTGGTCCAGGATGGACTGGCTGTCCCGCAGACTGCCGTCAGCCGATTTGGCAATGACAAAAAGCGCCTCTTCATCAATCTTGATCTTTTCTTTTTTACAAATCTCCTTCAATGTATTGACGATGAGGTCGGTCGGGATCCGCCGGAAATCAAAACGCTGGCACCGGGACAAGATCGTGGCGGGCACTTTGTGGGCGGCCGTTGTCGCGAAGATGAACTTCACATGGGCGGGAGGTTCTTCGAGTGTTTTCAATAACGCGTTGAAACCATCCGGCGTGATCTGGTGGACTTCATCAATCACATAAATCTTAAACTTGCTTTGGGCCGCCGCGAATTTGACGTTTTCTCGAAGCGCGCGGATCTCGTCGATCCCACGATTGGAAGCGCCGTCGATCTCAAGCACGTCGAGAGCCCGCGATCCTTCAATCTCAAGACAGGCCTGGCACTTTCCACAAGGATTGACGGTAGGGCCGTTTTTGCAATTGAGCGCCTTCGCGAAAATGCGCGCCACGGACGTTTTGCCTACGCCGCGCGGGCCCGTAAAAAGATAAGCGTGCCCGATGCGGTTCAAGGTGATCGCGTTCTTGAGCGTCGTCGAGATAGGGTCCTGTCCGATGACTTCCTCAAAGTTTTGAGGACGGTATTTTCGGGCAATCACTAGATAGGGTTTGGTTTCCATGGTGTTTTATTAGTGGGATTATTTTAGCTTAAATCCAAGCGTTTGGAAACAGATAATGCAAATTTCTGACTAAAAACTACGGAGAGGCAGGGAGTCATAAAACTTTTTTTATCCCAACCGCTCACCAACCATTAAGTTAAGGTTTTTCCTCTCAAAAACCAATGCGAAAAAGTTTTCGATGGTGTCGATAAAGCCGATGCTCTGGATGAATCTTGAAGTCTCTTGGACACAATTTGGTCACAAACTAAAAACCGATGTTCGTCAAAAACTTGACCAATAAATTGCGTTGGCAGACTGATACAGTTTGCGTTTGGTAATCGAAGGCTACTCGAAATTTACTGAAAAATCCCTTCTGTCCGAGCAAACCATCTACACGGAAGTTCTCGAAACAAAAGCCCACATACTCATCCCAGACCACACGCCCGATCTGAAGAGTGATCCTGTGGTAATAAGCTTTCACAACGCCGCGACCTAAGCCGTAAATTTCTTGGGATGGTCCCTTTTCGACATTCAATCCCAGACCCAACCCAAGCATACCGGCAAAGAGGCATGAGCTGGCTCCAGAGTCAGCGAGCGCGTCTATTTCAAACTCCTTGTCACCGTTCCGCAAGACAATAGGAACGAGAGGTACTAAACGGTTAGTATCCTTAGGAAAAGCAGGGGTTGGATTTCTCGGAAATTCTTGGTAAGGAAATTTCACTATCCTACAAAATCCATACCAAACGAGGGGACTAGTTTAAGGATGGGTCTCTCTGTCGATTTATGCTTTGCCAACTCAAGCACCTTTCGTGGATCATCGCCGGAAGCCAGGACTTCCGTTCTCTGTCTATTCATGGCAATCCATTTGCCCTCAAACGGCCTTAGAATTTCAC
>CAYJXB010000085.1:0-5139 GCA_964374005.1 uncultured Planctomycetia bacterium
TCTGTTAATCGTGATTCCGAGATTCGTCACTACATTATTAAAAGTCCAGGTCGAGCCTGTGCCGGGATAGAGATTAATTTTAAAGGCCTTTGTCGTGCTGTAAGTGGCGCTGCCTTGAGCGAATTGATTGATCGAACCATCTTGAGGAAAAATCGCGTTAAACTTTAAAATAGGATTGGAGGCATAGGAAAGATTGGTCGGGCCCTGATAAGTAGTTTTATTATAAATGGAACTTAATACCTCTCTTCGCTGGACCGTAATGACTCCATCCGTGCCTGTCTGGTATTCATACACGATGAGCGCAGTGCCTGTAGAGGAGACCTCTTTGTCCGGCAGTCCTTTATAGACACCTGCCGTGTTGTAGCTGGTGTAGGAACCGTTGGCGTAGCTAGTCTTGACGGGTGTTTTATCTAAAAGATACTCGTAAGTGACGCCGGTGGATGCCGCGAAGATTCTATCCGCCGTGTAGGTAAAGCTGACGGGTTGAGGGTTTGGGTTGTAGCTTTGAGTCATTTTGAGATTTCTGAATTTGAAGTTGGGGTCGCCGGAAGAGGCGCTGTTGTTGAGCCATTTCATTCTTATAATATGCTGGCCTTGTTTCACACCGGGAAGAAGGATCTGAGTGGCCTGCCATAGTGTCGAATGGGCGGGTGCGTTGAAGATACCTTTACTCTCCCCATCCACAAAGAGCTCCAGTTGGAAGTAGGCGTAAGAAGCTGGAATACCGGCTGACCCGTAATTAACCGCATCAAAGTCTAGCTTCAGGTCTCCTGCCTGCGCTAGGTCTACCGCGTAGTCCACCCACTGAGACCCCCAGTAGGTATACAAAGCATTCTCGGTCGTCAATTGAAACCAACCGCTCGTCCCGTCATAGTTTTTGATACTTCTGAAAATGGTGCCAAGCGTCGTCACCGGTAAAACTGATGCTATACTGGAAACTTGGGTAATCGTCAACGGCGTGATGGAAATAAGCTTTTTGTCTTGATAAACATATTTTGTCCCGTTTGTATCGGTGAGAGTCGCGTCCTTGATTTTGTTGTCAGAATCCCAAACAATGTTTTCAATCACGGAATTATCTGTCAAAATAATCTTCGAGACGTTGCCTTTAGTATCAAAATAAAAGGTGTTGCCGTTGGGGTCTATATAGGTAGAAGGGGCCGGAGAACTAGCGCCTTGAGGGGTCACGACTGTGTCGCTGTTGGCTTGGACGCTATCGAAAAGGACCTGGGAACCATTGTTATTCACAATTTTCTGAATAATTCCATTGGTATAATAAGTGGTCGAGCCGCTTGTGCCTTTTTTGACGACTTGTTTCAATTTCCCATTCGCGTCGTATCGCGTCTCATAAGAAGGATTATCAAGGACGGTTTCACCGGAGGGAAGATACGTATAGGTAGTAGTGACAAGGCCATCTTTGGAGATTGTTTTTAGGATTTTTCCTGTCTCGGTATCGTATTCAACATCCGTCCCATCGGGAGTCTGGTAACCCAAGACCTGTCCGTTTCGGAAGATTTGAATGGAGCCGTCGGAAAGATTCAAGTCCGCGCTCAGGATATTGCCGTTGGCGTCAGGCCGGATATTGTTAAGCTGGGTACCGTCCGGGCGCGTGACACTGCTTAAGGTATTTCCTATATATTTAAGGATGTCGCCGTTTTGTGTGGTGAGAGAAAAGTTCATGTTTTGGAGTTCTTGGAGAGCGTTCTGCTGATCGACCACCGCTTCCTGAGTCGCCTGCGCGGAGGTAAGCGTTTCCCCGTCCATGCCGGAGCGGCGTGTGTCCTCCAAGTCAAATGAAGCTTTAGCATCAAGGAGTAATTGTCTTACATCCGCCGCCCAGAGAAGCTGAGTATAGGAGAAGGTAAAAACTAAAACCAACGAGACTGGCTTCAGAAAATGTTTTTTAAATGAGTGCCGCTTCAAAGCAAAAAAGCCCACCAAAAAATTCGGTGAGCTTTTAAAAGATAATCTCGATTTCTCGAGTTTTTTATTCATCAGGCACCGCCTTTAGAAGACCGGTGAACTGCTTTTTGGATCGCCACGCTCACCTTGTTCGCTCGCGATAACATCAGACCTTTCAACTAACTGATGTTAGCTTACACGAGTATTGTTGTTTTGTCAAGTTTATTTTGATTAAAAATCATATTTAATACAACACCTTAAGCCCATTTCTAGCGACTACGGGGCCATCCATTGCCCCGAGTGCTGTGCCGCGAGAGAAGACTCGCGGCCTAACCATAATGGATTGTGTTTATTAGGAGGTCGGTAAAAAAATCCGGAAGCTTGTGCCGATACCTTCTTGGCTCTGGACCTCGATCTTGCCTCGGTTTTTCTCAATGATCGAGTGGGTGATCGCGAGACCAAGACCTGTCCCCTGCTCTTTGTTGGTATAAAATGGGTCAAAAATATGCCCTATCTTATCTTTTGGAATGCCACAACCGGTGTCTGAGATGGTGATGGCCGTCATCCTGAGCCCGCCGGAGACGGGCGAAGGATCTCGTTCTGTGGGATTCTTCGGCTTTGCCTCAGAATGACGGACTACGCTGACAGTAAGAGTTCCGCCATTTGGCATTGCATCGATGGCATTCATGAGAATATTCAGAAAGGCCTGCTTCATTTGAGCTGAATCTACATGACATTCCCCGGAGCCCGAATCAAGGTCCATCTGCAAGACTATCTTATTTTTCAATGCACCGGAGGCTGGCACCAGAAATTCTTAACCAACTCGATTGATTTTTTCCAAACATCTAAATCTTTGTAACTCTTAATCATTGCCTTTCTCCAATGCTCGCGAAAACCAGAAACCGCTCACCGCAAACCAAGCGATCCGCGCTTATCTGTGTCCATCCGCGTCTTCTCTCAAAGATTCTTAAGATACTTCTTAATCGAATCGTGACTTCCGACAATGCCGAACTCTATGGCGTTTTTCCGCATACGGAAACCAACTCTTAGATTCAAACCAACCCTGATCTCCCATTGGTCTTCTTGAAGACGTTTTAGACCTAAACCGGTAGGAATGCTGCTGGCCTCCAGAGCGCCCAGCAAAGATTCAATGGCCTCCGTCACTTTTGACTTTTCAAGGGAGCTCAATTTTTGGTAGGTCTTGTCGAACGAGGCCTTGAATTCAATCGATCTCATTAGAGACGCTTTAGGTGATCCATCGCCTCTTTTTTCGTGTGATACACTTTCCCCTTATTCTTGGGGTCAATGTAAAGCCGGTCAAATTTTCTTAATTCCTCATCTGAATAAAGCTCGTCCACAGCCACTGGGACAAAAGAGATACGCCCCTTTTCAACGGTACATTTCAAGACGTCGCCCTTCTCAATGTGCAGAGCCAACACGGCTTGTTTTGGCAGAGTGATCTGATACTTGCTCAATACCTTGCTTAAAATCATACGCCCCTCCTTTTTTGGAACAATCAAAGTATACCTGAAAGTAGGAAAGTAGTCAATACCTACTACTAGCTCCGGAGGCGTGCACCGGAGGCTGGCACCAGAAACTAAGCGAGCCGCTCAAGCGTATAGCCGTTTTCACTCACGATAAAATCGGCTTTGCCCTGGGCTTTCTTCTTGTTCTTTGGAGAGATCTCATTGATCGCGGCGGTATGTTTCAGAAGATGTGAGGTGACAGTTTTGTTTGCGTCCGCCAGAATCTTGCGGACACGCCCGGTCGTCACGTACGATTTAAGACTTAGAAGGAATGTCTTATTGATCCCATGGTTTAAATGAATCAGCACTTTCATCCGGTGGTCACATCCTTTCTTTTTCATTCTGTTTCAAAGTGTGGCATAAGAAATGCGCGGGTTCAAGGGCAAATGCTGAAAATCTTCAGCTTTAAATGGCTAATATTAAAAGTTTTTGAAAGTGGCAGACAAAACCTTGAAAACTTGCGCTTAAAAATAGTCGGTAATAGCTAAAGCGGGTAAAGTCCAGGTTTAGTCCCGGCATAAAAGTGAAAACGCTTTATCGCTTCCTCAGGATTAAAATTTTTGCCCCAGACTTTTTTGCCGTGGGCTTTGAGAAAGTCTTCGACTTGCTTCCGAAACTGAAAGCAAGAGGTTGACTTGGGGCTTTCTTTCAGGGCTTTTCCAGTTACCTCACAAAGATCTTCCCATGAAGTACGTGTTCTTTTAAAAACTAAAATCAAGTCCTGAATATCAGGATCTAAATAACGGCTAAGCTTTCCGATAGCCCAGTAGGAAGGCTCTAAAAGATAAACCCCAATCCTCCCAAAGCGCTTGAATAAGGTAGTGTGTTTTTCATAATCAAGAAGCGTGATGGACGACCAACGATCAATGTCCTCGGCATATTGGGCGGCGATGCCTGTAGTCGCACTGACTTCTTCCACCGCCTTCGTGAAGGCTTGCCACGAGCGATCGTACGTTTGTTGAGATCCAGCTTCGATCTTGAGCGCAAAATCAATATCCGTCGTTGGACGGACCCGCCCATACAAGGCGCCCGCGGCCGCGCCTGTCAGTATGATCCGGCATTTATCACCAAAACGATCCGCCAAAAGCTCAAAAAAATGGATAATTTCCTTCTGATTCATTTTGACACACTCGATATTTTTTCAACGCGGTTTAGGATGCTTCGCAGTTCGTCCGTTCGAAGATAAGCCTTGGCTTTTACAAAAGCCAGTTCTTCCTGCCTAGCCGTGCGCGGCAGGCGTCTTTTATACTGAGAGGTCAGCCCAAGCCTTCTTTTGATGAGCGGCTTAACGATATGCACGATGCGGTCTTCGTCATTATTCAATTTGATTGCTTGACCGACCAGCGCGCGAGCTATTCGATCAAGACTCTGCCTCCTAAGCCCTTTATTTGAAAAAGCAGCTTGCGGCGCCGATCCATCCACCAAAATCCCAGGGCTAATACCAAGGGATCTGGCCAGGCGTCTCAACGTCTCAACAGTAAGATCGCGTCCTCCATGCTCAATCGCGGACAAGTTCGGACGAGATACGCCGCTTAAGTGTGACAATTGGTTCTGTGTGAGGCCCTTTTCCCGGCGCCAAAGATATAACACTCTACCCAGTGGAAGCATAGTCAAAATGTATCATATTTAATACATTTTGTCAACCAGCTACGTAAACACCTGTATGTCTTCAGCCACTTTTGGACACCTGACCTGAATTTTAGTTTGCGGTTTG
>CAYJXB010000086.1:0-5037 GCA_964374005.1 uncultured Planctomycetia bacterium
TCGGGAGACGGGAAAAATTTTTATTACACGAGGATCAACAAAACGGATTCCATCGAAACCAATCTCGACCTCACGCGTTCAAGCGCGCCGCAACCGAAAACCCCGGTTCAATTCAAATATTCTCTTACAGGAGCAATAAAAGAAATCACACTTCAGGACGGAACGAAAACCGTGTGGCAGGGTGGCAAAGTAGTGAGCGCCGTGGACGCCGGCGGAAACAACACGACGTACGATTACTCTTCCCTAGCCGCAGGGGCGCAATCAATTGGGCCCCTGCAAATCGTTCGGGCGGGCACGACTTTTTCCTACGATGCAAGCGGCTTCCTTCAAAAGGTCACGACCTCTTCCGGTACCGCGACACGTTCTTTAACCAATCAACAGACCATTGACCTTCTCTTAGAAACCACAGGAGGTGACAAGCTCTCAGATTTCACGCTCGATTCTAACGGTAACATCTTAAACGGGATCCTCACGACCCAAGAAGGAATCAAGCAGACGATTCAAAATGGCGTCATGACAGGATTCGAAACCGTGGACGGCCGCATCTATGATTTTCAAAATAACGAAGCGCTCTTAAAAGAGTGGCATTTTCAAGACGGAACGCGCGTGGTGTATGGGGGAGGGGGCATTTCCGAAATCCTTTTCCCAGACGGCAGAAGGCTTAACACCATCGGCTTCTCCGCCGTAAGCGGATCCGCCTCTGGCGGAGATGCCAACAAACAAGTCCAGTCCTACACCGAAGAACTTCCCGACGGGACCAAAAAGATTTTCTCCGCCGAGGCGGGCCGGCCGCTCCGGCTGAAAACCTTAATCACACCCACCCACGCCCAGATTCATTACGGCGCCGACGGGCTCGCCGACCAAATCACGCTTCCGGATTCAAGCAAAGAAACCCTTTCTTATGAAAAAGACACGCAGGGAAATCTCGTGACGATTTCCTTTTCCGCCGTAGGCGGATCCGCCTCTGGCGGAGAAGGAGATCATTCGAAACGCGTTTATTCACCTGATGGGAAGTTGCTTAACCTTCTTACCCAAGGAGTAAGTGCAGAAGTCTCGAATGGTGAAGTCACTAAACTTTTGACGCGCTTTGGTGAAGTCAATGCACCCGCGTTTGATTCCAATGGAATTCTCTCCGGCCAAATATCCTTTTCAGACGGCACCAGACAAATCATTCAAGCGGGCTCGCTCGTTGAAACCATTCGTCCTTCCGGGACCCATGTGAAGTATGTGAATGGACAGATTGACTTGATTGAGTCGTCCGCAGGAAATTACCGCCTCGTCGAAGATGTAGGGGCGCAATTAATTACGCCCCTGCTTCGTCTCGAATCAGTTCCTGGTGCTCCGGAGGTCCCGCTGGTTCCTTATTTATTGGGTTCGGGTTCTTCAGACTTCCTCATTGCCGATCCCGGTGTTCATGCGGTCACAGCCACCGGCAATGCACACATCACAACCGCTCAATCGAAGTTCAGCGGCGCAAGCGCTTTCTTCGATAACAACCAAAGTTATCTTTCAACTCCCGCCTCAGAGGATTGGAATTTTGGCGGAGACTTCACGGTCGACTTTTGGTGGAAGCTTCTGGGTAATACCGACGGCTACATCTTTGACTCAAGCGATCACGCCCTATCTCTTTCCATGAATCTTTTTGCCTCAGGCCCCAAACTCATCGTGATGCTCATGGGAGAGCAGGTCATGACCTACGCCTGGCCGTATCCTGCAGGGGACGCGTGGCATCACATTGCACTCACAAGAAATCAATCGAGTGTAAAACTTTTTGTAGATGGTCTTGCAGTGGCAACCGTGGTTTCCACGAAGAACATCTCCTCAAGCACTCCCTTCTATATAGGAAGCTGGCGCGGTTACGGGATCAATGGGTGGCTGGATGAATTCCGGGTCACCAAAGGCACCGCCCGCTGGCTTACGAACTTCACCCCGCCTTCGTCAGAATCCACCAAAGACTCCAACACCAAACTCCTTCTTCATATGAATGGAACAGAAGGCTCCCTTGATTTTCCCGATGCCCCGATGGTTTACACAGGGCTTGGAAAAATCCGGGAGGATTTTCCGCCCACCGAGGAACTTCGCAACATTCTTCTAGCAAGGCCGCTTTACAATTCTCTTTCAACCCGCTCTGGGATCGCTTCTCAATTTAATGCCGGCGATTCTGTTTTTTTCGCCAAGCTCATCTCTGACCAAGAAAGGGGAGGCGCTTATGAATTCTCCGGGAGTTATCTTCCGGAATGGGCCGGCGTCACGCTCACTCCTGCTAATTTCAATGAAGGCTACATTACTCGTGCTGAAACGATGGACATTGCAGATCACCTTCCCGCCCATACCGCAGAACTGATTGACATGAATGGCGACGGTCTTAAAGACCGGGTCTTCATCGACCCCAATCCCAACGTAGGTTTTTGGTGGGTCCAGTACAACACAGGTCAAAGCTTCACGGCCCCCCAGAAATGGACAGGCGTCGATCAAAGACCGGATCCTAACATGGTCTTTAATTACAACTACACCATGGGATCACTTCGCTATTATCGCGGCAGGCATCCGGTTGTGATGGGAGATCTTGTCGATCTTAATGGTGACGGACGTCCCGACCGCGTCACCACCCAATTTGGCGGCAGTCCTGCCTGGTACGTCCAAATGAATAACGGCTCAGGTTTTGATCCTGTCACGACGTGGCAGGGGAATGTCCAGCCGCTCAGTCAATGGTTAATGGAGGGAACTTATGCCACCGAAGCAAGAAATAGTCTCAACGGAAAACCTGTGCAGGAATTAATTTCAGATCTCGTGGATCTGGACGGCGACGGACTTTTGGACCGTGTCGTCCGGCCTTACACCGCGCCTTTCAATGTTTGGTTCTTCCAGAAGAATAATGGCCAAGGTTTTGATGACGCCATTCTCTGGAAAGGCGTGGATACAAGCTTTGATTCCGATCCCGCCATGGCCTCTTCCCTTAATTGGTACGCCACAGACGGAGGATTTATCTCAGATATTTCTGATTTAATGGACATGAACGGAGACAAACGCCCGGACCGGATTCTTCTTAAAAATCACAACCCGGCTGATCCTAATTCTTCTTTGGATTGGTATGTCCAGCTCAATAACGGAATTGATGGTTTTGCCGCGCCCCAGCTTTGGTCTTCCAATCTGAGAGTCCTCCCAGGAGCTCCGAGCGCCAAAGCAGGATCAAGCCTCAGAAGTTTCACCGACATTCGAGGCGCACGCAATTACTTGATGGATCTAAGAGATGTCACAGGCGACGGTCTGCCGGACCGGATCACACTGGATCATTACGATGGTACGGGGGCATCTCAATCCACCTGGTGGGTGGAAGTAAATACGGGCTCGGGATTTCTTCCGGCCTCGGCCTGGACAGGAATCCAAGGAGCCAATGTCGTGGAGACAAGTATCGGTCAGGACGAATCTCATTTCAGAGCACTTCCGGGTCCATCCTTCGACCGCGAGCCCGGGTTTGTCGAGCAGGTCTCAGACCTCGTGGATATTAACGGAGACAAAATCCTGGACCGCGTGATTTTCTCCGCCGGAGGCGGACCCGCCTCTGGCGGGCCAACCAACTACTGGCTCGTCCAGTTCGGAACAGGTCATGGGTTTCTTCCGGCTCAAGAAATGAAGATCGAAGGGCTTTCGGCCTCGACAGATCAGATTCTCTCGTCTAGATACGATTCACTGCACCTCAGCCTCAGGGCAGACCAGACGATCGATCCTTCGCAAGGAAGTATCCGCGTCATCCTGAGTGCAGCGAAGGATCTCGGAGATTCTTCGGCCGCGCCTCAGAATGACGAGACTTATCAGGAGTGGACGATTCAAAATGTCGGCACAAGCTGGCAGGATTTTTATCTTCCCGTCGACAAAACCAAAGCTAACGCGAGCCAAATTAAAATTGAATTCCAGCCTACCGATTCTAATTTTTCACCCTCTCTTTATGTGGACAACCTGACCTTTCTTGCAACACGTCCTCCTGCCGTCAAAGATTGGCTCGACCGGATGCTCGCCGAAGAAAATGTAATATCCGAGATTCATTCGGAAAGAACGCAAACACTTGCACAATATTTGGAATTTATTGTAAGGGCGCCATTCATGGCGCCCTCGGAACAATCAACCCAGGGCGTGATGAATCACGCCCCTACATTCGATTGGAATCAATTATTGACCGCAGAAACAAGGATTGAATTCAATCCGCAGGGGGAGGCCACGGAATTTCAAACCCTCTACGGCTCAGTATCCAAGATGCAAAATGGGGCCGTGACAGAAACCTTACTTCCCGATGGAAATAAAATTGAATTTAATGCGCCGAGTACCACCCATCCTCAAACCACAACGCAAACAACGACTCAGACGGACGGTTCCAATCAAACCCTTCAACTCTCTTACGGCCGCGTAAGATCGGTTTCGCGTCCCACAGGAAGCCCGCTTCAATATTCTTATGAGTTTCTTTCTCCCGCTTTCCCCTCCCCTGGGGGAGAGGGTTGGGGTGAGGGGACTGAAATCACCGTCGTCCGTGATCCCGATACTAATGTTACGGAGCGTTACATCGTGAATCAAATCATCTCACGAACCGAGGCCAACGGCGTCACGACTTCCTTTACCTATAACAAGGAAGGCGAAATCATTCATTCCGACATTTCCTACAAAGGCCGCGTGCGCCAAAGTTTTGAATATTCGAGCGCGGAATCCGGAAATAAAATCCTTACTACTGAAGACGGCGTCCGAGAAGAGTACAGCGCAGCGGGACAAATCCTTTTTCACACGACTCCCGAAGGCTACCGTTACGCGCACTCCTTTGAAAAAGCAAAAAAAGTGGTCACGACGACCCAGACTCAAATAGTTTCTTTACCCGACGGAACGAGTTTTACGGTAAGTACACCTGTTGTTTCATTAGTTGATGATACGAATGGCGAGACGGTGCACCGCGTAACGCTTGTAAGTTACGATTCACTTGAAAAAATTCACGCAGATTACGGCGCAGCAGTCCCCGCAGGGGGCGGCGCAGCAGTCCCCGCAGGGGGCGGCGCA
>CAYJXB010000087.1:0-5025 GCA_964374005.1 uncultured Planctomycetia bacterium
ATCCGCATTGGGGGCTTGAATTCTGATCCGGTAGGTATTACTGACTTGCGCCGGAATGTCCCAAGAAATCGTGGAGGAACCGCTTGAACCCGTCTGCGACTTACTCGAAAGCGGCGTGATCGGTGTCCACTGGTCTCCGTTAGCGCTATTGTCGTCGTAATCCACGTTGACGGTAGAAATGAAGCCAGTGAAATTCCAGCCGATGGAATTGGTGCTTAAAGCATTCCAGGTGGTTGAGGAAGTCGGTGCGGTAAACACCAGATCGCCTTTCAGGTTAAAAATCGGCGATTGCCCGAAAACATTTGTGTTGCCTTTATCGACCACCTTGATCCGTGTATTGTTACCAATCACCGCCGAGTTCGGAATCGCCCACGTCACACCGGCGGCCGCTTCGGTCATCGTTTGGAGATCCGCGATCACATTTTCAGGATCGGGGTAGTTGGTACCTCCATCCGTCGAATAAAGGACTTTAAAGGAAATGCTCTTCGTTCCCGTACGCGTCCATTTGATGAGGTTGTCGTAAGTCGTGCCCACCAGGAGAATCTGATCCGCCGAGATATTGGTCACCGTGATGGTCGGATAGATTTTGAAGGAAGGCGTCGGGGTATTAATGGAAGTGTAATCGTTATAGGAAATGCGAATGGTTGCATTATCACTTCGCTCATCTGAAACACTGGGCCAAGTGTAGTTATTCGTTCCATTCGAACAGCCCAAGCTCTCGGCTCCTGTGACGGGAAGGAAACCGCCTCCGTCCACATTGTACTCAAGCACCACGGTGGGAAGACTTAAGTTCCCTTTAGTGCCGCTATTGCAGGACCAAGTGATCACTCGGTTCGTTTCCCCGACGTACCAAATCTCGTTTAAAAACGGTGAAGCGGTGCCCGTAAACGAAGGACGGATCTTGAATTGAGGCGAAATGGACGAAAGTTCGGTTCCCGTGATGGTCGTAATGTTGCTGACTTTGATGGCGCCGCTGTCAGAGATCTTGCGGTTGGCTCCAATCACTCCGGAAGGCCAAGCATAATTGACGTAGCCATCCGCGCCAGACGCATAAGCGGTTTCAATGGTGAAGACGTATCCACTGGTGTAATCCGCCGAGGCGAAGGTGCCGCTTGTAGAGTATTCAATCTTAAGATCCCCAATCGTGCCCTGCTTATACCACTGAATGGAAGGAGACGCCGTAGCTCCCAGCGTCCAGATATCAGTGGACTGGGGAGAAGTATCGGGCACACCGTCAGGGGTAATATTGATGCTCAATTTTCCTTTAAGGATATACGCGGCGGTTGGAGAAGGATTGCAAGCGGCGTCATAGCTTGCGCAATTCACTTTCGTGGGATCGTTGTAATCCAAGGCACGGAAATCAATGTCGTTGGAAATCTGATTGGGAATATTGTTCCAGGTCCACTGGCGGTAATCGCCATTCACCGAGAAGCAAGTTCCGCCGCAACCTAGAGCGGGAGTGATTTCGGTCCAGAGCCCGGCGTTTTTGCGGTATTCCACTTTGAAAGTAGAAATCGCTCCATTGGGTTTCCATTGAATGGTCTTGCTTCCGGTGACTTCCATATCGGTCGTTGACGGATTTCCATCAGCAACCACCGTGACTTCCGTAATGCTTCCAATGATGCTGTTATAAGTCCCTGCTCCGGTGGCGCCATTGGGCGAGATCTGTAACACGTCCTGCCAGCTCGGATTGCTCACGTTGGCCACTTTGACTTTCACATTTGGGGAAGGGGCATTCGGAATATTCCACTGATAAGATCCGGTCCCTCCGCTTCCCACTGACACTCCGGCGCCGCTCGTACGCGGCCCGGTCCCGTCCGGATCGGGAATAAGGGTCCAGGCAGGCGTTCCTGCATTTGCATCGGTTGAATAATAAATATTCACCGTGCCCATGCTTCCGGTGTAATCCCAAGTGATCCATTTATCATTGGCGATCGGAAGATCAATGGGAGTGACAGGAGGCAGATCACCAGCGTTATTTTTGACTTGAACGTTTGTGAACGAACCTTTGATGTAGAAGTAAGCGTCGGAATCATCATAGGCGTCCGAATCTCCCGCCTTTGATATTCGAACCACACCTTCGTTCGTTAAAATATCTGGAATGGTCCACGCCTTAGTCCCTGCCGCAGACGCAACGCTGGCTGTGATCAAACCACCTTTGTCTGTCTGACATTGAGCTAAATTCGCCGCACAATCAGTATCAGGCCAGTTATCACTTGTCGTATTAATATTTCCATCAGCGCCTTTTCCGCCGTTCGTCGAAAAATTGATCTTAAGGGTGTCCGCGGAACCCACCGGCGGATCCCAAGTAACGCTGTATTGAGTCCCGACCACCCATTGAAACGTACTGTTGTCCGGCCCGGTCACGTGCAAAACAGGTTTGATTTTGAATTCAACGTTCGAATCGTCAGTGACCGTTGTATCACCCAAAGCCGTGACACGCATAATCGCATTCTCTGCTACAACGCTGCTGGGAATCGTCCAAGGAAATGGCCTTGTTCCGTTATTATCCGAGCTGATCACCAAGCTATTGTCATAAGGCGTGCCGGTATTATCATAGTAAAGCGTGATGCTGACATCTCCGATGGAACCGGTCTGATTCCAATCAATAGACATCTGCTGCCCGACTTTCCAGTTAAATGCTACGTTGGGCGTCGTCACTGCAACAGTGCCTCGAATTCTAAAATCGGCGCCCGAAGTACCGTAAGTCGCCATACCGTTAGTCAAAGAAGCCGGGTTACTAATACTCTCAACACGAACTCGGCCTTTAAGAGTTGGTAAATCAGGAACTGTCCACTCCCAGCAAGGACTGCTTGAGCTGCATGTGGACCCCGCCGCTCCGTCGCCGTCATAATTGTACGGAACGGATTCGGCGTTCCAATAAGTCGCATCGGGGCCGGTCATTACCGAGTTGGCGCCGTTATAGTCATCCGAATCGCCCGCCGTCCCGTTGTCGCCCTTACCCTGATTCAAATCGAGCCGGATTTTTACGCTCCCAATATTGCCTCTCGCCTTCCATTTGATCAAAACGGTAGAACCGCCGATTTGATAAACTTCCCCGCCTGCCGGTTCCACAAGCAATCCGGAAGTGGTCCCGTCGTAGACATCGCCTCGAATCTGGAATGTCGGGGTTTCCACAAGCGCTTCAAGATTTGCGTTTCCTTTATGAAGAAGCCCGACGAGTTTAAATTTGCTGTTCTTGGTGCCGCCCACGTCAATCACGCTGCCGCCGGCCGAATCTGTCGCATCCACCGTCCATGTAAAAGCAGTCGCTTCCGAGGTGCCTTCAGGTCCCGGAGTAGGCCCTGGGGTAATGACCGTGGTATTGCCGCTATGGTCATATGTAATTTCAAGGTTTCCGAGTGTGCCAAGTTTTTTATATTGAATGCCTCCCGTAACTTGCGTTCCTACGACAAGCGTGCTGGAACCTGTTGGATAGGTGGTGAGAATTTTTCCTTTAATTGTAAACGCCGCGGAATCGCCATAAACATCGGCTCCGGAAAGTTCGGATTTGACACGTACTTTCACTGTGTTGTAACCGATCGCGTCCGGGACTTGCCACAAATAGCCCGCCACATCGCTGATGGCTGAGCCGCCGGAATTCACGTTATTAGGAAAGGTGCCGCCCCCGGTGTCATACCGAAGGAACACGTTCAATCCTGATTTTCCCTTGGTGGTCCAAGTCATGTTTTTGAATGTGGCAGAATCCGTGGGATCGCTCACTTCCAATGTGGGCGTGGGAACCGCCACATTGAGAAATTGTTTTTGAATGATTAGATTTCCCGTCGTTTGATTTCCGGTCACCGAAGAATCCACGCCGCCTCCTGCGTCCAAGGCCACAATTTTGAATTTGATTTGGGTATTCCGATCGGCTCCGATCACCCAGTTGGGATGGTGGGCGTTCGTAGCGCCTGGATCAGCGGGTGTTCCGCAATCGCTGTAGTTTTGTAAGGAATCAGATCCGTATCCCACGCACCATGTATAGGCCCCATCGGCTGACGCGGCTGTTGCAATCACATAAGGAAAGTTGTCTACGCCGTTGTCCAAAGAATAATTGATTCTCACATTGCCGATCCCGGAGCCGTTTCGGTTCCAAGTAATGGATTTCTGCTGTCCGATTTTCCAAGCCGTGGCGCTTCCATTTAGAGAATCGCCTGTCAGGAGCACACTTCCGGTGATCGAAAACTGCGCTGAATCATCGTAAGTATTCGCTTCATCCCCCACCAATGCAACGCGTAAAACCGTCGTGGAGGAAGGTAAATTGGCGTTATTTGGAATGGTCCATGAGTAATTGCTGTAACTTGTGGGCGGTTCCGCGACGTCATTGGTGGCGACACCGTCGATGTCGGTCCAGTTGGTCCCGCCGTTGACCGTATATTGAATCTTTACGGTTCCCCAGTTCAAGCTATAGGGGGTCGGGTCCCAACGAATCTCAACCGTATCCCCAATGCCGTACGGACCGGCCGTATTGATTCGCGCGTTTTCGATTTTGCCTGAAATCTTGAAGGTATTTGAAATGTTTGCCACGCCACTGGTTGGATCCGGCTCATCGGTTTTATAGATTTTGATCTTACAACTCGTGCACCGTTCGTCGGGAATGGTTCCTCTCAGGGTCGTGCATCCAGAATCTGTGTAATGCGTGGAATCGCCCCAAGTGAATGCCTCCACCGAAGCATCGACGGTAAGGGGATCGCAAGTGCCTGACAGCTTGTAAAGTCCCGTATTCAAAATGTTGTAGTCCGTGTTGCCATCGCCATCTTTATCCAAGTCAATATAAACGTTGCCAATTGTCCCGGAAGCATCCCAAGTGATGATGTATTGACTTCCGACCCGCATAATCGAGCCCGTTGTCGGGTCGACCACTGTGATCTTTCCTTTGACGGTATAAGCGCCTTTTTGGTCGTAAACAAGCGTCGGATTGGCTTCTTCCAGCACTCGAATGCCGACATTCGTTCCCACAATATTTGGCGGCGACCACACGTAAGTGCTGCCGCTTCCGCCCGAAGAAAGCGCTGTGGCGGAAGT
>CAYJXB010000088.1:0-5021 GCA_964374005.1 uncultured Planctomycetia bacterium
AATTTTAATCTCCTCTTCCTTCACGGTTTCGTCTTGAATTTTAAAAGACCTCAAAACTGGTTTGTTCCTGTCGGACAAAGAAACGATCAGGTAACTCACCTCGGGGTAGAACGCGAGGCGTATGTCCTTTTGCGACGGGGACGCGTCGCTGGCCACGTGCGAATGAAAAATCCCGAGCATCACGACTTTCAACTCTCTCATTTTCTTAAACACATGCAGCTGTTCCTTCGGGTCCATAAAATAGCTGATGCTCGATTCGTCCACGTTTCTCATCGCGAAAAAATGGGTGATCTTTGACCCCGCGTCCCCTGCTAAAATCCCGCACGCCTCATTCGGATACCCGGCGAGCGCGTGTTGAATCATGGAGTCATAAATATTTTTAGAAATAACGATCATAAAGCGCAAAACTCCAAAGTTTTAAGTTTTGCGTTTTTAGTTTTAAGTTTCATATGTTGCTCCCCACATTCCGGTCCACAGGCGTCAGCGCTCCCGTCTTTGAAACCTCATAATCAATGTCCAGCTCCTCTTTGGCGACTTTTTCTATCTCATCTTTCAGCGACGACATGATGATGGTCTGCAACGTCAGAAGATTCGGGTCTTGTTCGCGCCGCGGCCTAGGGACGTGCACCGGATATTCTTTCTTGATGGTCCCCGGCCGTGCCGTAATTTCCAAGACGCGGTCCGCCAAAAAAGTGGCCTCGCGCACGTTATGCGTCACAAAAAGAATCGCTTTCTTCGTTTGATGTGAAATGTCTTGAAGCTCTTCCTGAAGCATCTGCCTTGTCTGGGCGTCGAGCGCCGCGAACGGCTCGTCCATCAGTAGGATCTTTGGATTCATCACGAGGGCTCTGGCGATCGCGGTACGCTGTTTCATGCCGCCTGAAAGCTCATGCGGCTGCGCATTCACAAAACGCGACAAATGCACCGCCTTAATGGCCTCGAGCGTGCGTTCTCTTCTTTCTTTCTCTGGAACGCCCGCGATTTTCAGGCCAAACTCGACATTCTCAAGCACGCTGAGCCACGGGAAAAGCGCCGCCTCCTGAAATACGACGAGTCGGTCGCGCGAGGGCCCCTCGACGATTTTTGAATCAACAAACACCTCCCCGGAATCGGGAAATTCGAGTCCCGCGATCAAGGAAATGAGCGTTGACTTGCCGCAACCGGACGGGCCGATCACGCATATAAATTCCCCGTCCTCGATCGTGAAATTAATATCGTGGAGCGCCTGTACTCTCTGGCCCTTTTGCTTGAAACTTTTGGACACGCGCTTAAGAACGATCCTCATTTGCACCTCTAATAATCGTGCTCAGATGACAGATGGATCCCGCATTCCTTGTTGTCCGTATTCTCCCACCACCAACGACCCGCACGGATGCCCTCCCCGGGCTTCACCGCCCTCGTGCAAGGTGCGCAGCCGATGGATGGATAACCCAAATCATGAAGCCGGTTATAGGGCACCTGATTTTTCTTGACATAACTCCACAGTGACTGCGTGCTCCAATCCGCGAGCGGGTTGATCTTAAAAATTTGCCCATGCGCTTTATCCGGCTCTATCTTTTGAAGCTCGGTTCGGGTTTCCGACTGTTCACGGCGAAGGCCCGTGATCCAGGCGTCCAGCCCTTCGAGCGCGCGCTTCAAGGGCTCCACTTTCCGGATCCAGCAGCACTCTTTTCGATTCTCCACCGACTCCCGAAAAGAATAAAAACCCTTTTTGCGCTCAAGCGCTTCCACTTTTCTAAAATCGGGAAAATAAGATTCAATGGAAATTTTGTATTTCGACCGAATGCGCTCCATCACTTCATACGTTTCCTCGTTCAAACGGCCCGTGTCGAGCGTGAAGATCCTGATTTTCGGCTCGAGCTTCACGAGCATGTCGATCAACACCACGTCCTCTAGCCCGAAAGAGGACGCGAGCGCAATCTTCGGATAAAAATTTTTAAGCGCCCATTGCAGGAATGCCACGGCCGACTTTTTCTCAAACTCGGCGTTTATCTTCTCTAACTCAAATCGCACTGAAGTGTTCCACCTTTTTTAAAATAATCCCCCCTCCGCGCACCTGGTGATCGCTCACCAAAACAAAGCGCCCGGTTTCGGGGATCGCGTCAAACAAATCAAACGCGACCGACGTTTTCGTCGAAAGAATGATCTCCGCGACCTCATTTTTCGCGACTTCACGAGAGTTTGTCGAGATCTCTTCAAGCGTCGAGGAATTGATTACGCGGGAAATCGACTCCACCACGCATTCGGTTTCTTGAGTTGTAAGTTTGAGAATGGTCTTCGATCCTTTTTCCAAATGCCGATTGCCCATCCAGAAGATATTGGCCATGAAAGAGCGTGAAACAAGCGGCGCGGATTTTTGGTGGCATACCATCTCTCCCCGCTCGACAAAAATCTGGTCTTCCAGAACGATCCCGATGGATTCCCCGGCAACCGCTTTCTGGAGGCGTACCTGTCCGCCAGCGTTCTTTGGCGGATTCCACTTCTCAATGGATTTTACAATTCCCGTTTTATTGGAAGGCGAAAAGACAACCTCGTCCCCCGCCGAAACGGCGCCGGATTCGATGCGGCCGGCGAAGATACGCTGCTTGTCAAACTTATAAACGTCCTGGAGCGGCAAACGAAATGGCTTGTCCTCCGAAGGACGGTAATTATCCAGGCCATCCAATATTTCAAGAAGCGTCTGGCCATGATACCATGGCATCTGCGAAGTTCTTGAGACGACATTGTCTCCCACGTAAGCGGACGCCGGGACGAACGCGCGCGGCGTGATCTTAAGCGTCGCGAGGTACCGGCTATACTCCTTTTTGATATTTTCAAAGACCTCTTCCCTATATCCGACCAGATCCATCTTGTTGATCACGACAATGATGGATTGTATACCGAGAAGCGACAAGATCGTCGCGTGCCGCTTGGATTGTTCCCGCAGGCC
This sequence comes from uncultured Planctomycetia bacterium, assembly GCA_964374005.1. Taxonomy (GTDB): domain Bacteria; phylum Omnitrophota; class Gorgyraeia; order 2-02-FULL-51-18; family 2-02-FULL-51-18; genus CAYJXB01. The sequence goes on from CAYJXB010000088.1 coordinate 2,930, forward strand.
CTCTTCCGCGTCAATCAAAAGGATCGCCGCGTCCGCGCTCGAGGCGCCGGAAATCATGTTTTTCAAAAACTCTTTGTGACCCGGTGCGTCAATCACGCGGTAGCTGCGTTTCTTCGTCTTAAAAACTACCTGTGAAACGTCGATCGTGATCCCTTGGTCCTGTTCCTCCTCGAGCGCGTCCAATATAAACGCGTACTCGAACTTCATGCCGCGGTCACGGCAGATGGCCTCGACATACTCTAGTTTTGACGGCAGCACAGAGTCCGTCTCGTGAAGTAGCCGGCCCACGAGCGTGGATTTTCCGTGGTCCACATGGCCGACGAACACAATCCGCAGTGCGTTATCAGTAATATTAGTTTCTTCTTGAACTAATTGAGTCATTACATTATGCCCCAAATAGAATGGTTAAGTCTTTGGGTTACGGTTAAGATGCCGGTTTGGTAGTTAGGTAAGGTTGTTGGTCACCAATTACCTAACCCAACAACTAAACAGGCCTCCTAACCCTTACCTAACAACCAATCACATATATCCCTTAGCCCGTAACTTTTGCATCGCGTAGCGCTGCGAATGGTCCTGCTCGCGGCCGACGCGCTCGGAGATCTTGGTATTTTTAAGTTCCTCAATGATTTTGTCGATCGTGTCCGCGTCGGAGTTCACCGGTTTCGTGATCGGCTGGCAGCCGAGGGTACGGTAGCGTTTCCCGTTTTTAGCGAAATAAAGATTCACGACCGGAATGTTCTCACGTTTCACGTATTGCCACACATCAATCTCGCTCCATTCCAAGAGCGGGTGGATCCTCACGTGCGTATCCTTGTCATAGTCCGACTGGAACTGGTTCCAAAGCTCAGGCGGCTGGTCTTTATAGTCCCACTCAAAATCAATGTTGCGGGGCGAGAAAAACTTCTCTTTCGCGCGCGTGCCGTCCTCGTCGCGCCGTATCCCGACGATCAGCCCGTTCCACTTTTTTATCGCGATCATTTGTTGCAGCCCCACGGTCTTAAGCTCATGGCAAACCGTGACCGGATCGTTGTTCTGATAATTGATCCCTCGCTCAATCGCCGCTTGGTTGACGCCGACCAAAAGATTTAAGTTCCATTCCTTCGCGTATTTTGCCCGGAACTCGTACATCTCCTGGAACTTGAACGTCGTGTCAATGTGCACCACGTCAAACGGCACTCTCCCGAAAAACGCCTTGCGCGCCAGCCACAGAAGCACGGTCGAGTCCTTCCCCATGGACCAGAGCACAGCCAGTTTGTTAAATTTTTTATAGGCCTCTCTTAAAATAAAGAGGGATTGATTCTCAAGCTTGTCTAAATGTGTCATTCCCGGTATTTCTCCGCCGTTAATGTAACTAAATTGATTATATTTATATTTATTAATGTATACCATATATGACTTAATCTGTCAAATATAATTTGGGTGGAGCTTTTTATTGCCGTCCTGGGGAATGCGGATAAAGGACAGGAACAAGTTCAGACTGCCAATAATGGTGGCTGTCGATGTCCATGATGGTTAGTTTGCCGCTCCAACCGCTGCCGGTATCCAGCGCCCAGACATTGCAGGCGTGAATAGGCTCCAAGGTGTTGTAGATTTGGGTCGGGGTGTGCCCGACAAAAATGTCATCCCATTTTCCATACCGGTGATCTGGGATTCCTTTACTGGTCCTGACGGCGTCATACAGCAAATCCCTGTCCCACATGAGAAGCTCGAGGTCTTGCTTGGCCATATCCAGACTCGGATCAATTCCGCCATGAACGAATAATTTATTGTCCAGCTCGACGAAAGGTACTGCATCCCGCAAAAGACTCCTATGAGATCCGGGAACACGCGCGCTGTCACGCTGATAAGCCTCCATCGTTGCTAGTCCGCCCTGGGTCGTCCATTCGTGGCCTGTCCACCCATCGGTCATCCATTTTAAAGCCCATTGGTCATGGTTTCCCAAAATCACCTTGAGATGTTTTATGTTCAAGAACTCCTCAATAACCTTGTCAACCTCAGGCCAACCGTCACAGATATCCCCAAGCGAAATCAAGAGATCCTTCTGCGGATTGAACTTTGATCTCTTGAGACATTGCAACAATGCCTGATGCGC
>CAYJXB010000089.1:0-4969 GCA_964374005.1 uncultured Planctomycetia bacterium
GCACCTTTTCCGTCATTAATATCGTACTTAATGTCAACGTTCGGAATGCTTCCGTTCGAAGTCCACCCAATGAGAAAGCTCTGACCGATCGGAAGGCGGGTTCCTGACGCAGGAGCTGTTACCGTAAGTTTCCCTCGAATACGGAAATCAGCATCAGAAATATCAAACCCATCGTCAGTCGTACTCTTTACGCGCATCCGTACGGTCGAGCTGATCGCATTCCCTACGGTCCAGTTATAAGGGCTTGAATTGCCGGTCGTAGGGACAAAAATGGTTGGGCTGCTGAAATCAGCACCGGCCGTGGAATAAGCAAGTTCAACATTGTTGACTGTGCCGATATTTTCCCATGAAATAGCCACTGGAGCAGGATCGCCGACTTCATAAGTCGCGCCGCCATTGGGCGTATTTAATTTAAAGTTGGAAATAATTCTAAAGTTGTCATTCGACTTGTCCTTAGCAATTCCGTCAGAATCATCCTCAACCTGTACGCGGACTTGTGTGGATATGCTGTCTTGAACACCGCCATTACCCGAAGCCCACACATAAGAACAGTTATAAATTGAACCGTTTTGCACGCAAGCCGTTGATGTAGTCGTGGATCCGATAACGTTCGTGAAGTTCACACTATCTGTGGCGTAGCGCAAAACAACGTTAGGTGTTCTGGTCGGGCTGCTGGTGCTGTCCCATGTAATCGTATACGGCGTATCGGTATCCCCGACGCGGTGACCAACTTTTAACCGGTTGGTTAAAGTTACATTGCTGTTTCCATTCGGAGAAGTAATCGTAAACTTCGGAATGATTCGGAAGAGAGCGGAGATCACTTTCGCATCAGGATCGGCCGGATCGGAAATCCTGAGTTTGATATTTTCGTCCATCGTGTCTTCAATATCCGGAGGCGTCCAAACGAATCTTCCGGTATTGGGACCGTCGCCTTTGCTTGGGTCGCCCTGGTTGGGTACTAATCCGCCGGTCGATCCTTCGATGGGACGAGTATCGGTAACAAAGTTGTCATTATTCGGAGAATATTCGATTTTAACCTGGGAAATATTGCCGATTTTGGTCCAAACAATATCAAAGGGAGTACCTACTTCAATGTCCTGACCGGTGGGCTGAACAAACGTAAAGGTGGCTCGAATAATGAAAGGGCTCACCGAACGGTTCTCCGAATCGACGTCATTGACGTCATAGATGCGGATACAAGTCGCAGGCGTTACCCAGTTCACATCAGGCGTCCACGGATGCGCCCCGTCGTTGACGGTGTTCGCCGTAATCACCTTATCAAATGAGGCCGCCGCTACGGCACTGCAAGGCAGTGTCGAATTGACGCCTGAAGCCAGATCAATCTTCACATTCGTGGCATTGACACCCCACTTATTCCAGGTGATGCCGTTGGTCGGGTTGAACGCCTGTCCCGCTGCCGCAATTTCACCGCCGTCAGGAGCCGTGACATCAAAGCGGCCCATGATTTTAAAACTGGCTGGTGAGCTATGCTCCACTGCAGGTCCGGAGACATTTCGAATTCGAACATAGGAATTCGCACTCATCGTATCGGGAACGTTCCAGGCAAAACTGCCTGAGTTGGCATGTTCAAGGCCGCTGGTCGCGTTCAGAATCGAAATCCAGGGCCCCGTGCTCCCTGTGGTCGAGTAGTCCAAATAGACTTGGCTAATCGTTCCATTCCTCTGCCAACTGACCGTCTTATAAGCTGCTGGGACACCACCAGAAACTCCCCATTTCTCACCGCCCACCGGAGCCGTCACCTTCAGATCCCCGCGGACCGTGAAGGCCGATGACTCGTTGTAAGTATTCGGATAAGGATCGGCATTATCCTCGATCATGATCTTCATGCTCGTGGAAATCGCGTCCGGAACCGTCCAAACAAGCGTTCCACCAGCTCCACCATCAGCGATCGGACTGGAATTGATCTTAGTAAATGGTGCGGACCCAGTGGCTGAATACCAAACGTTGACTAGAGCCACACCGCCCTGAGTGGACCAAACAATATTTTGAGTTGGATTTGAAATTTCTCCGCTGGTTACAGCCCAAATACTGCTGGAAGTCGGTGCGGTAAAGCTGAAGCTTCCGACAATCTTAAACACGCTGGAAACGACAGCAGTCGTCCCACTATCGGTAATCACGTCGCTCATGCGGACCAGGGCATTCGCAGAAGTGGCGGTCGGAACTGTCCAGTTGAAACAGGGAGCCGGCGTGCAGCCGGTTTGTCCGGTGGCCGCGACCGAATCGGTAATCGCCGGGGTCACCCATCCTGTCCCGCCATTTAACGAATGTTCGATCTTGATATTCGCAATGGGCCCCGTGGCGGTCCATTTGATCTGTTGCGTCGTGTTCACTCCCCACCGAACGCCTCCTGCCGGGGCCGAGAGGTTCAAAACACCGGCAATTTTGATTTTTTGAGTCTTAGTTGTTGAATTGGGATCATTCGTACCCGTAACCTGAAGGAAGACATCTTTTGAAACCACGTTCGTCGGAACCGGCCAGTTGAATGTTCCCGAGTTGATAATGTTTGTGGCCGGGAGTCCTCCGCTATCCAGCATCGCCACATAGGAGGAGCCGTTGTTGGTAGAATATTCGAGATTGATGTTCGAAATACTTCCTGTGGTGTTCCAGCTAAGGGTCGGAGTGGTTCCTGAATTAAATACTTGACCTGTGGTATTGGGATTCAACCAAGTGAACCCTCCACGGATTGCGAAATCATAATCTGAACCATCAAAAACCGTGGTGTCGGCCTCGTTGATCACCTTGACCTTGACTTCCTGTGAAATACTGTCCGGAACTTGCCAATTCCAGCAGGGGCTTGGATTGCAGCCGGTTTGCCCATTCACGGCGCTAATGCCCGTGGCGAGCGAAGGTGTGGTAATGTCGGCATAGGCACCTCCATTGACGGAAAGCTGAAGCTTCACGGTGCTCATCGTACCTGTCACCGTCCATTGAATGGGCTGAGTGCTGCCGACCAAAAGTTTATCGGTGAACGCCACGTTCGCATTTCCATTTGGCGAAACCAATGTGAGTCCTGCGCGAATTTTAAAGGTCCCTTGTAAGGGATCGTTTTGAACGCCGGATTCGTTCCAGTTATCTTGGTCATCTAAGTCGATCACCCGAACTTTTGCCGTATTGGTGACGGAATTGGGAACCGTCCAGGAAAAGGTCCTCGGGTTGGAGTTCACCAAGTTCTCCGCACCCGGAATGTCCACCCAGTTTCCTGAGCTCCCGCCGCCGTTCGTTGCATACTGCAGTTTCACGTTAGCCGTAGTGCCGCCGGTCGTGTTCCAGGTAATATCGTAGGAACCTCCGACAGCCAACACTTCACCGCTTTCAGGCGTGGTGATGTCATAAATTCTATGGATGTGGGTGACTCCGGAAAGCCCTTTGGTATCCGGATCCCCAGCATCAGCAACTCGGATGATGACATTATTTGAAGGCGTTGCCGGAATGTTAGTCCAACTGTATTGAAGTAAGGCAGCTGACGTTGAGGCGGTAATCTGATTATTGAAATTGGTACCGCCATCGGTTGAATACCAGATGTTGACGTTGTCAAACGATCCGGTTTTCGTCCATTTAATCAGGGTATTCTGGCCAATGTTTAAATAAGTGCCGGCAAGCGGTTCGCTGAAGACAAGAGAGCCGACGATTTTGAAAGTCGGAGAGAGACCAAAAACCAGTTCACTCGTACTTGTGGGATCAACCACTTTGATCACAACGTTATTGCTGATCGAATCAGGGATGTTGTTCCAAGCAATACCTGTTGCACCGAGCGTCACATCGACGTTACTCGCAATCGTCTGTGTAGCAACTGGAAAACCATCCGCACCGCCATTCAGCGAATAGCGGATGTCCACAACCGTTGTCTTGGTGCCTGTGCGCGTGAATTTAATGAGATTTGGATAATTTTTCGTAACCTCAAGGCGGGTACCTGCAAAAGGTTCGGTCACCGTAATTCGAGGCCGAATCGAAAAGGCATTGGCACCGACATTGGTCACCTCCGTAAGATTAGCGTCCTGTATGCAAAGGTAAACGGTTTCGCTCTTTTCATCGGCCACGCCGGTCGTCCAGTTAAAGGTGTTGGCCCCCGCAATATAACCGCCGCTATTTGTTGCAATCGCAGTATAGCTGCAGACTCCACCTGCTGAGGTTTTGTATCCAATATTGACATTGGTGACCGTACCGGTCGCATCCCAAGTAATTTGTTTATTTGTTTCACCGACATACCAAACTTGCCCAGTTTCCGGGGCGGTTACGTCGAGCTTACCAACAATTTTAAAGGGATTCGTCGAAATCCACTGCACGTCCGATTCGGCTCCTGTACCACGGATGCGTACTTTGGTGCTCGCTCCAATCTTATCTTCAATATCAAAGTTTGCCGATCCGTTACAGGTAATGGCCGGTGAAAGAGGAGTGCAGTTGCTTACCGTCGAGAGTGGTTTGACGGTAAACGTATCTGCGGCGGTGCCAAAGTCTCCATCCAGGTCATAATGGAGCTCAAGGGGAGAGAAGGTACCGGTCGACTGCCACTGAATCTGCTGCGTTGTTCCGACCTGCCAACTAAGACCCACATTTTCAGGCTGAGCCAGTTGAAGCTTGCCTTTAATGCGGAAACTCGCATCGGATTCATCCCAAACGTTTGTATTTTCTTTATGGCGGACACGAATTTTAAGATTGGTGCCGACACTATCGGAAACATCCCAAGTAAAGGTTGGCGGAGAGGAAGCGCCGTCAAAAATCAAATTCCCTGCCGGATAGCTGCCGCCGCCCGCAATCCCTCCATTGGTGGAATAATGAATTTGAACGTTGTTAACGGCGCCAAACTTATCCCATTTAATAACATAAGTGCCGCCCACAAGCAGAGGGTTGGGGGTCGGATCATCTACGCCTCCGGGGGCTCTTACGGCGACCGTACCTTTGACTTCAATGAAATTGCTTTGGAGATCTTCCACTGAAACTTGGGTGGAAG
>CAYJXB010000090.1:0-4951 GCA_964374005.1 uncultured Planctomycetia bacterium
GGGGTCACGCCTTTTTTTCCTTCAATTTTTTTTCTAAAAATTTTATCTTGTCGCGCATCGCGGCGGCTTCTTCAAATTCCTCCTTTTGAACGGCCTTTTGAAGCTCGTGCTTGGCGGCCTCCAGCTCTTCATGAAGCTTCGAAGACACTTTTTGCGCCTGGATGAGCTCAGGGGTCGGCGATTTTCCAATGTGCTGCGTGGACCCGTGGATCCGCTTTAAAAGAGGCACGAGACTCGCCTTAAATACCGTGTAGCACTCGCTGCAGCCCAGACGGCCTATTTTCTTAAAGTCCTCATACGTTAACCCGCACCCCGGACAGCGTAGCTTAATCGCCGGGCCGCCGCCAGGAGGGCTCTGAGCGGGTTGCTCGACGTCCGAAAGAGCCGCCAACAGATCGCCGATGCCGAAGTGCTGCTCGACATCCGATCCTTTTTCCTTGGCGCAAGATTCGCAAAGATTGAGCTTGGTGATCTGCTCGTTGATGATCTCAGTCAGATGGACCGTGGCCTTATTTTTTCCGCATTCATCGCACGTCATGCTCAATGAGAAACTCCCTCGTTCAGCGTCAATTTCTTAAATTCCTTCATGAGCCGCAGCGTCAGTTTCTCCGGCCGTCCGCTTCCTATCACGCGATTGTCAATCTTAACGACCGGGACGATCTCCGCCGCGGTTCCCGTAAGAAAAACCTCATCCGCCGTATAAAGATCATGGCGCGTGAACACCTCCTCAGTGACGGACAAACCGATTTCCTCGGTAAGACGCATCACGACCGCCCGGGTGATCCCTTTCAATATCCCCACATAAGGAGGCGGCGTTACCACGGCCTTTCCGCGGATGAAGAAAATGTTTTCTCCGGTGCACTCGGTCACATACCCTTGCGCATTCAAGAGAATGGCCTCATCCACGCCCGCGTTTGTCGCCTCGATCTTGGCCAGAATGTTATTCAAATAATTCAGCGTCTTAAGCTGAGGGTTCAGCGCCTCGGGGTGATTCCGGACCGTCGGAACCGTGGCGAGCACAAGGCCTTTCTCATAATATTCCTTCGGATACAGGATGATCTTGTCCGCAATGATGAAGAGCGAGGGTTTCACGCACTTTCTCGGATCCAGGCCCAAGTCTCCCACGCCCCGCGTTACGACAAGACGGATATAGGCGTCTTTTAAGTGGTTGGCCTTGAGCGTCTGAATCACTGTCTTGGCCAGTTCTTCTTTGGACATCGGAATAGACAGCATCAAGGTCCGCGCCGATTCAAACAAGCGGTCCAAATGTTCTCTTAATTTAAAGACGAGGCCGTTGTAAGAACGGATGCCCTCAAACACCCCGTCCCCGTACAAAAGCCCGTGATCAAATACGCTCACCGTCGCTTCGTCTTTATCCACGAAACGCCCGTTAAAATAAACCTTTAATTTTGCCATCGACACTCCACAAGGTTCCACACACGGTCTGCGATCCTGGCAATTTTTTCGTCATGCGTGACGACCAGCACCGTCTTTCTCTCTTTTTTAAAAAGACCCTCCAAGAGTTCCGCAATCTCGCGGCCCATTCCCAGATCCAGATTGCCGGTCGGTTCGTCGCAAAACAAGATGCTCGGATCGTTCATCAAGGACCTGGCGATCGCGACGCGCTGCTGTTCTCCGCCGGACAGTTCACTTGGAAAATGCGCAAGCCGCTGTTTTAAACCCACTCTGGTTAGAAGCGAAACGGCCCTTTCGCGGATCGCCTCTTTTTTTTTCTTGGGCTTTCCGATCAATGCGGGCAGCATCACATTCTCCAGCGCCGAGAATTCCGATAACAAATGATAAAACTGAAAAACAAATCCGAGGGTACGATTGATAAATCTTGCTTTCTGGCCCGTATCCAGCGCATCCAGAAAAACACCCGCCAACGCGACACGCCCGCTCGTGGGTTTATCAAGACCGGACAGGACGTTCAGAAGCGTCGTCTTACCCGACCCCGAGGGGCCTAAAATGGCGACCCCTTCGCCCTTTTTGACCTTTAGAGAAATATTTTTTAAAATCTCGAGGCGCCGGCCACCGTCCCAGTATACCTTGCTTAGACCCGTGGCTTCAATACTTGTTTCTTGACCAGTCACTGTTTCTTGGACCGTCAACTCACTCATAACGGAGCGCCTTCACCGGATCCAGTTTCCCGGCCATCAAGGCAGGATAGAAAGCGGAGATCAGGCTTAAGCCCACCGCCAGCGCCAGAATGGCCGCCGTGTCGAATAAATTAACCCGGACCGGCAGCCGGTCCATATAATAAATTTCCTTGGGCAAATCGATGAACGAATATTTCTCAAGCAACAGGCAAGTCCCCATTCCGATCAGAAAACCGGCACCGGCGCCGATCAGCCCGATCAGCAAACCGTCCAACGCAAAAACCGTCACAAGACTTGCCGGAGCCGTCCCCAACGCCTTCAAGATCCCGATGTCCTTTGTCTTGTCCATCACCAGGATCGTGAGACTCCCCGCGATATTCAAACACGCGACAAGGATGATCAGGGCTAAGATCAAAAACATAACGATTTTTTCTAATTTCAGCGCCCCAAAGAGCGTTCGATTCATGTCCATCCAGGTCCGAACCGTATAGGGATAACCCAGACTTTTTTGGATGGCCCTCTTGAGATCATCCGCTTTTTCCGGCTTTCTCAAGTACAGCGAGACGCCGCTTACTCCGTCGTTCAACGCGAAGAGGCCTTGAGCCTGTTTCAAATTCAAGAAAATAAGATTCGCATCGTAGTCATACATGCCGGAAGAAAAAATTCCCTCGACGGTGAACGGGAGCGGTTTTCTAGTCGTTTGCGTGACGATCAAAAACTGTGATCCGACACCGGCATTGAACCGTTTGGCAAGTTCCGACCCTACCACCACGCTTTGCGGATGGGAGGTGAGTGTTCCTTGCCTGACATAATCAAAGAACTTGGAGACTGACGGCTCCCGCTCTAAGTCAATCCCGCGCACAAGCACCCCGGTGCTCCAATCGCCTTTCTGAACCAGCGCTTGTCCTTCTACGAACGCAGCCGCACCCACGATCAGCGGCGAACCCCGCAATTGGCCGATGAGGCTCTCGTGGTCGTTGAATGCCCCCTCTTTTTCAATGACCAAATGCGCTCGTGTGCCGATGATCCGGCTTTTCAGGTCTTCATCAAAACCGTTCATGACCGCCAATACCACGATCAGCGCTGCGACGCCGACGCAAATTCCCAAAACGGAAATCGTGCTCACCACGCCGACAAAAGGATGGCGCCGTTTGGACCAGAGATAACGTTTGGCAATCCACCATTCGTACGACATAACGCTATCTTTCAGGCCTCATCTGAGGAAAGAAAATCACTTCCCGGATGGACGGTTTTTGCGTCAAAAGCATGACAAGCCGGTCAATCCCTAGCCCAAGTCCCCCGGCCGGAGGCATGCCATGCTCAAGCGCGGTCAAAAAATCCTCGTCGAGCGTCTGGAACGTATTCTCTTTGCCCTTTTCTTTCAACTCCGCGACGAGGCGTTCACGCTGTTCGATCGGGTCGTTCAATTCGGAATATCCATTCGCGATTTCCATGCCCCCGATGTAGAGCTCAAAACGCTCACTCAAGTGCGGGTTCTTTTTGCTCTTTTTCGCCAAAGGGCAAAGCTCAGTAAAATAATCCGTCACAAAAAAAGGATGGTCACCTTTTTTGCCTCGGTCCGTCCCCGGTTCGAGAAGCTCTCCGACGATATTAATCAGCTGCGTCCTCGACAAATCCTTGCCTTCGATCTTTACACCTTTTTTCTTCAACTTGTCCACCCATTGCTTTGACTCCTCGTCCGGTTCGATGCCGAATTTTTCCTTCATGAGCTCCGCAAAAGAGACTCTTTCCCAGCGGCTGAGATCCATCGTCTGATTTTCGGAAGACAGGGTCAGTGTGCCCAATACGTCCTGCGCGGCTTTCTTGACAATTGCCTCGGTCAGATCCATCACGTCATTCACATCTTGGTAGGCCGTGTAAACCTCGAGCATCGTAAACTCGGGATTGTGCCGCGTGGAAATGCCTTCGTTTCTGAAATTTCGATTCAACTCATAAACCTTATCGAAACCTCCGACTAATAATTTTTTTAAATAAAGTTCCGGCGCGACTCTCAAATAAAGGTCCAAGCCGAGTGCTTCATGGCGCGTCTTAAAGGGCTTGCCGGCGGCCCCTCCCGGAATCAAATGCATCATCGGTGTTTCCACTTCCAGATACCCTTGCGCGTCAAGGGTACGCCTGAGGGAACAGATAATAAGTGACCGTTTCTTAAAAAGGTCCTTGATCTCGTCATTGGAAATCAGATCCAGGTAACGCTGGCGGTAACGGGCTTCCACATCCTTCAGCCCGTGCCATTTTTCGGGCATCGGCCTCAAACTTTTCGACAGGAGGCTCAAAGAGCGAACGTGGATCGAGATTTCTTCGGTCTTGGTCTTAAAAAGCTCGCCTTCGACACCGATGATGTCGCCGACGTCCAACTGCTGAAAGAGCTTAAAAGCCTTTTCCCCCAGATGCTCGTGTTTGACATAAAGTTGGATGCGGCCGCTCTCGTCTTTCAAGTCGCAGAACGTGATTTTTCCCATGAGACGCACCGCCGAAAGCCGGCCGGCTGTCCAAACTTTCTTATGATCTTCAAAATTTTTCAAGAGCTCTGCGATGAGGCCTTGTTTTGGAAACCTGCCTCCAAAAGGGTCCACCCCCATCGCTTGGATGGCTTCGAGTTTTTTATAGCGCTCGCTGATCAGGTCGTTTGACATAACTTATTTATTCTCGTCATGTTAGGCAATTACAATCGAGGAGGTATTATATCGGCTACCGAGTGGGATGTCAATAAAACGGGGGGTGCAGGACCTTCAAATTTACAACAAATCCCTGCTTGTCAGGCGTTCATAAACGCCTACGTAAGCGGTCGACGTTTTTTCCGCTATCTTCTGCGGCAAAACAGGCCCTGGCGG
>CAYJXB010000091.1:0-4902 GCA_964374005.1 uncultured Planctomycetia bacterium
GATATAAATTTAATATTTTGGGGTTGATTTATTACCACATGGGGTATATTATTTACCACAGATAGGAGGTGATCCCATGAGCTTTGGAGAGACGGTTAAGAATCTTCGCATTGCGAAAAAGGTGACATTGCGTCTGTTCTGCCAGGAGCACGGTTATGATCCGAGCAACTGGAGCAAGATCGAACGGGGTATCAATCCGCCGCCTAAAGATGAGGAGACGCTCGAGCGCTGGGCCAAGGCGCTGGGTCTCAAGCCCGGGACCGAGCCTTGGAAGAATTTCATGCTTGAAGCGGAAGTCTCCCGCGGTAATATCCCAAAGGAAATCATGAACAATCCAGAGCTTCTTAAAAAGCTGCCAATATTCTTTAGGACGATAAGGGGCTCAGAAGCCGGGGGACGTGAACTTGATAATCTTATTGAGAAAATCCGCAAGGTGCATACCCCCTCGGAGGGAAAAATGAATCAGCCTAAAATCCAGATTCCCAAAAAAGAAATATCCGAATTTTGCCGGCGCCATCATATCCGCCGCCTCGCCCTTTTTGGTTCAGTCCTGCGGGATGATTTTCGTCCTGATAGCGACGTGGACGTGCTTGTCGAATTCGAGGAAGGGCATGTGCCTGGATGGGAGTTCTTTGATATGGAGGAAGAGCTCTCTCGGATTTTTGGGCGCAAGATCGATCTCAATACCCCGGGTTTTTTAAGCCGTTTTTTCAGGCGAAGAGTGTTAGCCGAGGCACAGGTTCAGTATGACAGAGCCGCTTAAAGACAAGGATCGGATTCGTCATATGCTTGAAGCCGCGCTCAAAGCGGCCGAATTTTCCAGAGGACACAAGCGATCCGATTTGGAGAAGGATGAAAAACTTGCTCTGTCACTGATCCACCTTTTGGAAATTCTTGGCGAGGCAGCCGGAAAAGTGTCGGCAGGTTTCCGTCAGAATCATCCCCAGATCCATTGGAACCAAGTCAGCGGTATCCGCAATCGTTTGATTCACGGTTATTTCGATATCGATCTGGATATTGTTTGGCAGACGGTTACGGCACGGCTGCCGGGACTCATTCGTGAATTGAAGAAAACCTTAAAAACCAATCACCCATGATGCCTGCGGGGCCCCTACCCCCATTTATCCTTCCAGGCCTTTAACGGAAATTTTTCTTGTCAAAGCCCCCTGCGCAGTCTCCGGGGTGCCTTCGGGGAGTCCGCCCCCGCCTCCAGCGGGGCTCTGATTATGTTGCGCCTAAAAACGCCCCCCTTTGCCTGCCTGCCGGCAGGCAGGCTCCGGGAGCCGAAGGGTCATTGCGGGCGGTGGAAATTGCCTCTGGATTCCCCGGGCCGAACCGCACCTTGACAAATTAGGACGATTTGGTGATAATTGTATCACGTTTAACGAAGTTACGAATATCGCAACTTCATTAAACAGGATAAACTATGAAAAACAGCTATAGAAATCTCTCAAAAGACGAGCTTTATTTGATTTCTCGCGCGGAGTTTGAAAAGCAAAAACTTATTACCACCCGGTTTGTTCAAAAACTCTTTCCTGACAAAAATAAGGCATCCAGGGTTTTGTTTTTCCTTACGAAAAAAGGACGCCTTCTTAAGATTGAGAAGGGCAAATACGTGCTTGTTCCCATCAAAGCGCCGAATCAGCAGTGGATGCCGAATGAGTTTATACTTGCCGGTCTTTGGATGGGAAACGCGCCTTACTATATCGGTTATTTCACGATGTACAACTACTGGGGATTCACCGAGCAAATTCCGCGAACCATTTTCGTTTTGAATACCGCGAAGTCCCGCAAAACCGTGATCCAGGGGATTCGTTATGAAGCGGTCAAGATTGATCAAAGCAAATATTACGGCGTTCAAAAAATCAAGATTGAAGATCAGGAAGTGTGTATCAGCAATAAGGAGCGGACATTAGTGGATTTTGCCTATAATCCTTTAGGCTCAATGCGCAACTTCGAATCCGCTTTGCAAACGGCTCTTAAAGAAATTGATGTCGAAAAATTTATCCGATATCTCAAACAGTTTCCCGTTGTTTCAGTCCGTAAAAGAGCCGGTTTTTTACTCGATGAACTCGGGTGCAAGAATAAGTCGCTTGAAGGTTTGAAGAAAAGTATCGGAACGGCAAAAACCATCGTACTTCTCAATCCCTTTAGCCCATCACGGCAGGGGAAGACAAATAAGGAGTGGCAAGTCATTGTCAATCGATAGAGAAAAGCTCAAAGATATTATTCCCGCAATCGCCGGCAAACTGAAATTCCGGCCCGCCATCGTCGAAAAAGATTATTACCTTACCGTGATCCTCAATCAAATCGAAACACGGCTCAGCGAAAGAATAGTCTTTAAGGGCGGGACCCTGCTCAATAAAATTCACCTCAACTATCACCGGTTGAGCGAGGATTTGGATTTTACCTATGACGGTGAGCTGGCCACACGCTCTCAGCGGTCAAAAGCCATTACGCCCATCCGGGAGAAAATGCCGGAATTTCTGCAAGCGCTTGGGCTGGCGAGCGATAAACCCGAAGGAGACGGATTCAATAATTCAACGCAATATCTTTTTAAAGTGAAATACCTCTCCGTCATTATGGGAAGAGAGGAAAGCGTCAAGCTCGAGATCTCTTTGCGCCAGCCGCCGCTTGATAAACCGGTCCACAGCGTCATCAATCATTTCTATCAGGATCCCTTCACGGGGGAGGATTTGTTCCCGCCCGGAAAAGTCCTTTCTCTTTCATTAAACGAGGCGGTTGCCGAAAAACTCAAAGCCGCTATTACGCGCAAGGACGTGGCGGTCAGGGATTATTACGATCTCCGGTATATCGCAGAGTCCGGGTTTGATTTTTATCAAAGCAGCTTCATTAAGCTTTTCAAGAGCAAACTCTCCGGCGAGGGCTACTCCGGAGATTACCGGAAAAATTTCGGGTTGAATGCGGATCAGCTTTCGCTTTTGCGAAACCAGGTTGGCCTGCAGCTTATGCCGGTCATTCGCGCCGGAGAAAAATTTGATCTTGAGAAGGTCATTAAGCGATTTAACACGATTCTATCCGACAAGCGGTTTCAATGAGAAATACCCTGTCGCGGCCCCGTTTTGACTAGCCCCGTAAGCTGGAACCGCGCCGGCGGTCAGCGAAAGAGCTGCCGATTCGGGCAGAAAAATAGCTCGTGTAAAATAAATATCCCAATATACCTTCAGAGCGAACGATGGATATTAAAAATTCAAATCGCGTCTTGACGGATTGGGCCGGTTGGGTGATGAATTGTATCGCATTTATTGAGATGCCAAAAACAGGAAGTTCGTTAAATGGAATACAATAAATCGACAGGCGCGGCCGGCGCGCCGTCAAAACCATACGAAAACATACTTGCATATAGTAGCACTTTATGATAGGGTTCTAGCGTATGGAAAAGCACATCAAGCGCAAATTTTGGATCGAGCGGATCGAGCGGGCATGGCGGCACCGCCCCGTCCTCTGGCTTTCGGGCGTGCGCCGGGTGGGGAAGACCTTTCTTTGCCAGAGTCTCGACAAGGTGGAATACTTTGACTGCGAGCTTCCCCGCATCCGCCGTTCCATGAAAGACCCGGAGGGATTTCTGGAAAGCCTCCCGGGAAAGCGGATTATTCTGGACGAAATCCACCGTCTGAGCGCTCCGGCCGAACTGTTGAAAATCGCTGCGGATCATTACCCGACGGTACGCATCCTTGCCACGGGCTCCTCGACCCTCGGCGCGTCCCGCAAGTTTAAAGACACGCTGACCGGAAGAAAGGTTTCCTTATGGCTGACCCCCATGCTTTTTCACGACCTCGAGGATTTCGCCATGCTGGATATGGACCGGCGTCTTTTGCGCGGTGGAGCCCCTCCGTTCTTTCTGGCGCCGGAATTTCCGGAACGGGATTTTCAGGAATGGCTGGATGCGTATTGGGCCAAGGACATTCAGGAGCTTTTCCGCCTTGAACGCAGGGATTCCTTTCTGCGTTTCGTGGAACTGGTGATGGCCCGAAGCGGAGGGATCTTCGAGGCCTCGAAGTTTGCTCCGGAATGCGAAGTGAGCCGGGCCACGATCTCCAATTATCTGCGTGTGCTGGAGGCGACCCTTGTGGCGCATGTCATTCGTCCTTTCAGCACGAGAAGGGCGACCGAAATTGTGGCCGCACCCAAAGTTTACGGATTCGATACCGGTTTTGCGGCCTATCTCAGGGGCTGGAAGGAACTCCGGCCTTCGGACCGCGGCCAGTTATGGGAGCATTTCGTGCTCAATGAAATTCACGGGCGCCTGCAGGAGCGGGGTATCCGTTATTGGCGGGACAAGCGGGGACACGAAGTCGATTTTGTCCGGATCGGGCGGGGGCAGGATCCCGTGGCCATCGAATGTAAGTGGTCGGCGGATGATTTCGACGCCGCCGCAATCAAGGCCTTCCGGTACGCCTATCCCAAAGGGAAAAATTTTGTGGTGGCCCGCGACGTGGACCGGTCCTTTAAGCGTAAAGCCGGGCCGGTGACCGTTGCTTTTGTTTCCCTGGAGGAACTGATCAAACAGCTCGCGAAGCACGAATCCGCTTAGCGGTCCCGCGAATTCGCCGGTATCGGACTATGGCGACCGTGTATAAAAACGGGGCCGTGGATAATCAGTTCATTATGATGGTTGATAAAACCATGAAGCAATATGGCCAGGCAATGAAGAAGCTGGCACAGTAATTCAAAAGGAGCGGCCTGACACCCGCCAATTCAACAGCAATCGATCCCTTATAACAAAGCTATAAACCACTAAATATTGCGGTACATGTTTACATTCATCAGCAGGGCTCTGATTATGTTGCGCCTAAAAACGCCCCCCTTTGCCTGCCTGCCGGCAGGCAGGCTCCGGGAGCCGAAAGGTCATTGCGGGCGGTTGGAAATTGCCCTCAATCC
>CAYJXB010000092.1:0-4873 GCA_964374005.1 uncultured Planctomycetia bacterium
GGATCGATATAAGTTATGGTATCTCCAGTTATCCCTGTGATTACAACATAGTGGTTCCCATTGATGTGGGCGATGATTCTGGGATTGTATTTGTCGGGATTGTTGATGATGTCCTGTTTTTGCGCGTCAGTGAGTGTTGATGGGTCAGAAATCGTCGAGGGGTAGCGCGTGATCACGGGCCGGTAAAGTGTTTTGAGCGTCTGAACTTTATAACCGCTGTCGGCAGTGACCGTTCCGTTCATCGTAAGGATGCGGTTCTGCGCGATGTCCGTTAATACGCCCGAATCGTTCGGGGCCAAGTAAAGCAGGGTGTTCGCGTCCGCCGCAGGGCGGACATCGAAAGGCGTAAAATTGGAAGTGTAACGGGCTGATTTCGAGATCCTGAGACCGTCCATCTTTCCGTTGAAGAGACTGTTGGTGCCCGAGTTGTAGGCGCCGAGGTACAGGTCGCTTGAACCGCCGCCAAAGCTCTTTCCTGTAACATCGACCGTGCCCACTACCGCTCCATTCAAAAAGAACCTCAGAGTATTTCCGCTGCGGGAAACCACGACATGATTCCAAGTTCCGGATGTGAGAGTGACGTTCGCGTAGAGAGGGCTGATGTTCCAGTCGAAATAAAGCACGAGTTGGGTCGCTGTAGCAAAAAAGATCCAGCCCGAAGGATTATTGTTCTTCGAGGCGATGGCACCGCCGCCGCCCGAGAGGTTCACCCATGATTCGAGCGTGAAATTACCGGTGCCAAAATCAAAAGCGCTGGTGGCATCCTGCGCCTTCAAGTATCCGGCGCCATTGCCGAAGTTGACGCTCTGCCCAGGGACTTGTTCTTGATAAGCTTCTTGGCCGATGACGGCACTGTTGGCCTCGTAGAGAGCCTTTAAATCCTCCCAACTAAGATTGGCGCCGGTGAGACTCAGCCCATAAAACCCCGCGACTTTGTTTAGGGCAAACACCGAGAGTACGAGGTCCCCGTCATCTAGCGGAGAGATAACCCCTGAAAGAATGTCAATAACAATGGTCTTGGTGGCAAGGTCGGTTCTTGAATACGTAATGCCCTTTTGATCCAATAAACTTTCTAGTGCCAAGAAGGCGGACTGGCCGAAATGCAAAGAACGACCATTCAACCATGTGAGAATTTTTTGAGCATCTGAGGATGTAAGATTGATAAGGTCAGAAGTCAGAAGTCCGAGGTCAGAAGTCAGAGAAGATCTTTGTTGCGGAGTTGCAACTAGGTAGTTATTGACCCAATTTTTGACATTTTGTTTGACGGTGGTGACATAGGTGGTTCTTTCCTGAAGTTCGGGCAGAGCGTTTAGATTGTCTTTCAAGGCTTCCGTGAGCTTCTTGGTAACGATGGTGGGAGGAGCCGGAACATGAGAGGATTCTTGGAGACTGATGCCTGAAGGGACAAAGCTGGCATCCTGTGTCAGGATAAACTTATCAAATTTAAAACCAACTTCGCGAATCCAAAAACTTAAGGTATGCTCTCCGGTTGTATTAATCGTAAAGGCGACATTTTGGCTTTGCATATTTCTTCTTGACCAAGAATACTGGCCGTAGGAAAAGCTGGAAATTCTATACCCCGGCGCTGTGTCGGATATCACGCCATCTATCCCAGCGTGAAGCGAGTCGCTTCCCCCATCAGCCGCGTAACCCCTGACCCAGAGATAATAGGTGCCGGGCGTGCCGATTTGGACCTTATAATCAAGCCGCGCGCTATTGGCATCAATGCCGCTGGTAGAGGTGTAGGAAGAGCCGGTGGCTTTGATGGCTAAACTGTTTGAGAAAGCGCTGTTTGTGGGTTCCAGGACCCAGGAGCGGTTTGATTTGTTGTTTATTAGATGGTGGTTTTCCCCTTCTACAGAAACAACGCCGCTCACCTCTTGGAAAGGAAGCGTTTTGGGATCGACGCTCGGCTGTTCGATCGTGACATAAGTTTCGGTCAAACTGCTCGCTTGGTCGTAATCTGTCTTTGCAATCCAATAATCATACTCAACGCTCGAGGGATCACGCCCGAGAATCCTACGATAATAGTCATAAACTACCGGTGAGACTTCCTGACGCAAAATTTCTTTTTTAAGATTGGCTTCTTGAACGGTCAGCGCCGTGAAAGCGGTTTGAGAGTCGGCTTCGATCTGATCTGAGACTGACCTCACCTGTGAATCAAGCGCCGCGTAGGCGTCGGCTTCCTGTTGGGCGAGACTGCCCAAAGCGCCCCTTACCTGATCCATTCCGGAGCCTATCTGATTAAGAATATCCCCTCTGGCGTTCTTGGCTTTCTTGCCGCGCACTTCGGTATTGGCCACATCGTTGTATTGATTCTGAAGACCATTTAACTGGGATTGTAAGGTTTGTCTTTGAGTGGCGGCTTGGGATTGGATGGATTGGTACGCGAGATTTTGTTGTTGGGCAAGGGCTAAGAGAGAGGCGGCGCGTCCTTCTTCGATGCTTTGTCTGGCTTTCAAGACCTCATCCGGCAGTGTGTCACGCGCGTTCTTGAGATAAACGCGAGTGGGATGGCCGTCGGAGTCGTAACTATATTGAATGAGTATCACGCCGCTTGAATCCAATACTTCCGTGGGACGATTATTCGCATCAAACAACGTCACAGTGCCATCAGCTTTGGTTTGGGTCTCCAAAATACCGGAGGAGGAATATTCTTGAGAGACGATGGTTTGAGATTCTAAACCCGAATTTTTCGCCTTTGAAAACCAACTACCCAATTCCGCAGGAACCGATAGGTTTATCTTGTCAAAATGCGGTGCGTTGGTTAACGAAGCGACTGCGCCGATGAGTGACTGGGCAGGACTATTCAAATCAGCGGGCGTGCCGGGCAAAAGGTTCCCTTGTGCATCAAAACTCATCGTTCCCGGGTAGCCGCTAAACTTATATCCCGTCACCTGATTTTGCTGGTCTTTTACCTGGCTAAAGGTTAAGAAGGACTGATCGGCGAGTGTGAAATTTATTTCATAAATCGACGCGGCGGCGCTGTAAGAGGACCCGCCACCGGTGACATTGCCATAGGCGTACGCATAAGCGCGAATGGCGGTGACATTTTGAAGATTGAGATTACTCAATGTCACTTTTCCAGAGTTGAAGCTGTCCGAGCCCTCACAGCATCCTCCGCCGCCCGCGGATCCATTGACAATATTCCAAATACCATTCTGCAGTACCTGAACGTTATATCGCGTTTCATGATGTCTTACATAACGCCCATACGCCGAGGATGACACCGCCATTTGGAACGTGACTGAAGTCAGGACTTGCGGCGAAACAAAAGAATGTTCTGAATAAAGGCTCACCCCAAAACCACCATCGCCGCCGGAGCCCGAGTTTGATTGCGCCGTATTAAAGTCGCCGTCTATCGAATAAGCGCCGATCCCGCCGCCCGTATACGTATGGTTCGTCTGCGCAATCACCTCAGCCGGCGTCAAAATCCCGTCAACCTTCATGCCTTGAAGATTCCCGGCCAAGTCATATTTAAGGTTCGCGTCGCCCTTCTTTACGAAAATATTCTTGATACTTCCATCCTGGTTTTTATCATAAGAATAATTAAACTCTTTGCCTGCCGAATTGACAACTTTGGATATTTTATTATCGGCGAAATAAAAATGGGTTCCATCGGACTGGATTTCTTCGAGGATCGTTTGACCATCAAAAACCTTTTTCACGCCGGATGGAAGATTAATCGTGCCCTTTTCCACCTGTCGATCACTATTAAATACAATGCCCGTGATGAACGATCCGTCGGCCAAATCTATCTTTGATGCTTTCCCGTCTGTATAGTGAACGACCGATCCATCGGACATTCTCTTTTCTATCAGCTTCTCCTCAACGATCTCATCTCCGAATTCGTTGTCCGCGTAGGAATAAGAGAACTTTTTATTTTCTTTCTCTAAATAAAGGAGCTTTTTATTGGCAGAGTAAGTCCGGATCACGTCCTCTTCGTCCTGAACAATGGTGAGGTCTTGGTTGTAGGAATAACTGTAGGTATGGAGTGTCCGCCCGAGGCGGGTGACTTCCACTGTCGTAGGTCGTGAGTCTTGAGTCGTGGGTGATTCGTAGTTGTAGGTGGAAAGTACCGAGTTTTCCTCATCCAAGTTTGTTAGAAGAAGTCCCTTTTCGTAAACCTTAGTGGTCTTCTCCTCTAGGTCTTTGATGGTGGTGATTTCTTCATTATTTGAATCAAAAGTGTAGGTGTAAACAAAGGTCACAGCCCCATCTTTCTTGATCTCCCTGATCTTGCCGTATTGATACGACACGTCTAATCGGTGAGGATTATCGGTGGTAGAGCTAATAATAGAATTGATGGGCAAGTTGTTCGCGTCGTAATAAGTCGCGACATTCCCTTGCTCGATAAAATCAATTGTCTTTCCATCGGCTTTATAATGAAACACTTGGGGCGCTTTGGAGGTATCTGCAAAGCCGATACTGGCCAGACTTCCGTTAGTGGAGTAATTCAAGATTTCTTGGTTTTGGCGGATGACTTGCTTCAGATTGAAATTCGTATCATATTGCATTTTAATCGCGGTCAAGCTGTCCGGCACAATCAACGCATCCAAAGTGGCCTCGACGATGGTTGGCGTGTAATTAAAGTTGTAGGTCAATTTTTCAGGGGTGATGAGTTTTAAGGGCTTGTCATCGAAATAGAAAAGCTTGGTTTGGTCGGGTTTTCTTAGTTCAATGAGCTTGTTGTTCTCGTAGCTTCTGACTTCCCCTTCTGGCGTGTAGATCGTGGCATTTTGAATATTGCCACTGGAATCAAAGATCAAATCATAAAGCTCTGTGCCGTCGGATTTTTCTATGTAGTCGATGGTAGTCTCGTCGTCTTTGTAGTGGATCGTGAGATCGCCGAGTTTGACTGAGGAGAGCTTGC
>CAYJXB010000093.1:0-4821 GCA_964374005.1 uncultured Planctomycetia bacterium
ATGGGTCGCGCGCTGAAAGTCAGGTCCATTTTTGCCGAGCGGCCTCCGGCCCCATGGGCCGATAGGCCCGGAGGGGTGGACGGGACTTTTGTCCTGAGGCGCGGGTTTCATTTGAAAAAAGGCGAAAATGTCCTGGTCGTCGAAGACGTGGTGACGACCGGCAAGTCGATTTATGAGGTAATGGATGTCGTGAAACAACACGGGGCCAAGGTGGTGGCGGTCGCCTCGATCGTGGACCGGAGCGCCGGCGTGGCCATTTTTGAGAGCCCCTTTTTTTCACTGTTGACTATTGCGATCAAGACCTACAAACCGGAGGCGTGCCCGCTTTGTCGCGAGGGGCGCGTTCCTGTCGTGAAGCCCGGCAGCCGCGCCATCACGGCTTAAAAGGAGAAAAATGAAAATAAAAAAATCAAATAAATTTTTCTATACCCTATTCTCGATTGCTTGTATCCTATCGCCTCTCTCCTATCTCCTATCCGCTAATTTTTCCCATGCGGCGACGAGTTCGGATTCAAGCAACCCCGGCGTCGAACAAGCCAAAGCCGACTACCGCGCGTATTTACAACAGTTGAAAACCTTGAGCGGCCAGTATAAGCAGATTACCGGCGAAATGAAAAAAGTCATCCAAGAAGAGGGCGTCCCGGTCTGGGACGATACGGGGATGGGGGGGATCAAAATCGCGGATGTGACTGTGCAGGAAGCGGATGAGGCGACATTCGGAGACACGGATATCCAGGAAACGGACCGGCACCTCCTCGTGAAGGTTGATTTGCCCGGCCTTAAAAAAGATGAGATTAGGGTCAGCATTCTTGAGAATAGGGTTTTGCGGATCACCGGCAGGCGAGAGGACGAAAATATCATCGCCAAAAATACCGGGACCGGCCATTACTACCGAGCGGAGCGCCGCCGCGGCAGCTTTGAGCGGCAGATCAAACTGCCCGTGGAAGTTTTGGACAGCGGCACTGAGGCCAACTATGAGAATGGCGTTTTGACCGTTAGGATCCCGAAAGCTCCCACTGCTAAAAAAGAAATTACGATTCCGATTCGGTAATTCTCCGTAAACCGCGTTGACAAAAAGGGATGTGCTTGTTAGAATCATGCCACAAAACAGCAAGAAACGGGGCAAGTCAGAACTTTTTCAAATAGCCTGGCAGGTTGGACTTCTCACCACTGTTCCGTTTATACTCGTTGCCGGTCCTTTAATAGGTTTTTTGGCCGGCGACTGGTTTGACCGCAAATACCATTCCGCTCCGTACGGGAAGACCATTTTGATCGTTTTGGGCATCGTCGGAGCTGTAAGGGAAATTATTCAGATAATCAGGAGAGTTTTGAAGCCGTGAATCACGCTCAGGGTGCGGAACACGCAACGCCCCACTTGGTGAATTGGGTCAATTTACTGGCAAAGGCAACCCGATCACCGCTACTAGCTGATTTTTTGACCCGATGGGAATCCACCATTTTTAGTATCCTTGTGGCGGTCATTCTATCTATCATGGTCATCAAAATGGCGGGCAATCTAAAACTTATTCCGGGGCGCGGTCAAATCGCTTGGGAACAAATCATAGGGACTTTGGACAACTTGGTATGCAGCGTCATGGGACCCAGAGGACGAACCTACACTCCGTTCATAGGTTCTCTTTTTATTTATATTCTGGCGACAAATCTCTATGGATTACTCCCACTGCAAAACTCTTCCACCGCTTATTTAACAACCACTGCCCCATTGGCGATCAGTGTATTTTTTCACGTCCAGTATGCGTCGATCACGAAAAACGGCCCGCTGGGCTATATCCTTCACTTAGCGGGAAACCCAAAAAGCATCGTGGAATGGCTTTTTGTTCCTTTGAATCTGCCTCTGCATGTGATGGGAGAATTTGTGAAGCCAATTACGCTCATGTTCCGGTTGTATGGAAACATCATGGCCGGTCATATCTTGGTCGCCGTATTCTTGCAGTTAGGCATTCAGACTCTCGCGCCGTTACATATCCCTATCGGATTACCCTGGCATCTTCCATTTTTATTTTTGGAAGTCTTGATAGGCGCTATTCAGGCTTTTGTGTTCGCACTTTTAAGTACGGTGTATATCGCGATGATGCTTCCCCATGACCATGAGGAGGCGCATGCGCATTAGTTCATTCTCATCAAAATCAAAACGAAAGGAGTGATTCAATGGAAAGTCTTGCCAATTCACACTCGCTGTTATCAGTCTCTCTGCCATTAAGCCTGGGGCTTGCGGCTTTTGGGTCGGCCATCGGTTTAGGGAAAGCGGTCGCCGGCGCGATGGAAGCAACGGCCCGTCAGCCGGAGGCTTCGACGAAAATCCTTGTGAACATGCTGCTGGGATGCGCTCTCATCGAAGCGTTGACGATTTATGCGTTTGTGGTCGTGATGTTGAACATGGGGAAGATGAATTAACCGTTTTCGCAGACACTCATGGACCTACAAACTATTTTTAAAGCCGTACCGGAGATCCTTACTCAGCTACTGACTTTTTTAATCGTTCTGTGGATTTTGAAAAAGTTCGCGTTCAAGCCGATATTGAGGATCATGGACCAGCGTCGAAAGGTGATCGAGGACTCTTTTTCGGACATCGAGAGAAAAAAACAAGAGATCGCGAATCTCGAGAAAGAATACCGCCAAAGGCTTGAGCATATCGATCAGGAGGCGCGCGTCAAGATCCAGGAGGCGGCCAATGTGGGCGTGGCGCTCGCGAGGGACATCCAAGACAAGGCCAGACACGACGCCCAGAAGCTGATTGACCGCGCAAAGTCCGAGATTGATCAGGACATTGAGAAAGCCAAGCTCGGTTTTCGCGACGATATCGTGACGCTGTCGAGTCTCATGACCGAGAAGATCTTGAAAGAAAAAATCGACGCCCGCGAGCACGAAAAGCTGGTAGACAAATTCATCAAGGATCTCGAAAAGGTGGAATGAAAGATCTTTTAGCGGCCAACCGTTACGCCCAAGCGCTTTTCGACATCGCCCGCCTTCTTCATAAAGACGAGGAAATCGAGGCGGAGCTAGAAGCGTTTTCGGACGCTCTCAAGCGCTCTCCCGAGATCGAAAAATTTTTGCATGATCCCCGTCTCAAGATTAACGAGAAGAAAAAATTTGTGCAACGGATCTATCAGGAACGACGTCATGAGATCTATAAGGCCCTTCTTAATTTTTTCATGATTTTATTCCGAAAAAACAGGTTTAATCTGATCCACGAGATTGCCGTGAGTTTCAAGCGGATCGCGGACGAGGCGCAGGGTCAGGGAGTCGCGGAGATAACCACGGCCGCGCCGCTCGGAAAGCATGAGGAAGAAAGAATTGTGGAACGATTGGAAAAAATGGCAGGTTACAAGATCGCGGTCAAAAAAAAAGAGATTGATCCTTCGCTGATCGGGGGTTTGCTGGTTCGCGTGAAAAACCGCGTGATTGACGGATCCGTGAAGCACCAAGTGGATATTCTAAGAAAAGAACTCATAAGAATTAGGCATATTTAGGAGAAGGCATGGCGCTTAGACCTGAAGAGATTACCAGTATCCTCAAGCAGGAAATTAAAGATTACGATGCCGGCATCAAGATGGAATCAACGGGCATCATCCTGTCAATCGGCGATGGGATCGCGCGCGTGTACGGGTTGGATGACTGCATGGCGGGTGAACTTTTGGAATTTCCAGGTAATGAGCTTGGGATCGCTTTGAACCTCGAGGAGTCCAACGTGGGTGTGGTATTGTGCGGCCACTCCGAGGGGATTAAAGAAGGAGATATCGTCAAGCGTACAAACCGCATCGCGAGCGTTCCCGTAGGCAATGGACTTTTGGGGCGCGTGGTGGATGCGCTCGGAAGGCCTTTGGATAATAAAGGCCCGATTGTCGCGAAGGAAACAAGGCCCATCGAGTTTAAAGCGCCGGGTGTTTTGTCAAGACAATCCGTCAAGGAACCTCTACAGACGGGGATTAAAGCGATCGACGGAATGATCCCGATCGGACGTGGGCAGCGCGAACTCATCCTCGGCGACCGTCAGACAGGAAAGACGGCGGTGGTGATTGACACTATTTTAAATCAAAAAGGTAAAGACGTTCATTGCGTTTATGTCGCAACGGGGCAGAAGTCTTCGAGCGTCTTGTCGGTCGTCAAGACACTGGAAGAGCGTGGCGCGATGGAATACACAACGATTGTCAGCGCGCCGGCGAATGTCGCGGCCACGATGCAGTACTTAAGCGCCTACACGGGAGCCGCGATCGGGGAATATTATCTTTACAAC
This sequence comes from uncultured Planctomycetia bacterium, assembly GCA_964374005.1. GTDB lineage: Bacteria > Omnitrophota > Gorgyraeia > 2-02-FULL-51-18 > 2-02-FULL-51-18 > CAYJXB01. Next base: position 4,256 of record CAYJXB010000093.1, read on the forward strand.
GGAATGCACGCGCTGGTGATCTATGATGATCTCACCAAGCACGCGGCTGCGTATCGCGAACTGTCACTGTTACTACGCCGTCCGCCGGGACGCGAGGCGTTCCCGGGAGACGTGTTTTATCTTCACTCGCGGCTTTTAGAGCGCGCTGCCAAGCTTCGTGATGATCTAAAAGGGGGAAGTTTAACGGCGCTGCCGATCATCGAAACGCAAGCGGGAGACGTCTCGGGGTACATTCCGACGAATGTCATCTCGATCACCGACGGGCAGATTTATCTCGAATCGGATCTTTTTTTCTCAGGGGTGCGTCCGGCGATCAACGTGGGACTCTCGGTTTCTCGCGTCGGAGGCAACGCGCAAACCAAAGCCATGAAAAAAGTCGCCGGTAAACTGCGCTTAGAGCTTGCGCAGTACCGGGAACTCGCGGCATTCATGCAATTTGGCTCGGACATGGATAAATCCACGCGCGATCAGCTGAACCGCGGTTCGCGCCTCGTCGAAGTCCTGAAGCAAGGCCAGTACGTGCCGATGACGCTGGCTCAAGAAGTCAGCATTATTTATGTCGCGAC
>CAYJXB010000094.1:0-4653 GCA_964374005.1 uncultured Planctomycetia bacterium
ATGTAAGAGCTCATAAGTGTCCGCCAGCCGCGCGCCCGTCAAACTGAAGCCGGGCACTTGCTCGTCGCTTGATTTGACGGGCGCAAGGCTCGGCTTCTGTGTGACGAGCCGCGCGCCGGAAGCGGCAGGCTCCAAAAGGCCGAGCTTCACGCGCATTTCCTCGACGGTGTCCACGATCTGCATGAGTTCCAAATCCCCTTTGGAAATAAGCGGCGGGTCATGATTTTCAAACGATTCTTTTAAAGCGTCTAAAATGGGTTGCCAAAACCAGCGGCCTACGAGTAGGATGGGCCGGCGGCGGATTTTGCCGGTCTGCATCGCGGCCACCTGGTCAAAAAGACGGTTCATGGTGCCGGCGTTCCCAGGAAAGAAAAGGAAGGCCTTTGCTTGGTACGACATAAGGACCTGATGCGCTGAGTCAAACTTCGTGAAAACATGATTTTCAACGGATCGCTCACGTTCGGACCAGTCATTTTCCCTTCTGGTCTTGAGAAGTACGGATTGCAGTAAATGATCGGCGTGTTTGTGATGAATGACATCATAAATTCGTTCGAACATTTCCCCGCGGCGCACCGCCCGCACCGGAATATCGGAGTCCACCAAATCAGACACAAAAGCCCGAAGCCCCTTCTCCGAGACTTCGTCAGTTGGCGCAAAATTACCGTCTACGATCACGGCGCGGCGCCCCTGATGTAAATTCAACACACCTCGTCTAAGTTCTCCTTTAAGATCGGTCAATTCCTCAGTATTGAATTGATCAATATAACCGTGCAGTCGGTAGTCCCAAAGCATCTGACGTATCGCTTCCCCGACGTCATCAGTCATTAAAGATTCGAGGCCTGAATTTCTTTCACTCAAGTCGGCTTTTTCCCAAGATTCCATAAAGGCCGTCACAATCGGCTTCCAAAATGATTTCGGCATCAGAAAGATCTGGCGTCCCCTGCGCCGCACTTCAAATACTTCGTCCAAAGTGCCAAAACCTCCGGGAACGGCGATGATGCCCAACGTATTAAAATAAAGCGCGATTTTTCTGAAAATAAAATGATAAAAACCATAACTGAGTTCCGCAAAAGGAGTCGGGGGTTCGAACCAATCCAACAAAATTCTGACCGCTTGAGTGCAGATATCCGTTGGGATGTGAGTGCCGGAAATTCCTTTCTCGCGCATGTATTTTTCACGCGCTTCAATAAAAGCCATCAAAGGACCTTCCATATTGCCGGGTCCGCCTCCGGTCCTTGGAACGAACAAGCCAACAAAAATCTCCCAAATATAGGCGCCTATGGCAAGAGCTAAAGGATGAATAAATCGAGAACTCCCAAAGATTAGGGCGGCGGGTCTCATGCGGCTCTGTACTTCCGCTAAAGTATCGATATCATGATCAAAACGCGCCAGGACCTCCTCAACCGATTCATAAAACCGGTGTTTGTCGGCTTCTAACTGCATATTGAGAAGCTCATTATAAGGAAGCGACGGATTTGCGAACCAGACCTCCGTTAATTCTTGCGTGGGATTGGTATCAAAAACGCTGCTATCATCGGTATTGATCGAAAAACTTATTTTCTCCTTAAGAAAACGGCGCGTGGCGTGTCTTTCATAGACACTGTACTCCGGTGAAAAAATCACCTGACTGGTAGGATTTAATTCCACATGGATATTTTTTATTCGCAAGGCAGCTAAAATTTCCTTTTGGAGGGCCTTTGCCCTGGCTTTTTCACGGCTGTTCAGTTTTTTTATTTTATCGAAATTAAGCCCCACGACGGTCAAATGAGCCAACCGGTCCACTCCCGAGTTTATTTCCCTTTGAATGCGTAGAAGCGATGGGATATATTCCCCCTCAAGCCAATGCTCTCCCAGATGAGAAGAAACCTTCAGACCGATTTGTCTGGCTCTTCTCAAGACAGGTGACAACACCCAATTGATATAATCCGCTTCGTCTCCGATACTGCTGATGCCGCCGATCCTATTCCTGAATTCAGGATGACGTTTTTCCAAATCATCCAAGTATCCTTCAAACCGCCTCATGTCCTGATAAGCCGCTTTTCGGGCTTCGTAGGCCAAAACTAATCTCATTTTTTTCGCGTAATCCGAAGCCTCCTGCCCGCCACGATTTAATTGGCGGTAAATCTCTTCTTTGGCCTCTTCAAATTCACGGCGGACATCCTCCTCCGAAATATTTAAAAGTTGGGCATCGGACTTGATCACCTCTCCAAGAATCTGCTGCTCTGTTTCTTCAAGGGACAGATCGGCGTACTCCGAATGGACTTTTTCATACTCCTTTTCCTCATTTTTCAAAAGCAGCGTCAAATAATCTTTCCTAAAGCCCTTTAGGAAACCCGCTTTCAGCCGGCCTTGTGTTTCGTTCTCAGCCTCGATCATCTTTTTAATCAGCTCCTCAAGTGTCTGGCTATGAAAATCCGTGATTTCTATATAACGCAAACCGTGTTCCTTAAACAGACTCAATACCGCCTTTTTTACCAATTCGGGCCGCAGCGAGGGATCCATGTCTAAAATAGATTTGGTGTAGGCAAACGTTTTCTCAAAAGCGTCAAAGTCGCCTTGCCGGTCGGTATAAGTTGTGAATTTCTTGAGATTTCCCACGCTTTCCCCGAATGATTTGGAACCTGGCCCTCCTCTTGGGAAACCGATTTCCTTCGCAAAAATCTCGTCGGCATGCTCCTGAGTGATCAAGGAAGGGTTCACGGACTCGGCCTGAATCTCAAGAGCGCTGTGTTTAGATTCATGGACCAAGGCAAACCGGCGGCGGGCTTCAGGATTCTCCAATAAGACTTCCAGCAAATCTTCGGCGTAAATAAGCCCGGAGGTATGCTCATGCAAGATGATCTTATTGATTCCCCGGAGATATTCGTAAATTTCCTTTTTGAAGTTAGGGTTGTCTAAGCCGACGCCCAACGCTCCGGCCAATTGTTTTAGAGACAATTCCTGGGTTTGGGAATGATCAAGAAAATCAGAAACTTTTGAAAATTGTTCCGAATACTTTGCGTTTCCCGCCAACCGCGCGCCCTCCGGGCCTATTGGCCCGTAGGGCCGGGGGCCGGCGGTGGATTCCTTTTCATCCATTCTTTGCAAAACGCTCTGAATCACGGTACGAAACGTTTCGCCAACCTCTGATTGGGGAAGAGTAATGATCCCCGCCTTAAGCTGGTGAGCGAGGTTAGGTAAAATCCTCCTATCAGCCTGACTAGCTCCATTCGCTGGCGAGCCTCCGTCCGCGGTCACTTTTCTTAAACCAGGATCATGCGTGTCAACATAAGGCATGCTCCACGCCATGGCGTGGACAAAGCTGATCCGGCCCTGGTTTAATTTGTCCCAGTGCGCCCAATGGGTCCGCACATAGCGCTCCACGGAAGATAAATAGTCCTGCAAGGCCTCATGATAGGCGGCAGGATCCGCGGTGTTTTGTCGGACCATCGTCCTCAAATCCTCTATCTCGGAAAGGACGGCATACAAATCCATGTGATTTTGGCTGTGCCTATTGGACAAGATCTGGAAATAAACGGCGATCATTTGTATGCGTTGATTGCGCCCCGGCGTGACAGCGTATAGCTCACGCAAACGCCGTAAATCTTCCTGATCATCCGCCAAGTCGCCGAGAAGCCGCAGAAGCGGGTCCCATCTTTCAAAAACTGTCTCCCTCTTAATCCATTCGATGACCTTTTTGCGCAGGATCCTATTTAAGGAAGGTATTTTTTTGATTTCGAGAAATCTCAGGAAAAGAATACTCTGCGCCCGGTGGCGAATGGCTACCGAAAGTTCATCGTTGTCCCCGTAATACCGGTCGACTATCTCGACAATTTCCGAGTAAATGGCTTCCCTGTTCGCGTTTATATTGCTCAGTAGTTCATCCTCAAGGACCCTGAGTCTTTGGCGATCCGATTCTGGGGTTATCAGGGTGCGCGCAAGCTCGGCATAAAGCCGACCCACGATTTCATCGGACATCGCATCAAGCACTTCCTGGTGAATTTCAATCTTACTATTTTCTTTACGCAAGAATTTTTTGGTGCGGGACTGAAACCTTTCAGTTAATTCCTTTCGTACCAAAATTCTGTCAAATCCCTTTTTGGTGATTCTTTTTTTGATTTTCTCGAAATCCTCACCCACCATTTGTCTTTCTATGGCAGACGGTGGATTTTCCATATCGGCGAGCACATACAAGAAGAGCCCGTTAAAATATCTCGCGAAATTTTTATTATGGTTCATATAGTCACTGCCCAAGGGGCTCAATTCACGGCTAACCATCTGGATGTGCACTGCCGCATACCGGGCAGCAAAAGGTCCGAAGGTCGCCTTGTGCCGATCGCTGAAGTCACCTTCTCCCTGATTTGCCCAGCGCCTGGCGTTCTCAAGAAACGGAGTAGCAAGCTTCACATGGTAAGACTGCTCAAAAGCTTTTAAATCCGGGATAGAGTTTTTTTGATTCGCCAGATTGTCGAAATCCCGAATCAGATCTTCTGACTCCGAAAAATCATGAGGCGCAATAAAACCTACACGACCCATGAGTTCAACCGATGCCAGTGCGATTCGTCTCATCTCCACGAGATGCACTCTTGCTTTCATCAACGAATCACGCACCCAGTCCGGATAATCCGCGGCTTGCGCCTGCCCTTGGTCTCCGCCCTGGGCCAGCCGCGCGCC
>CAYJXB010000095.1:0-4587 GCA_964374005.1 uncultured Planctomycetia bacterium
GTCCCGGAAAAACTGACATAGGACGCCTCCTTTTCATGAAAACAAAAAGAAACGCCGATCGGCTCGGCCAAGAGCGGATCCGTGCCGGTCGTCTCAAAATCAAAGGCCCATTCTTTTTCTCTGGAAAGGCGGTCCCTTAGTTTCTCAAACGACGGCCAATCCTGCACCAAGGAATATTTTAAGCCCGGGTCGTCGGAGTTTTTTTCCTCGAGGCCCGTCAAATTTTTCAATAAACTCTTGAATTCGAGTGCCTGGTAGAGTTCTGCGAGCTTTTCGGCGTCGGGCGCGCTGCGTTTCATTTTTTCAATGTTAAAATCGAGCGGGACGTTTTGGTCAATCTCGGCCAGCCGTCTCGAGAGTCGCGCCTGTTCTTGGTAGCGGTCCAGATTTTCTTTGATCTTGTCGCCTTTAATTTTTGAAATATTTTTCAAGACCCCTTCCACGGTCCCAAACTCGACGATCAGCTTGCTGGCCGTTTTATCCCCGATGCCCGGCACGCCCGGAATATTATCGGAAGCGTCTCCCATCAGCGCCATGATTTCCACCACGCGTTTCGGCTCCACGCCAAAGCGTTTCTTCACCTCGGTCTCATCGTAAACAAAATTTTCTTTCTGCGGGTTTAGCACCTTTATTTTCTTGTCCACCAGCTGAAGCGCATCTTTATCTCCTGTCACAATGACAATTTCGTGCCCCAGCGATTCGAGCTTCTTCGCCAAAGTCGCCATCACGTCATCCGCCTCATAGCCGTCTTTCTCATAAATGGGGACGTTCAAGGCCCGGACCACTTTTTTAATGATCGGCATCTGGGAAACCAGATCCTCCGGCATGGGTTGGCGCTGAATTTTGTAATCCTCATAAGCCTGGTGACGAAATGTCGGGCCTTTCAAATCAAAAGTCACGGCCACCCCATCCGGATCCAGCTCTTTTAAAAGCTTCTCAAACATCGTGATAAAGCCGTACACGACGTTGGTGGGCTGACCCTTCGAATTCCTCAGCTCCCGGATGGCATAGAACGCCCGATAACAAAAAGAATTGCCGTCAAGCAGCGCAAATATCATGAGTTCGTTTTTGGATTTTTTTTAAGGATTGATTTTCCTATTGGGAGGACACGATAAAGTACACGAGCGTCACTACCAGGACACCGCATAATACATAAAAGTCATTGAAATACCAAAAATCGCTCAAGCTTCCCTTCATCGAAGAGATCGCAACGGCTGTCTTTTCGATGGCAAAATCCGAACGGCTCGGGAAAAGCTCTCTTTCAATCCGCCATTTGTTTTTCAGCTCTTCAATGTCTTCTTTCTTAAAACGAAGGAAGGCGCCGGCAATCGTGTGCGTCGGGACCTTGTGCTGGTGGACGAGGTCCCATAATTTTTTTTCGTCGACTTCTAAGATTTCTGCCGCTTCGTGGATATTGAAATAACGGTCTTCTAAACGATCCTGCCGTTGGCTATCCATTCATCGACCCTTTGCTTCTCGAACCGCCAGTTCTTTCCTTCCCGGGCGCCGGGGAGCTTTCCGTTCTCCGCCCACTCGGAAACGAGATTGGCTTCGACGGACAAATAATGAGCGACTTCGTCCAGCGTTAAAAACAGTTTGCGGGAACCGCCTTCTTTGGTTTCCGAACTCAGCATATGAGTACTGCCCTGAAACACGCTGCCCTTTTCCATGACGAAGGTCGGGGCTTTGATATTGCCAAAGAGCCGCGCGGTGGGCGTCAGGCGTATCTCCGAAAGCGCGGAGACGTCTCCGGTGACATTGCCGGCAATCGTGATCCTCTCTCCGATGATGTCCGCCCGGACGACCGCGTGTTCTCCGATCAAAAGATCGCCCTTGGTTTCAAGCTTCCCCTCAAAACTCCCGTTGATCTGTAGGTTGACCGGGTCCTTAAAAACAAGGTTCCCCTGCAGACTGGCATCCACATCAAGGACTTTATGCGCCTGAGCGTCATTTTTTTTGCCAAGCATCGTTCGCACCCCCTTATTTATTTAACCAACACCCGAGTTAAAATCCGCGTAACTGGACATGTCCAATCGACCGCGCATGCCTTCCAAATAAAGAGCCGCTCCCAAACCGGCGATCATGCCGGCATTGTCCTGGCAAAGGGACGGTGCCGGAAATACGACCTTCAGCGACTGCTTCCGAGACGCCGATCGAAACATTTGCCGCAGCCGCGTATTGGCGCTGACCCCTCCACCGACCACGAGGGTCCGCAGGTTCTGACGTTTAGCCGCCCGGACGGATTTCGCGACCAGCACCTCACACACCGCTTCCTGAAAGCCGGCGCAAAGCTCGCGTTTCGTCTTGAACGCCAAAGCTTTTTTGTTTTTTATCTTTTGAACCGCGTAAAACACCGCCGTCTTGATGCCGCTAAAACTAAAATCAAAAGAGTCCTTAAGAAAGGGTCGCGTGAATAAGAATCGGTCTGGATCCTGGCCTTGGCTTAAACGATCTATCTCCGGACCACCAGGATACCCTAAACCGAGAATTTTTGCAACTTTATCGAAGGCCTCCCCGGCGGCGTCATCAAGGGTCTTGCCGAGCGTCCTCACACGGTGGGGTGCGTCCATTCTCAAGAGAAGCGTATGGCCTCCGGAAGCCACAAGGCCCAGGCACGGAAACCGTAAGAATTTGTCGGATAAAAATCCCGCATAAACATGCGCGATCACATGATTCACTCCCACGAGCGGTTTCCGAAGTGCCAACGACAGCGCTTTGGCGGCCGAGAGCCCCACCAAAAGCGACCCCATGAGGCCGGGTCCCTGGGTCACGGCAATTAAATCCACCTCGGACAAAGAAAGTTTCGCTTTTTTGAGCGCGGCGTCCAAACATCTGAGGATGGCCTCCACATGGGACCGGGAAGCGATCTCAGGCACGACGCCTCCAAACGGCCGGTGCTCGACGAGACTCGAGACCACAACATTGGAGAGGATTAACGCTCTGCCTTTCAATACCGACACCGAGGTCTCGTCGCAGGAGGTTTCGATGCCGAGGGTGATCATGTTAGAAAGACCGTCATCCTGAGCGAGCCTTATTTTGCACTAGCGAGTCGAAGGATCTCATCACAAGCAGCCTGCGTGGAATGTTATAAGGACACTATGCCCGCTTGTGCAAAGCTTGACGAGCCGAAACCCTTGCGACTTTGCCGTTCTTCCACACGATCAGAGGTTCGCCCGTCCGCTCATGTTCCTTAACTACTTTATGCACAGCCCTTTTCAAAGCAGCTTCGGCTTTTGAAACAATCGAGGATGATTTTCTGCTCATACTTAACTTGCCCCTTTCTCAATTTTATCAAACAAAATCTGATCAAATATCTTGAGAATCCCGTCTTCATGCTTCGCAACAAGATATGGCTTCGTTGTCGAATTGTCGAAAAGTGTCCAAACATCAAGTTCAAGTGTCAGTCGTTGAATTTTGAAATTGAACGAAGAGCATCAAAAATTCGGACGGACTTCAATATTCAACAACTGACACCTAAATGTAAAAAACTAAATAAAATAAACTGACACCTAAAAAAAACTCACCCCTCTCAACGATCAAACTAATGACGCCTCATAATTTACCAGAACAAAGCTATATTCACAAACGCTAAATGCCAAATAATCACCATTATATTCACCATTATATTACGCATTATTTCTCACCGCGCTTTGAGTCAATTCACCGCAGGCGGTAGCGTGAGTTAGATACAGTCAAGAAAAGACTTCATTTAACACTTTAAGTGTCAGTCCTCGACATTCGACATTAACCAGCACAAAAAGTTCGCGCCAAGCAATATTGGCTCCCTGGATAGGGCTCAAATACTTGATTCATTATACCGCAACAGTGAGTGCTAGCCACTCCCTTTGTCGGGATGAGATTCTTCGCTGCGCTCAGAATGACGAATCTGCACTAGCGGCGGGAGAAGCGTGTCTTCTTCCGAGGGAGCCTACTCTTGCAGTGACCGAGGAAGATGCGCGCTTCTAGAGCCGCTATTCGCGGAGATTGCCACGCCACGCGGTTCGACGTTGCTCACCGCTACGCTCGCAATGACATTTTATTCCACTAAATCTTTCACGAGAACGAACTGGATCCCCGCCGCCTCAAACTCCGGCACAATTTCCTTGATGGCCTGAATCGTCATTTTTCGGTCATGGCCGATCACGACCACGGCGCCTCGCGAGAGCGCGATCCGTTTCGCCTCTTCCAATTTTTCTTTGATCAAAAGTAAATTCATCCGATTGTCAATAAACACGTCGCGTTTTGCGAAAGGGACGTGAATTTCTTTCGCGATCCCGGCCGTGACGGTTTCCGGAATCACGTAGCTATCCACGAAAAATAAACCCCTATCTTTTAGATAATTTAATACCACCCTCATGACCCGTGAATCACCGGTGGCGGCGGAGCCCATGTGATTATTGACCCCCTCCGCATGAGGAACGCTCAGGACGGCTTGATCCAAGTAAAGCCGTATCTCTTCATCCGCCGTGGTCGTCGAAATCGTATGGGGCTCCAACCGTGCCTTGCTGCTTTTGGGTTGCATCGGCATATGAAGCATGACCCCTAAATGATTGGCAAAAGCCTCTTCGGCGATCCGCCGGCTTTGCG
>CAYJXB010000096.1:0-4552 GCA_964374005.1 uncultured Planctomycetia bacterium
GATCCGCAAGCTCCGGGAAGAATGGCTCGACCTGTTCGGACATCAACATCCCTTTGTAAATGATAGTTTTGTAAGAAAGGCTCGAGATGTAAAAGAAATGGCCGCCTTTTAGCGTGGAGAAGCGGATCGCGTTTTCCGCGCGGCGCCGGATGATATAGAGCTTGCGCTCGAAATCCATGTCTTCTTTGAGGCTAGCGTTGCGGCCGATAAAGATTTGTCGCACGAATGGCTCGCTTGCTATTGCGGTGGGTCCTAAAAGTTTATTGCTTGTGAGAACGGTTCTCCATCCCAGGAATTCCTGGCCTTCTTCCTTAATAATCGCCTCAAAAATCTTCTCGCAGGCCCTCCGGTCTTTTTCATCCGGGGAAAGATACACCATTCCCACGCCGTATTCCTTCGGGCCGGGAAGTTTAACACCCGCTTTTTGGCAAGCCTCTTTAAGAAAATGGTGAGGGACTTGGATTAGAATGCCCGCACCGTCTCCGGTATTGGCCTCACATCCGCAAGCCCCGCGGTGACGCAAGTTTAAAAGAACCGTAAGCGCCTGCTCGACGATCTTATGAGATTTTTTGCCCTTGATGTTGACCACGAACCCTACGCCGCAGCTGTCTTTTTCAAACGCCGGGTCGTAAAGTCCCTGTTTTCTGGGCATTCCGATATTTGGCATTGCTTTTTCCACCTTTTGATTATTAAAAATCATTCTAGTATACCAACAATTTCCTTCTTATTTCAATATCTTACTTAACTTAGTAGTTTAAATCGTTCTGGAGATTGTTAAGAAGTCTTGAGGCGGTGGAAGGACAGCTAAGCTAATACAAAAACGAGAGTCTAAACCCTGTTGCGTGGTTGTCATAGGTATAGGTATTATCTTTGCTCAGGTTATCCGTGAAATTATAGGATAAGGAGAGGCTCCAATTCGCGTTGAGCGACCGGGACAGGGAAAGGCCTGAGGTGTATTCCTGGTCGAAACGCGTCGGCACGCTGGCCGGCGGACCGTACTCCGGGAAATTGGCGTATTTAAACTTAAAAAAGGCGTTCGCGTCCCAATCCCAAATAAACGGAAAATAATAAGCAAGTTTATATCCAAAAGCATCTTTGACGTTATTATCACCTCGAGGGTCGTCAACGCCCCAGTCAAAGACAAACTGAACATATCGGTCTTTCTCCTTGTTCAAATAAAAATTATTCGTGACACTGAGCAGGTAGCCCCAGCCCTTGCGGGAGGTCCTGTTTGGGTCTGTCCCCTCGTTCTTGTAGGTCGTGTGGGTGATCTTCTCGGATAAAGTGACGCGATGCCAGTCGGCAAAGGAATAAATAATCGTGGCTGAGGGCGCCACGGCCAGCGAATAATATTTATGGTTAATCCGAGTGTAGGTTGTCGTCTGGCCGAGCTGAGTGCTGAGAGACTTGCCGGCCACCGTGTCCGTGCGGCTCAAGGTGGTGCCGACAGCATGGGAAAATGTATTGAGGCTTGGAATAGTACCGCCGTAGTAAGAATTGTTATGGTCGTAAGAAATCTTGCCCTTCCAGGGAGCTTGGTCATAAACATTAAAGGCCAGGCCGACCGCCCCCGGGAATTTCATCGCGTGCTCCTCGGCCGTGGATGGCGTAATACGGGATTCGGAGGTGGCGTTCGTGTTGTGCTCGGCGCCGTAATTGCCTGATAGAGTCCACAGTTTCGGCTTGGGTCTCTTCAGCGCCTCCAGAATCCTCTGAACAGCCGCCCGGTCCGCCTTGGCCCTGGCCAGATACGCGCCGCCTGGGTCATGCGTCTCGACAAAGGCCAGTTCCTGATCCGCGCCTTTAAAGTCCTGTTTATGAATTAGCGTCTGGGCAAGGAAATAATGCAAGGAGGGGCTATCCGGCGAAATTTTTATGCCTTCGTTGAATTCGGCAATCGCTTCGTCATATCGCTTAAGCTCATCCAACGTCATCGCCTTATAACGCTTAACGAGCGTGTCTTGGGGAACCTTTGCTTCCAGGGCTTCAAATTCAGTCAAGGCCTTCTGATACTCGGCCCTGACAAAAAGCTGCGCGGCCTTGGTCTTTAAAAATTCATCGGGCGCCAGCTGCCCGCCGGAACCCTCGGTTTTTTTACTGGCCTCACGAAGTTTTTTAATTGCATCCAACTGTGCCCTTGCAGCCGCCGCAAGTTTCTCCGTTTTATCATTCTCCGCGATGAAAGAAAAATTCTTTTCTGCACTTTCCAGATCGCCCGCGCGAAGATAAATCTTGGCCAGATAATCGTGGCTTGGAAGATCACCGGGATCATGCCTTAAAATCCCGTTGAATTCCCGAATGGCTTCTTCGTCCCGGTCCAGATAGAAAAGACAAACGCCGATATATTTTTTAATCGCGGTGTCCTTGGGGTGTTGCCCCGACAACTTCTTGAACTCTTCCAAGGCCTCGGCGTATTTGTGGCTGATGAAAAACTTGGCGGCGTCCGTCTCGAGGAGTTCCTCCTGGGTAAGCCTCTCTTTTTTCTCCTCGCGGGCAGGCGGCGGTCCTTCGTCAGCCCAGGAAGGCGCAAGTTGAAATGAAGAGAATGCGATTAAACTAAAAATGGCGAGGGCGCGCCATTTGAGGTGACTACTGCCCACTCAGCTTATCCTCGATAACAGAACGCTCAATGCGCTTTCTCTCCTCTTCCATAAGCTTCCTGTTAGCTTCTTCTAGACCCGTGTCTTTCTTCGCCTGGGCCTCGAGTCTCTCCGCTTCTTTCTCGGCGGCGGATTTTACTGTTTTCTTACCCGACAAAACGCCCAGCTGGGCGTCCACGTCCGCCTCTGTGCTTGGTTTTTTCTCCTCAACCTTTTTTTCCGCTTTATAAGTCTGACCCGCGGCGCGCGCGGCATCCAAGGAGAAAAAGGAAAGACTGAAAATTAAAATCAACACGGCCCGCAACGAAAGATCCAAAAAACCCCCGCTCTTTTTTGTCATAAAATTTTCCCTAACATTTAGTATGTCCTAACAATATAAGACGCATTTTAACACCAAGGATTTAATATGCAAGAGTTTTTTAGGGGATGTTAAGGGGGGTAAAAAGTCAGGGCGGCCTTGAAAAGGCCGCCCTGCGGTTGCTCAGATCAAATTCTAAAAACAATCAAACAAGCGGCTCGTGATCTATGTCGGCGACTGTCGTATGATCCGGATCCGTCGCGTGCACGACATAGCTCGCGTCCACGTGGTCCACCGCGGGTGCGATGGTATCGCCGGGGGCCACGCTGTTATCATCCGCCTTAAAAAAGGCGTGGATTTCCACAGTCCCCAGATTTGTGACTGCAGGGATAGTAACAGTATTCGTTGCTGTCACCGGATTCTGGGTTAAAGGCTGCGTTGTATTTAAAGCCGGGCTGTTCGCATTGTAATAATTAATGATCGACTGCTTAACACTGTTCGCGGCCGTCATGGTTGCTGGACTCAGAGAGTTTGTATAATAAGTCTGGTTAAGATCCTGCGTCACCGCCTGTAATGTTGCAGGGTCCATTGTCATCATGACGCTGTAATACGCAGGATCCATGGAAGAAAACGCGTCCGTGTGATAGGTATCCATGGTTGCCATCGTGGTCATCATTTCAGGTGTCATATAGGCCATCATCTCGGGTGTCATGCCGGGCATCATACCTTCTGTCATAATATATCCACCAGGACCGACCCAAGTGCCGGGTTCCATTCCGGGCGACATGATCTGGCCTTCCTCTCCCCTGGGCATCTGTGACATCATGACGGCAGCCATCTGCATCATTTCAGGGGTCATGTTCGTGGGCATTGGATGACCCGCCCCGATATTATTACCTTCCCCGTCTTGCCCCGCCGGCCTATACATGTCAGCCATCATCCTAAATCCTTCTCCAACTTGATCCGACGTCATGTTGGGATTGAAGGCGGCCATTAAACAGGTGTTAGCAAGCATGCCCGGATCAAAGTAAGGCATCGGTCCCGCAAACGGCCCGGTTCCCGGAGTTTCCCCGTTGGGTCCGGTCGTATTTGCGTATGCGGGAGACTCAAAAAAGGTTCTCATTGCCGTTCCCATATAGGTTTGGAAGTTATCATGATAAACAGTCATCTGTTCGGCAATTCTATCCGCTATCCCAGGCTGAATTCCCTGCGGCAGTGTGCTCCTAAAGTCATCCACACCTAATCTGACGGCGTGCATCATGAGTTCCATGTCCCTAGCGCTTGGACCACCTGTGCGAGCCCCCTCTTCACCTGCTGCAGAAGCTCCCCCCGAACCGCCTGAAATGCGAAGGAACTCTTGCGCGCCCGCCGTGATGCGGGCCAATTGCATAGCGGCCACTGCCTGTGAGTTGGTCTGAGCGCCGGCGGCTGTCTCCTGAGTTCCGCCCGTAGAGTCAGCGATCTGTTGAAGAGCCTGTTCCTCGGCATTCTCCCTTTCAGAAACCGCAGCTTGGGGCAAACAAAGATTATCCACCAGCGCATCGGGGTTTACAATGCCAGGGGCTGTTTCATTTACAAATTCCTGAGGCAATTCAGCCCTGGTTTCAGCGGGAAGCGCCTGGACTTGCTCGGTGCTTAAGGCTTCTCCGTGGAA
>CAYJXB010000097.1:0-2878 GCA_964374005.1 uncultured Planctomycetia bacterium
TACTCGGATAAAGCGACCTTCTATTTGAATGAATTGCAAAAACTCATCATTACCAGTCCCTCCAGGACCGGTCAAGGCCGGGGGTGTTTGCCGTACGCTTCCATTGACAATGTAGATACCGGGCATGGTTGGCGCACTCCCCGCGGCATGCGGACGGGGTCTGTGGCGGGGACCGCCTACGGTATTTTCGCCTGGGTGGGTTATAACCCGTTTAGTTTGAATAACCGCGGGGTAAACGGTTATTGGTTTACGGTAACGAAGCCCGTATCGAGCGAAACGATTTATTGAAAGAGGCCCGCAAAATATGGGATAATGTGCGCAAAATGGAGAAAAGTACGCGAAATCAACGGATCGCCTCCTTTTCGCTCGCGGCCTTGACGTTCTTTGGCACGGCTGGAATTGTTTTTGCAGGCGATTATGTCCCCGCCGCCAAGCTACAAGAAATAAACGCGATATTGGACGACAACTATAGAGTTTTAGCGCGTCAGGCAAAACCCCTAGAGCTTGTCTCCGAAAACGCCGCTAAGTCGGCTTTCGAAGATCCCTCCTATATCGAAGTACCCCCTCCTTCTGGCTCTGATGACATTATCGAAGTGCTCCCTCCTTCTGGCCCTCGTGACATTAACGAACCTCTCCCCGGAGGGCGTGTGAAGATGAGCGGCCGCTATCGCCTCGCGGCCGGGGTGGGACGGGATTTTATCCTCAGTGATTCAAACGCGGATCTTCAAGAGCGGAATTTCCGGTATCTTTTCGGAGAGCATCTTAACAACACGTATGACCCGGCCATTTATGATCAATATCTTTTGAATGTGGACTTTGTGCCGGCGGATAAATTCAATTTTTACACCCAACTGGTGGCGGATCCCTGGTCTGTCGTAGGAACCACGGGAGAGCAGATTATTCGTAATCAAAATGGCACCAGCACCCTCCGTCCGAATCTTAAGTACTTCGGCGCGTTTAACGGTGTTTTGAATGAGATTTATAGATCTAACACAGGCGATTCATTGGCAACGCCGCTCACAAAGGTGATTGATGGTCACACCACACGGTTCACAGCTCCAGGGTTCACCGACTTTGGGACACGTTATACGTTTCCAGAACTAGACGTCGACTACGAGTTTCGCCCGATAAGAAAACTATGGATGGATTATACGGAAGATCAGTGGCATTTGCGAGCTTTCGCATTGGCCGACCAGAATCAAGCTTTAACGACTGACGATCCGTTGGAACTTTCAAATCATAAGCAGTATTGGCAGCAAAGCCCTTGGCTTTACCAATATAAACCGATTCAGTTTTTTTCGGATCGGTCCGTGAAACGGGGTTACTACTCAGACTCGCTGTCTTTTCTGGCTAAAGACAGTGAAGGCAACCGGCTGGTTTTGTTAAGAGGAGGGTCGATTGAGGCGAATCTTGGCAGCACTTATTTGGTGTCGACGGTCGCGGCGCCTTTTACTCCCTGGGATGAGGAGTTTTTCTCCGCGGATAATGTGCCCGGAGCCGTTCGGATTAAGCATAAAATTTCAGAAAAAATGATGGTGGGCGGCACCTATACTTTTAGAACTGGCCTCATAAACAACAGCGTGGCGGATTTTAACCAGGTGGTTGGCGTGGATACGCGCTACAAGATCAACCCGGATGTGAGCGTCAAGGCCCAAATGGCGGGTTCTCATCGTGGACAGGAATGGATGACGGATGATCGGCTTAAAACCTCCTCAGAGGGCTATGCCTATAAAGCGGTTTTAGACGCAGATTTCGATCATAAGCTCCAGGGGCATACGAATTTTCAACTGAGTTATACGCAAATGGACAAGGATTTTTCCCCCAATCTTTCCCGCTATACCAATACACGCGATGATATTTTCTGGGGCAAACATCTTACGTTTCAACCTCGGCCGGACTTAGAACTTTTCCGCATCGGGGACGGCGTCGATATCAATCGTTTCGTGGTCCGTGCGCGCTGGGAGGAAAAATTATTTAAGGACAGATTTACGAACCTGATGGATATCAGAAATGTCCACAAGACGGACAATACCGCTTACGTGGAAACCGTCGCGCGCGATGAAGTGACCTACAAGGTCAACCCTCAGCTGACGGCCAAAGGCCTTTTTCGATGGCAGGGCCTGCCTAAAACCAGCCCCTATTTAGAGCCCTTTATATCCAATTTTTATTATAGCGGGGATTTGATTGATCCGTCCGATCCGACGGTCAATGTTCAAAATGTGGCCGTGCAAGCCGATAAAGATCCCTCCCGTTTTACCTATTCCGGCGGTTTACAATATGTCCTGAATAAACAATGGACCGCGGAAGGATTTTACGAACGGTCAAATGACATCCCTGATTTTCCGCGCGGATTGCTATTTGACACCTTTCGCGACGCCAATGCCCGCGTCGACGGCCTGCTTCTTGACCATGTCCAAGGTTTTTATTACGGACAAACATCTTTTGGACTGCCTCCTTATAAGTATTTCAATATTTTTAGGGAACGGGTGATTTACAAGCCCGAGGATGCGATGACGATTACGTTTCATGCCGCTCAAAATTCCTACAAATTCGCGGGAGGCATCGACGACAATATCAATCACCAAGGGGTCAGCGTTGCCTTTGACGTTTCGAAAAAAGTGTCTTTATTTTTCGATTTTACTCATTCCATGCAAATAGACGTCCCTAAGCTGATTGCCACCAACTACGCCGTGAGTGATTTCGCGGACCATTACAATTTCTACGCGAGCATGGATTACAAGATTAATTCAGCGACGGTGTTTAGAACGGAATACGGCGTCTTTGGGCTTGGCACCGGCGCCCCTGGTTTTACTCCGTATACCGCCACGGCTCTTTCGTTGCCCACCGTTGACACCGAACATCTTTTTCGTGTATCTTT
>CAYJXB010000097.1:2978-4502 GCA_964374005.1 uncultured Planctomycetia bacterium
CAGATGCCCAGATATCCATATAAAAGCAATTTAATATTCTTTCTTGTGTTAGCAGGTTTACTAACCCTTGCCCAAGATGCCCACGCAGTTTTTACGCTATCCGTGACTCCGCGTCGCGGCGGCCAGCATATTCGTTTTGAAGGAGCAAAGCCTGGGACCTATCTTCGAAACGAAGAAGTGACCTTGAGCGTCACAAGCGACCGTGGCGCTCAATACCGGATTTCTCAGACCGTTTACCAGCCGCTGACCAATGAATTTGGCAACACGATCCCGCAGGGAGCCTTTATCGTTTTCTCTCCTTCGAACCCACTCGGAACATTAAGAACTCAGCTCGAAACGCCTATTACGATGGGGCAGGTGCCTATTTATACTTCCAATACGGCGGGCGACACAGATAGTTTTGTGTCGGTATTCAATGTGAAGTTGCCTGAGGACCAGCCGGGTGGCGTTTATCATACGCAGATTACCTTTACGGCAGAGCTTGTGAACGCGCAGAGCGGTGTCTCGCCCAGTATTGTGACGATGGATGTTCGTGTCGAGATTACGCCGGACTTTCGGATCGCTATTCAAAACGTCAGGGGAGGAAGGTATCTGGAATTTGAGCGTATCTCGAAAGACAGGCCTAGCAGCGCCGCCGCTTTGAAAATAGAGATAGAAAGTAATATCGGAACGAAGTATCGGATTATTCAACAATTGACAGAGCCTCTGGTCTCCGCGGAGGGGTTCTCATTGGATGAGAGTCGTTTGTTATTTGTCAGCTCTGGCGGCGATCACGGGTCTTTAACGGCAGCGGGAAGTCCGCAAGAGGTCCCTGAGTCCCCGGCTTTGCTATATACTTCCAGTGAGACAGGTCAGGGCGATGTGATCCAGCTGCAATATCAGCTGACACCCGGCGAGAGTCAAAAAGCGGGGGTCTATTCGGGGAATATCAGTTTTAAAATAGAATCCGGCTCTCCTTTTGTCCCTTCTGAAGTGATCCATATCCCTGTAAAGATTGAGATAGAAACTCTTTTTTTTCTGGATATGGAAATGGAGCAGTCTGCCATGGCTCTTAATTTCGGGGTTTTTAAATCGGGTGAGGAAAAACAAGAAAGACGGGTTATTTTGACTGTTCATAGCAACTTGGGCCAACCGTATCAGGTGTCGCAGATCGTGCCAAGAAAATTGACCAATGAAGAGGGGACGGTGATCCCTCGGGAGCATTTCCAGTTTTTCGGTTCGGAAGCGCAAACGGGGATTCTCGTCGTGATGTCTCCGACTCCTGTTCAGGAAGGCGAGACAGTGGTGTTCACTTCCGATAATAGAGGGACCCCTGAGAAATTTGTATTAAACTACAGCCTCACAATACCGTATGGCGCCAGGGCAGGCACCTACAACTCTGAAGTGAAGTATTCCATCACTACTTTGTGACATTGTTTTGAAATAAATTTATAAAATTATAGTATAACTCATAAGTTATTTATCTATATGTGCTTATGAAGTATATAAAACGATAATATATTTAGATATAGATTTGACTTTTTT
>CAYJXB010000098.1:0-4409 GCA_964374005.1 uncultured Planctomycetia bacterium
TGTATCTTGCTCATCGCTCGGAAGTTCATTTACGGTTGGTGGATACGGCTTTGGAAAAGCCCGCGTCATGATGTCCTGGCTCATGCGTCGGCCTTTGTTCTACGCCGCGACGTTCTTAGGCGGCGCGATACTCCTGCAACATTATTTTTTTCCTGGCCTCGACGAGATGTTTCTTCCCAAGAATGACATTTCCTATTTTGTTCATAAAGAGAGGTCGCCGGTCACTCTTGGCGGGACGATTGTTTCCGAGGTGGAGAAACGGGAAATGTTTTATGGAGGAACTAGCGCTTCGTTTATCTTAAAAACCCGGAGAGTTTGGCAGGGAGACGATAAAGAATCAATGTTTGCGAGCGGGCGTGTAAAAATTTATCTTTCGAACCCAAAAAACCCGTTGGCGTATGGGGATGAGATGGTCATGAAAGGCGAGCTTGCTTTCGCAAAGGGCGTGAGAAACCCGGGCGGTTTTGACTACCGGACCTATTTAGAAAGGCAGGGAACAAGAGCGATTTTCTACGCGGATAAAAAAGCGGAAGCCAAGGTCTTGAGACACGATCAAGGGAATTTTGTCCAAGCAAAGGCCCTGAAAGTAAAAAATTTATTGTCCCAGAGCTTGTCGCGCGCTTTTAGCCAGAGAGACGCAAGCTTCCTGAAGGCGTTATTCCTGGGGGAACGGAGCGATTTAGAGGAAGATTTTAAGGATTTATTTATCAAAACGGGAACGATGCACATTTTGGCGGTCAGTGGGTTCAATATCGGCTTCTTGATACTGTCCGTGTTTTTTCTTCTAAAGGCGTTTCCCGTCTCGAGGAATCTCAAATATTTCGTCACGCTCCTCGCCATTTGGGCTTATTGTCTTATTGTTGGTTGGCAGGCGCCGGTTGTGCGCGCGTCGGTAATGGCCACGATTTTTATTCTCGGCCAGCTTTTAGGAAGAAAAACGGATATTTTGAATACGCTGGGTTTAGCGGCCGTCATTATTTTATTGGTAAACCCTGATCAATTCTTTGACTTGGGTTTTCAGCTTTCTTTCCTGGCCGTCTTCGGGATCGCGAGCTTCCTGCCGATCTTTTCAAAAAAGCCGGAGCTATTGCCTCACGAAAAATTCACGGTCAAAGAAAGACTGATCTGGTATTTCAAGGAACTCCTTTGGCTTTCATTCGTTTGCCAGATGGTGACGCTGCCCATCACCGTGCAGAATTTTTATATCGTGACGCCTCTGTCGCTTTTGGCGAACCTGATCGTCGTGCCCGTTTCCTTTTTACTTTTCTTTTCAGGGATTTTATTCTTTCTCACTTTCTGGTGGATTCCGAAGCTTTTGTCTTTTCTACCGTTTATGATGAAGGGGCTGATGCAATTTTTTGTCGGTTCTTTGTTTATGATAGAAAATCTTCCGGGATCTTATGTGATTGTCGGACGGCTGGAATTTTGGTTATTAGCGCTTCTAATTTCTGGGGCTCTATTTTTCGTGCTGGATAAGCGGATTAAAAATCATTGGATTCGAGCGGCTATTCTTCTTCTTTTCCTATCAAATATTTTTTTGACTCAACACCTCACGAGATATTTTCACCGCGAATTCAGAATGACCGCACTCGATGTGGGGCAGGGAGACGCGATTTACTTCGAGTTTCCCAAAGGCGGCAACCTGCTGATTGACGCGGGGAAAGGCGGAGACAGCGACAAGGGCCGGTGGGTGATTGCGCCGTTTCTTAAGTCGAAAGGGATCCGGACGATTGACGCGCTAGTGATCAGCCATCCTCAAGCGGACCATATTGGCGGGATGCCGACGGTGCTTGATGAATTTAAAATCAAAAATGTGGTTGAGGCCGGCTCGCGCTATGACACAAAACTTTTTTATTTGGTTAGGAAAAAGATCGAGAAGGAAAAAGCGGCCCGTCTTTTGGCACGTCGCGGCATGAAATTGGAAGGTTTCGTCGATGTCGATATCTCGGTTTTAAATCCGCCGGGAGCAGACGCGGTCGGAAAGAATATCAATGACGCTTCGATCGTGCTAAAGATTGTTTATAAAAATACGAGCTTCCTTTTGACGGGTGATATTCAAGAAGGGGCCATCAGAGACCTGTTGGGTCAAGACATCGTTTCCACGGTGCTGAAAGTGCCTCATCACGGATCGAAATTCGGCTTGAGCGGCGAGACCTTTGCGAAAGAGGTCAATCCTAAGATCAGCGTGATCAGCGTCGCCGAGCGCAATCCTTATAAGCACCCTTCTCCAAAGACCATCGGAATTCTAAATACCATTCCCGACAATCGCGTTTATCGGACGGACGAGAGCGGGGCGATCGCGTTGATTTCGGACGGTCAAAAGGTGACCCCCGTTCCCTAAGACCAAAACTCCTTGCCAAGAGTAGCCTTACGATTTATAATGCCTTTTTTACCCCGCCCTTTCTTAAACTTAATCCGTTTTTAGAAAGCGCGGGGTTCGTGCTTAACTCTTTATCCAACAGGTAGTTATATGAAAAAGTTATTGACATTCGTAATGGCGGGCGGTAAAGGCGAGCGTCTATCTCCTTTGACCAAGGACAGGGCAAAGCCCGCGGTGCCCTTTGGCGGAATCTACCGGATCATTGATTTCACGCTTTCCAACTGCATCAATTCCGGCATTCGCCGTATTCATATTTTGGTCCAGTATAAGTCCATGTCGCTGGCGCGCCATATCCGCATGGGTTGGAACGTCTTGAACGCGGAGGTCGGCGAATACATTGACGTGGTGCCGGCCCAACAGAGGATCGACGAGCACTGGTATCAGGGCACGGCCGATTCGATTTATCAAAATCTCTATTCAATCGAAATCGAGAATCCGGATCAGGTCTTGATTCTCGCGGGCGACCATATTTATAAGATGAATTACGCGCCGATGCTTGAGGCGCATCGAAAGTCACGCTCGGCGCTGACGATCGGCGTTGTGCCGGTGCCGGTGAAAGAGGCGCCCGACATGGGCGTCATCGAAGTAGACGGCTTAAATCACGTGATCGGTTTCGAAGAAAAACCCAGCCATCCGAAGACGATCCCGGGTGATGACGAGCACGTTTTTGGTTCGATGGGGATTTATATTTTTGACCGGAAAGTGCTGGAAGAGGAGCTGGCCGAGGATGCCGTCAAAGATACGGCGCATGATTTCGGCAAAAATATTATTCCTCAGATGATCCAAAAAGGAAAACACAAGATCTTGGCTTTTCAGTTCATCGATCTCAATAACAAAGCCGCACTTTATTGGCGGGATGTCGGGAGTCTCGACGCGTATTATGAGGCGAATATGGATCTGGTGCAGATCTCGCCTCACTTTAATTTTTACGACCGCGAGTGGCCGATCCGCACCTATCAGCTTCAGTACCCGCCGGCGAAGTTTGTTTTCGCGCAAGGGGGGCGTCGCGGCACGGCGCTGGATTCATTGGTGGCGGACGGCTGTATTATTTCGGGAGGGACGTCGCGGCGGTCTATTTTATCCCCCAATGTGAGGATCAATAGTTACGCGGAAGTGGAAGATTCGATCCTGCTCGAGGGAGTGGACGTCGGCAGGCACGCGAAAATCAAAAACGCGATCATTGATAAACATGTGAAGATCATGCCGAAGGCCGAGATCGGGTATGATAAGCAACTGGATGAAAAAAGATTCACGGTGACGCCCAACGGAATCGTCGTGGTTGAAAAAGGTGCCATCGTCGAGCCAACATGAAAAATGATGTCTTAAAAATAGGGAAATTCAAGCTTGCGTCACGTCTGATCGTAGGGACCGGCAAATATGCCTCGCCTCAGGAAATGGAAAAGGCGCTGGAAGCCTCGGGCGCCAATATGGTGACGGTCGCAGTGCGCCGCGTGAATCTCGACCGGACGAAACTCGCCACAAAGCGTCGGCGAGTCCGTCCACAAAACGCTTTGGGGACGAGTCCGCCGGAGTTTTGTGGCGGAGAGTCGCTTCTCGATCATATTGACCTGAAAAAGTATATTCTGCTGCCGAACACGGCCGGTTGCTACACGAAAGAAGACGCGATCCGCGTCGCCCGCTTAGGGCGGGCAGCCGGGCTTTCAAATCTTGTGAAGCTGGAGGTGATCGGCGATGAAAAAACACTTCTACCGGACACCCTCGCGCTTTTGGAAGCGACGAAGGAACTTGTGAAGGAAGGTTTTATCGTCATGCCTTACACCAATGACGATCCCATCATGGCCAAACGTCTTGAGGACGCGGGCGCGGCGTGTGTGATGCCGCTCGCGGCGCCGATCGGGTCGGGGCAGGGGATTTTAAACCGCCTGAATATTGAGCTCATCATCGAAAAGGTGAAAATCCCGGTGATTGTGGACGCGGGAGTAGGCACGGCCTCGGACGCGGCGATCGCGATGGAGCTCGGCGCGGACGGCGTGTTGATGAATACCGCGATTGCCGGCGCGAAAGACCC
>CAYJXB010000099.1:0-4268 GCA_964374005.1 uncultured Planctomycetia bacterium
ATTTCCCAAAGACTTCTCTTGGGATACTTTCCAACTCTTCGACTTGCCACAAAAAAGAAATAAGAAACGCCCTTTCCAAACTGGATGGCCGGTTCATGAAGCTGGATGCCGGAAGCCTTTATATTTTCCATGATGTCAACCGGCCTTTCACGCCGCTTCTTTGGGGAGATGTGATCGAAGGACTTTGCAATCTTCCCGACGTTGTCCTTCAAAGCATGTTTGTCACGGGCAAAGTGGACAACACGGACGAGAAAGCCGTCAATGACTGGATCGAAGCCGTAGAATGCATCCAACCCTTGGAAGTACAGATTTATACGGTTGATCGAACACCGCAAGAAGCGGGGATTCTGCCGGTAGACGAAGGAAAATTAAAAGTGATTTCAAACCGACTTAGGACGAAGACACTCATCCCGTCCATTGTGTATTACTGAGAATTTCAAAAACCTCTCCCAATAATCCTCGTCTTAAGGTAAAATCAGTCCCGTACCGGAAATTTCACGATAAAAGGAGTCCCGCTTGTGATGAAAACCTCGGATAATTCCTATAGAAAATTAGGCGGGATGATTGGTGTTTTGCTCGGTTTTGGGGCCCCGCTGGGCAGTCTTTTTGTCAGGATGCTTTTTGATGGCCGCGTTGGTTTTGGGGGAATCGCCGAGGAGCTTTCAAGGAATACTTATTATTATATTTATATGGCGTTGGCGATGCCTGTGGTATTCGGACTTTTTGGTTATTATCTTGGACGTTTGAACGACAAAATAGCTTCTCAAAAGATATCGGCTGAGAAGTTGAACGTTTTATTGGAAAGCGAATCCATGACTGATGATACGACAGGGCTTTATAATCATCGTCACATCCTCGTCGAGGTTGAGCGGGAAACTGAGCGCGCCAGGCGCTATGGGCATATCTTGTCCGGTATGATGATAGATATTGATGATTTCAAAAAAATCAATGACTCTTACGGCCACCTTGCCGGCGATCGGATCTTGCGGGAGGTGGCGGATGTCTTGGACAGCAATATCCGGAAGGTGGATATCATCGGCCGTTATGGAGGAGACGAGTTTCTCGCGATTTTACCGGAGGCCGCCGTCGAATCCGCCACCGTGGTCGCCGAGAGACTCCTGGCAAGCGTTCGGAACTATCCATTCAAAATCAACGACAATCTTTTGCCGCTTACCATCAGTATTGGGATTGGCTCTTTTGAAAATACCAAAACATTGGATCGAGACACGTTTATTGAAAGGGCAGACAAGGCGATGTTTGACGCCAAAAGTGCGGGCCGGAACCGGATTTTTTGTGCTCCGACGAGGGCTTGATATTTGAAAGTTTTTTCCTATGATTTCATAAAGAAGATTGCGCATTCACTTCAGGAAGAGGAGATAGATGTGTATGTGTTAAACCTTTATTTTCGGGGCAGCGAAGATTTAAATTATTTTGCCGAAAAAGACCGGGAAAGGATCAAACAGATTTTCAATATTTTAATCGAAGACACCAAACACCATGCGGACTTATTGAAACTGATCGTTGAATTGGGCAGCCCGTCATAATGGAAAGAAGACTTTATAAAGAACTGTGGAAAATACGGTTTGAGAAGATGCTAAGCTTGGAGACGCAGAGTGTCACCGACTACCAGTCGCTGCTCGAGGAATGTAAAAAGAATTATAAAAATCACGCCATTCAGGCCCACCTCGAAAAACTTATTGTGGACGAGAAAAAACACGAACGGCTTGTCCAAGAGCTTCTGGAAATCTTGCGTCAACAAGCCGACTAAACGACGAGACTATCCCCATGCCGGAACCTCTGTATCCTTTTTCAACGATAGAACCCAAGTGGCAAAAAAGGTGGCTTGAAAAAAAGGCCTTTAAGGCGCTCGAGCCGTCGGAGGCGAAGGCCGCGAAAAAGCTTTATGTGCTGGACATGTTTCCGTATCCTTCGGGCGCCGGCTTGCATGTCGGGCATCCCGAGGGGTATACCGCCACCGATATCTATTCCCGTTATAAACGCATGCAGGGGTTTAACGTGCTCCATCCGATGGGGTGGGACGCGTTCGGCCTTCCCGCCGAGCAATACGCGATAGAAACGGGCACGCATCCCGCGGTCACCACCCAAAAAAATATCCAGACCTTCAGAAAACAAATCCAACAGCTCGGTTTAAGTTACGATTGGGACCGCGAAGTGGATACGACGGATCCGGAATACGTGCGCTGGACGCAGTGGATATTCTTGAAGCTTTACGAAAAAGGCCTCGCCTACATGGCGGAAGTTCCGGTCTGGTGGTGCGAAGCGCTCGGCAGTGTGCTCGCCAATGAGGAAGTCGTAGACGGAAAAAGCGAGCGCGGCGGCCATCCGGTTGTCCGACGTCCGATGACGCAGTGGATGCTTAAAATTACGGCCTATGCGGACCGGCTCCTTGAAGATCTGAAGCTTGTGAATTGGCCGGATTCCATTAAAGAGATGCAAAAAAACTGGATCGGGCGAAGTGAGGGCGCACTGGTGACTTTTAAGGTGGCGGATGGTCCGGCTAAAGGCGAGGCGATCAAGGTCTTTACGACAAGGCCGGATACCTTGTTCGGCGCGACCTACATGGTCTTGTCTCCTGAACATCCGCTCTTGGCCAAAATGACGACTGCTGAATATAAAAAAGCGGTGGAGGAATATCAAAAAAAATCCGCTTCGAAAAGCGAACTCGAACGCACCGAGCTTTCAAAAGAAAAAACGGGGGTTTTTACGGGTGCCTACGCGGTTAATCCAGTGAATCAGGAGAAAATCCAGGTCTGGACCGCGGATTATGTGCTGGTCAGCTACGGCACGGGTGCTATCATGGCGGTGCCGGCGCACGACGAACGGGATTATGCATTCGCGAAAAAGTTTGGGCTTAAGATCATTGAGGTCGTGAAGGGGGGAGATGTTTCGAAGGCCGCTTATGTAGGCGACGGCGCAAGCATCAACAGCGGTTTTATCTCGGGCCTTCCCACCCCCGAAGCAAAAAAGAAGATCACCGCCTGGCTTGAGAAAGAAAAGCTCGGCCGGGCTACGATCAATTATAAACTGCGCGACTGGCTTTTTTCCCGGCAGCGCTATTGGGGCGAGCCGATCCCGATTGTGCATTGCGAGTCTTGTGGAACGGTCCCGCTTCCGGAAAGCAAGCTGCCTCTGCGGCTTCCCGAGGTGAAGGATTTTAAGCCCTCCGGCAATGCCCTCGCCACAGAGCGCGGCGAGTCCGTCCCGAAATCGCGCTCTGGGGACGAGTCCGCCGCGATTTCTGGCGGAGAGCCCCCATTGGCTAGGGCTAAAGATTGGGTAAAAACCAAATGTCCAAAATGTCACGGCGCCGCCCTTCGCGAGACGAACACGATGCCTCAGTGGGCGGGATCCTGCTGGTACTATCTTCGCTATATTGATTCGCAGAATAAAAAGAGTCTTTGCGACCCGGCGAAAGAAAAATATTGGATGCCGGTGGATCTCTACGTCGGCGGCGCGGAACACGCGGTGCTGCACCTCTTGTATTCGAGATTTTGGCACAAGGTTTTGTACGATTTAAAATTTGTCTCGGGCCCTGAGCCTTTTATGAAGCTTGTGAACCAGGGGATGATCCTGGGCGAAGACGGCCAGAAGATGTCAAAGTCGCGCGGGAACGTGATCAATCCCGATTTTGTCGTGGAGAACTACGGCGCCGACAGCATGCGGCTCTATGAAATGTTCATGGGGCCGCTGACTCAGATGAAGGCCTGGTCCATGAAGGGCGTCGAGGGCGTTTACCGGTTTTTAGGGCGCGTGTGGAGGCTTTATGTGGATCAAGAGGGTAATCTGGATTCAAGGATTCAAGGAATGAGCGTCGCCCCCAATCAAACGATGGTGAAACTGCTCCACCGGACTATCAAGAAAGTCACGGAGGACATAGAAACGCTCGACTTTAATACTGCCATCTCCACGATGATGATCTGTTCGAATGAATTAGCCAAAGAGGAGAAAAAGCCAAAGGCCATGATGGAGAGTTTTCTTCTTTTATTATCTCCATTTGCGCCGCATCTGGCGGAGGAACTTTGGGAAAAATTGGGGCACAAGGACGCTCTCTTCCGTGAGAAATGGCCAAACTATGATCCGAAACTGATCGAGGACGAGGTGATCGAGGTCCCGATCATGGTGAACGGGAAGGTAAAGTCCAGAATCAACATCCCGGCAGGTGCCACTGAGAGCGAAGTCGAAAAGCAAGTTATGAAGGACGAAAAAACCCTTGCGGCCATCCAAGGCAAAAAAATCCAGCAAAAGAA
>CAYJXB010000100.1:0-4230 GCA_964374005.1 uncultured Planctomycetia bacterium
CTGCGCCGCCCCCTGCGGGGACTGCTGCGCCGCCGTCTTGGTAAATAAATCTCTCCACACTCCCATCCGTCCGGTAAAAAACCTGGGCTCCGTCAGGAGTAATTTCTTTTGTCTTGGTATTGGCCTGATAAATGAGTTGCGTGCCATCTTGAAGAATGGGGTTCAAGACGATGGTCCCTATGAAGGCGGCCAGATTTCCCGCGTTGTCCTGGATTTGATACCGGACTTCCTTGATTCCTCCTCCCTCAGGAAGTGTAAGCGTCTTTGTAGAAGTTGAGGTTTCCCAGCCGGTCCATGTGAGTCCCTGATCCATGGAAAAATGCATTAAGCCAATTCCGGAAAGTGAATCTGAGGCGGTGAGATTCAAAGTCACAGTAGTGGAATGAGTGATAGCCGCATCGTTATTGATTTTGATCGTGCCCCAGGGAGGCGTGGCATCCAGCGTGGCGGAAACACTCACGGGGACACTCTGATTTCCCTGACTGTCTTTCGCTGCGACGGAAAAGGAATAAAATTTATCTTCTGATAAATTCATGGCGTAGGTCCAGTCAGTAGACGGGTCTGAAGCCAAGACCTGGGCGCCATTGATTGCGATTCCGGTGTAGGCGGGTTTGGTCCCGCTCAAGGTGATGGTTTTTTGATTGGTAAGAACAGTCAAGGGCTGGACGGTCATCGGCGGGATCTCACCGGTCTTGATGACCATGACCTTGTCCACATAAAGATTCCGGTCTCCATTCGTGCAGCAGTAATCATTGGTGAATGAGACAGTAAGCTTGTGGTTTCCCTGGATCATCGGGATGGACTTTACGGGATAGGAAGTCCACTGCGTCTGGTCCACGGAAATACTGCCGCCCAGGATTTGATCATCCAGCTTCACCTGCATCAAGGGCCAGATCCCGTTTCCCACGCTTCCTTTGGCCACCACCTTGATTTCATAAAGACCGGGTTCCGATACATTCTGGGTCCCGTAAAGGTCTCCATTAGACCAAAGGTTCCATCCTTCATAGGTCGTTCCTCCTGCGGTGTGAGTCATGGTCTCGGCTTCTTGAGTGAACTGGTAGGGAGTTTGCATGATGTCGGCGTCTGTTGGGACGTAATCAATAATGGAAGTGAGTAAAAAAGAATCGAGCTTGGCCCCGTCTTCTCTTTCATAGATCTGGAGCGTGTGATCGCCTGTAGTTAAATAGGGTTTGAAGATTCCACTCGTCCGGTCGCTTACTTGGGCCCAGCCCCAGCTGGACCTTTGACCGGTGTCCCACAATTGAATGGGGCCGGTATCGATTTGGAGAAAGAAACTGTCATCCGTTGTGGCGGGGGTGAGCGTCCTTCCCCAAAGGCGGTACTCTGCATCATGAGAGGCGCTGAGCTTTACCGTGAAGCTCCGGCTAAGATCAGGACTGGTTACGTTTCCATATCCATTGGGGACCCAGACGTAACGGCCCGCGCTTGCGAGGGGATCCAAATATTCCTGGAAGGGAGAAGAAAGACCGGGGGTGATTTCGGACTCAATGACCGCGGGTTTTTCGAGTTGGATGGCATCTGAAAATGAAGCCGCATTCCCTGCCCGGTCCCGCACCTCGGCCCGAATCTCTTCCGTGCCATATCCGGGGGGGAGGGTCAGATTCTTAGAATTTTGGAAAACCTCCCAGGCGGTCCAAGTGATCCCTGAATCCAATGAGAAATGCATTTGATCAAGACCCGATCCTCCGTCTGAGGCTGGAAGGGAAACAGTGACACTCCTGGAATTGGCGTAGGCCTCGCCATTATTGATTTGAAGGGATCCTGTGGGAGCGAGCATATCGAGAACAATCGCATCCGAGAAAGCAGCGAGATTCGCCGCTTGATCCCGGACTTGATACTGCACTTCTTTCGTTCCATCACCAGAAGGAAACGTCAAGGATTTGCTCGCGGCAAAGGTTTCCCAAGTAGTCCACGTGACTCCCCCGTCCCAAGAGAAGCGCATCGCATCAAGCCCGGAAAGAGAATCGGAGGCGGTGAGATTCAAGGTCACGTTTTGAGTCGTTGAATAAGTTGCATCGTTATTGATTGTGACCGAGCCTGTGGGGAGAGCGGTATCGAGGGTAATCGATTTGGAGAAGACCGCGCTCACATTCCCCGCTTTGTCGTAATACTTCACATAGACCGTTTTATTTCCATCTCCCGAAGGAAGGGTAAAGGTCTTGGAGGAAACGAAGGCTTCGGGAGTGCTCCAAGTAGCATTGTCTGTAGAAAAACTCATCTGATTGATTCCGCTCCCAGTACCGTCTGCGGCGGAGAGATTTAAAGTGACTGTGGTTTGATTGATGTAGGGGGCCCCGCCGTTAATCTGGATCGTCCCAGAAGGCGGGAGGGTATCGAGAATAATTGATTTCGAATAAACCGCGCTGACGTTTCCGGCTTTATCAAAATATTTTACAGAGACTGTTTTATTCCCATCCCCGATTGGAAGGGTGAAAGATTTGGAGGTTGCATAGGCTTCGGGAATCGTCCATGTTGTATTGCCTCCTTCGGAGACTGCTACGCTGTCCGTCGAAAAACTCATTTGACTGACACCGCTTCCTGTTCCATCGGTGCTCGAAAGATTTAAAGTGACGGTCAGTGAAGAGGCGTACAGGGCGCTTGAATTAATATTGATCGATCCAGTAGGGACTAACATGTCTCGAAGGATCGTAACGGATTTCGCAGTGCTTATTTTTCCAATCGAATTTTTACTGGTGATACTGAAAGTATTATTTCCTTCCGTGGTAAGATTGACGTTCGTAGACCATGTTGTAGAAGAATTTCTGGCCACGACCTCCACCCCATTCACGAGAACGGACGTATTCGCATCTTTGGTCCCCGACAAGGTGAAGGTCGTTTGGTTGGTTGCGGGCGGAAGAGCGGTAGTAAGTGCGGGTTGGGACGGCGGGTTGGTGTTGAGGCCCAAAGAGCGAACGGTCACCATCCCGGTGCGGGTTGTGGAAGTCGTGACCGAGGGATCGACAAATAAATTGATCTGTTTGATCTTCGTTTTATCGACGGTAGAAATGATGTTGGCCGGGAGAATCTTCCAAAATCGTTCCGTGGAAGATGAAACGCCCGTCAAAGTGAAAAGGTCTTTGTTTCCGTTGATGTCTACAAATTCAACCTTCAAGGAAGTGGCGGTTCCCTTAGCACCAAAAACAATCCCTGAAAAAGTTGAAAGATTCTGAACTTCTACCAATGAAGTTGAGACGTTGTCAAACGAAATGGTCATTCCAGAGACTGAACCTGCGGTCGAAACGTTGTAGCCCAGTTGAAAAGTTCCACCGGTATTTAATGCCAGCGTCGTTCCCGTACTAGAACCGCCCATGTAATAGGGGAAAGGTGCGCCCGGTAAAGTTGTGACATTGACGGAGGTAAGCGACGATGTGTAGGCAACCGTTCCTCCGGCGAGCCAAGTCTGGGGCTTTTCGCCTTGATTGATTTTGTCCTGCTCGGCAATGAGGATATTTAAGTCATTCCGTGCAGATTTTTCGTCCGAATCCTTTTGAGAATTTTCCCAGGCTTTTGAATATTGAGAGGTAAGCCAATCCGTATCTCCCGTTTCAACCACGCCTGATTGATCGTAGGCATAAACCTGCTCTTGGGTAAGAAGATATTGAATTTGGCTTCCAGCGGCTTTCAGATCCGGACCTGTGGGGCCTTCTTTAGAATGCCCGTCCGGATGGGTGTGCATCGCAAACGTTGCTTTCGAAAGAATATCTAACGTAGCGGGCGAGGCAGTGATCTCATCCTCCGAACCCGTGGTCATCAAAACGGTCTCGCCGTGCAAGATAAGAACAGCGATCTCGATCCCCTCTTTAACCGAATGAGAAAATAGGGATTCGAAATCTTCTTTGGATAAAGGCTTGTCTAAAATGAGGGCGCTTGCAAATTCCGGCCTTAATTCGTTAAAGGCCCTTTCCAAAGAATAACGATGGGTCTCATGATCTAGGGCAACGGGCACAACGGAAGACTCGCCTTGTAAAAATTCTGTAGAATCGATAAAAGAACCCGGAGAATGGACGGAGGAGGATGGAAAATCAGAGACCTTGGTTTCAGGGATCTTCTCAAAAAGTTGAGTTTGAGTCGGCGTGGGGCCTTGGGCCCAGGCTACCTGAAGGCTAGAAAATGTGAGAAGAACGACAGCAGCTATAAATCTTACGCCAGCCTTGGGACCTTGCTTCTTCATTCGGTCTTTCGCAAGGAGCGGAAGTTTAAATTACTTTA
>CAYJXB010000101.1:0-4214 GCA_964374005.1 uncultured Planctomycetia bacterium
TCCGCGACCAGCGGACGGATTGCTACGCAATCCAAAGAAACAGGTGGTGGGGTCATAAGAAACGAATTATAACAAAAAAATTGCCTCTTTTGTATTTCTATTCAAAAGAGGCCAAAAAACTCAAAACGTAAAAGTAAAAACTTAAAACGATACCATTGTTTTGCGTTTTGATTTTTGAGTTTTAAGTTTAATTACCCGCCTCCCTTGTTCCTGAAAAACCTCCCTAAGTTCTTGAAGAAACCTGTCTTTGGTTTCTCTTGTTTCTGCTCGGGATGCTTCGGGAAATGCGTCTCTTTCGGCGCTTCGCCTTCGGCCTTTCCGCCAGAGGCGCCCGCCTGCCGGCCGGGCAGGGACCCGCCTCCGGCGGGCGGCGCCTTCTTCGCGGCGGGTTTCGACTCTTTTTTCTTTGGTTTTTTTTGCTCTTTCACGATAATCTTTTTTTCGGTCAGCTCCAAAAGAGCCAGCTGCGCGCCATCACCTTTCCGGCGCTGCAATTGAAGAATTCTCGTATAACCGCCCTTCCGCTCCTTGAAACGGGGCGCGACTTCCTTGAAAACCTTCGAGGTCAACTGATGGTCTTGAAGGTATGAAAAAACCTGACGTCTTGACGCCAAGGTATCTTTCTTCCCCAGCGTGATCACGTGATCCGCCAGGCGCTTGGCGGCCTTCGCTTTCTGAAGCGTTGTTTGAATCTTTTGATGAGACATTAAACTGCCCACCAGATTCTCAAGAAGCGCGTGCCGTTCGCTGAAGTTTCTTCCCAGACGCGCGGTGCGGCGATTGTGTCTCACCCCACCACCTCTTTTGTTTCGCCCCACCACTTATTTTTTACGATTGCGAAGCAATCAGTTCGCTTCGCGAACAAAATAAGTGGTGGGGCGAAAGAATTCGCCCGAGGCGAATTCATCAATCCTCTGGATTGAAAAAGAGGTGGTGGGGTCATTCGGATTCTCCGACAAATGGCTTGAGCTTTTCCAGGTCTACTTCCATCCCGAAGTTCAACCCCATTTCTTTTAGGATGTTGGATATCTCGGTCAAGGATTTTTTACCGAAATTGCGGTATTTCAGCATTTCCATCTCGCTCTTCTTCACGAGCTCCCCGATCGTCTTGATATGGGCCTCCCGCAAACAATTCGCGCTCCGGACCGATAATTCCAATTCTGACACCGGCTGAGCGAGGCGTTTGTACAATTCGCTCTCCTTGCTGTCAGTGGTGTCTGGTGCCAGATCCTCTTCTGGCAGCTTGCCAAAATTCACAAAAACATCCAGATGCCTTTGAAGAATGTTCGAGGCATACAGCATCGCGTCTTTCGGACTGATGCTCCCGTTGGTCCAAACCTCCATGATCAGCTTGTCATAGTCGGTCATTTGCCCAACGCGGGTATCCCCCACGTGAAAATTCACCCTCTTCACGGGAGTAAAAATGGAGTCAATCGCGACGACGCCGATCGGCTGGCCTTCTTTTTTGTTCCGGTCCGCCGGCACATACCCGCGTCCTTTTTGCACCTCAAGCTCCACGTTAAAAGAAACCTTTTTTGTCAACGTCGCGATGTGCAGGTCCGGGTTAATGACCTCCACCGTATCGTCGGTGATCACATCGGCGCCCGTCACTTCTTTTTTCTCATTCACTTCGATGCGAAGCGTCTTGGTGGACCGGGTATGCGACCGTAACACCAAATTTTTAATATTCAAAACGATCTCCGTGACGTCTTCGGCGACTCCTGGAATCGTCGCGAATTCATGGGAGACCCCTTCAATCTTTATCGAAGTCACCGCCGCCCCCTCCAAGGAAGACAAGAGCACCCGCCGCAGCGAATTGCCGATCGTGACTCCATAGCCCCTTTCAAATGGCTCCGCCACAAACTTGCCATAATGATCCGTCAGCGATTCCTCATCACATTCCAGTTTCTTGGGTATTTCAAACGACCTTAAGACAATGCCCATTGCACCCTCCCTGTTTTGTCATTCTAGAACGCTTTTATCGAGAATCAACCTTTACTTGATCCCCGATAAGAGACTTCGGGGATGACAATTAAAATTGTCATTTTGAATAAAGTTCTACGATCAACTGCTCTTGGATCGGCATCTGGATATCCGAACGCTCAGGAAGTTTTTTCACGGTCGCTTTCATATTCGCCGCGTCCATTTCGAGCCATTCGACTTTCTTTTGATCTTTCCCTTCCTCCAGCACGGCCTTAAACCGCTGAATCATCTTTTCTGTTCCTTTAAGGGAGACCACATCTCCCACGCTGACTTGAGAGGAGGGAATGTTCACCTGGCGTTGGTTCACGATCACATGGCCGTGCCTCACCACCTGCCGCGCTTCGCTTCTTGAAGTGACCGCCCCCATTCGAAAGACCACGTTGTCCAACCGTCTTTCCAAAGAGGCCAAAAGCGCCGCACCGGTTACCCCTTTGGACCGAGTGGCTTTTCTGAAATAAAATTTAAATTGCCGTTCCAGCACGCCATAGATCCGCTTTACCTTTTGTTTCTCGCGCAGCTGCACGCCGTAATCGGATAGCTTCTGCCGCCCTTGCCCGTGCATGCCCGGCACATATTCCCTTTTTTCCACGGCGCACTTTGGGGTATAGCAACGCGTCCCTTTCAGAAAAAGCTTCATCTTTTCCCGCCGGCATAGCCGACAAACAGAGCCAATGTAACGCGCCATCGCTCAAACCCTCCTTCTCTTGGGAGGACGGCACCCATTATGGGGGATCGGCGTCACATCGCGAATGACGCTGATGCCTAAGCCCGCCGCTTGAAGAGCACGGATCGCGGATTCCCTTCCGGAACCGGGCCCTTTCACAAAAACTTCAACGGTTTTCATTCCATGTTCTACCGCTTTCTTCGCGACCGTTTCAGCGGTAATCTGAGCGGCGAACGGAGTCGACTTCTTTGAACCTGAAAAACCGGCCGACCCGCAGCTGGCCCAACTAAGCACGTTTCCTGAGCGGTCCGTGATCGTCACGATCGTATTATTGAAGGTCGCTAAAATATGCGCGATCCCTTCGGAAATATTCCGGACAATTTTTTTTCTGGATTTAAACTTTTTTTGCTTCGCCACTGGGTTTTGATTCCTCCTTTTTCCTTTGGGCCCCTATCGTCTTCTTCGGCCCTTTCCGGGTCCTGGCATTGGTACGAGTCCTTTGTCCATGCACCGGCAGGCTTTTTTTATGCCGGATCCCACGGTAAGATTGAATGTCCATCAATCGCTTAATGTTGGCGCTCACCTCGCGCCGCAGCGTCCCTTCCGTGCGGTATTCCTTCTGGATCAGTGTGGCGAGCCTCGACACCTCATCCTCCGTCAAGTCCTTCGCCCGCACGTCGGGGCTAATCCGCACTTGGCCCAGGATTTTCAAGGCGTTGGACCGCCCAATCCCGTAGATATAACTTAACGAGACGTAAATCTTTTTTTCTTTTGGAATATCGATTCCTACGATTCTTGGCATATTTTAGTCCTCACTCCTTTTAAGCTCCCTCGTCGGCTCTTGGCCGAGCCTTCTCGGGATTAATTCGCACGACGGACTTGGCGCTCCCTTAGGTCGCGCAAGTCCGGTGCTCATTAGCCTTGTCTCTGTTTATGCTTCGGATTTGAGCAAATAACCCGTACGACGCGTTTGCGCCGCACGATTTTGCAGTGATCGCATATCTTTTTAACGCTGGATCGTACTTTCATAAATTAACCCTCTCCATCATTCTGAGAATCTTGCATTGAGATCCTTCGTCCCGTTAAATAACGGGACTCAGGATGACCCGCCTTCGGTGGGTCATTTCACCCTGTAAATAATCCGCCCGCGCGTCAGATCATAGGGAGATAACTCAAGCATCACCCTGTCTCCTGGCAAAATGCGGATAAAATTCATTCTCATCTTACCCGAAACATGGGCCAATACCTTATGCTGGTTTGTCAGCTCCACACGAAACATCGCGTTGGGCAGCGACTCAATGACCACCCCTTCTACCTGAACGGCTTCTTCTTTTGGCATCTTACCCCACCACCTGTTTTGCGACATACGTCACTGACGCGCAAAGCGCGTCGTGGCGGATCATTTTTCTATCGGTTCGTTTTGTCCCATCTATAATGTCACTCCGCCACAAAAACAGGTGGTGGGGTTATTCGGTCACAATCTCCGCTTTATTTTTCCCCACAAAAATGGTGTGTTCAAAGTGGCCGGAACGCTTGCGATCTTTGGTGACCACCGTCCACCCGTCAT
>CAYJXB010000102.1:0-4058 GCA_964374005.1 uncultured Planctomycetia bacterium
CCTGCTCGACCTGCGAGACGGCCTCGCGCGGGAACACGGGAATAGAAATTGACGTGGCCAAAGTCCCCCAGCGGGAAACAGGCATGATCCCTTACGAAATCATGCTTTCGGAATCGCAGGAGAGGATGCTCGTGATCATCAAGAAGGGCCGCGAAGAGGCCGCAAAGAAAATTTTTGACAAATGGGATCTTCACGCGGAAGCAATTGGCTTTGTCACGGATGACGGGCTGATGCGCGTGCGTGAAGACGGTATCACGGTCGCTGAAATCCCCGCCAAATCCCTGGCCGAGGACGCGCCGGTCTATCGAAGGGAAGAAAAAGAGCCTGCCTATTACAAAAAGTTAAAAAACTTTGATCCAAAATCCTTGGGCGATCCGGGCGATCTCAACGCCGCCCTTATTAAGCTTCTGGATTCCCCGACGATCGCGAGCAAAGAATGGGTGTATCAACAATACGATCACATGGTGCGGACGAATACGACGATTTTACCGGGGTCGGACGCGTCCGTGATCCGAATTAAGGGCACACAAAAACAGATAGCGATTTCTTTGGACTGCAATTCAACTTATTGTTATCTGGATCCGTATGAAGGCGCCAAAATCGCGGTGGCCGAATCGGCTAGAAACGTCGCCTGCTCGGGCGCGGAACTTTTATCGATCACGAACTGCCTGAATTTCGGCAATCCGATGAATCCGGAAGTGTTCTGGCAGCTTAAAAAATCCATAGAAGGCATCCGTGACGCGTGTTTAAAATTTGGCACGCCGGTGTCAGGCGGAAACGTCTCTTTGTATAACCAAAATCCTAAAGGCGCCATCGATCCCACGCCGACGATAGGTATGGTGGGTTTAATCGAAGGCTATGAACCGGTATCTTCTTATTTTAAAAATAAAGGGGATGTGATTATTCTTCTGGGTAAAACACAGGAAGAGCTTGGGGCTTCCGAATTTTTAAAAGTTATTTTTAATACGAAAGCCGGCAAAGTCCCGGGCCTTGATCTGGAAGAAGCCGATACGCTGAATCATTTGCTTGCGGCTTTGGTGAAAAAAGGATTGTTGCAATCGGCGCACGACTGTTCCGAGGGCGGGTTTGCCGTCGCGCTTGCCGAATCCTGTCTCTTAGAGAAAGGCCGTGAAATTGGCGCGAAGGTCGCCGTTTCTTCAGGGTCTTTGTCGAAAGAAGTGTTGCTTTTCGGCGAGTCCCAGTCGCGCGTGGTGATCTCGGTGGACCCAAAAAATTTAAAAAATACCGGGAACCTGATAGAATCTTTCCAATTTCCTTATCAGGTCATCGGGAAGGTCGGCGGCAAGAATCTCGAGATCAATGAGCTGATTAAAGCGCCGCTGGAGGTGTTGAGCCACACGTGGAGAAGTTCGATTCAAAGAAGAATGGAACGATGAGACCCGTCATTCTGAGCCCAAAGGGCGAAGAATCTCACAATGAGATCCTTCGACTCGCTAATTAGAAAATTATGCTCGCTCAGGATGACAACGTAATGTAAGGATTAAAATAGTGAAAAATATCATTGTCAGTTTGGAAGCGATCGCTCGATCCGTCAAAGATCCCCAAGGGGCCCCCAAGACCGAAGAGGCGATCAAAACGACAAGGGACTTGATCAGGAATTCAAAGAAAAATGAAAATCTTGAGGCATCACTCAATCAGTTGGATTCGGAGCTCGCGACCTGGGAGTCAAAATTATCGGTGATCTTAAAAGAGCCGGTCGCGCGTCAAGGGATGGCCAGGCACGCAAATTTTTGGGCGGAGAAATTAAAGCAACTTAGAACGTAAAATGAAAAACGTAAAACTAATGTGTCACTACGTGACTTTTATTATCAGTCACGTCAGTGACACCACAGTTTTGCGTTCTACGTTTTTCGTTTTACGTTAAGGAGTTTTATTTATGTCAAGCGAACTCAAAGACAAATGCGGCGTGTTCGGGATATTCGGCCATAAGGAAGCTCCTTATTTGACTTACTTAGGTCTCTACGCGCTTCAGCACCGCGGCGAAGAATCGTGCGGTATTGTCGTGACGGATGGAAAAAAGATGTCCGTGCACCGAGGCATGGGACACGTGCAGGATGTTTTTGACGGAAATCATTTGGAATACCTGGTGGGTGACCGCGCGATCGGGCATGTGCGCTATTCTACGAGCGGGTCGAGCAATATCAAAAATGCCCAGCCGATTTTGGTGGACTATTCGCGCGGTGAGATCGCCATCGGCCATAACGGCAATATCGTGAACGCCGATATTTTGCGTTCGGAACTCGAAGCCTACGGTTCCATTTTTCAAACCACGACCGACAGCGAGATCATCATCCATCTAATGGCGAAGCCGTCGCTGCGCAACGTAGAAGAAGGCGTGGTGGACGCCTTAAGCCGCGTCGAAGGCGCCTATTCGCTGGTTTTGTTGACGCATAATTATTTGATTGCCGCGCGCGACCCTCAGGGGTTTCGTCCACTGTGGCTCGGGAAAAAAGGCGACGCGCATGTTGTAGCTTCCGAAACCTGCGCGTTTGACATGATGGAGGCCGAGGCGGTGCGCGAAATAGCGCCGGGAGAAGTTTTATTTATTTCATCTAAAGGCGTTAAATCCGAGAGAATCCAGGCGGGTGACGCGCGTTTGGCGCATTGTATTTTCGAGCATGTTTATTTTGCCAGGCCCGATTCGAAGATTTTCGGCGAAAGCGTGCATCTGGTCCGCGAGCGGCTCGGAAGGCAGCTGGCGAAAGAGCAGCCGGTCGACGCCGATATCGTGATTCCGGTGCCGGACTCCGGCAATTCCGCCGCACTTGGTTTTTCACAGGAATCAGGCATCCCGTTGGAATACGGGATCATCCGCAATCATTATGTTGGTAGAACTTTTATTCAACCCAGTCAGGGCATGCGCGATTTCAAAGTACGTGTGAAATTTAATTTCATCAAAGAAGTCTTGAAGGGTAAAAGGGTTGTGGTCGTGGACGATTCGATCGTCCGGGGGACAACCTCCAAAATCCGCGTGAAGGGTCTGCGCCAGGCGGGCGCCAAAGAAGTGCATTTGAGGATCAGCTGTCCGCCTCATAAATTTCCCTGCGCTTACGGGATTGACTTTCCGACGCGGGAGGAGCTCATCGCGAACAAATATTCGATCGAAGAAATAAAAAAATATTTTGAGTGCGACTCGGTAGGCTATCTGTCTTTAGAGGGCATGTTAAAATCCGTCAGTTTTCCGAAAGAGAATTATTGCACGGCCTGCTGGACGGGAAAGTACCCTGTGTCGTTCGAGGGAATTGATAAATATTATGCGGAGAAGGGCCAGTAGCACAGGGACTGAATTTGGGTTAGGTTGTTTGGTGAGGGTTAAGAAGCCGGTTTCGTTGTTGGGTTAAGTAGTTGGTGACCAACAACCTTGCCTAACTACCAAACAGGCTTCCTGACCTTAACCCAACGACTTAACCAGAAAGATGTTATGTCTAAGAGTGGTACGTATAAACAATCCGGAGTGGATATCGACAAGGCGAATCAATTTGTCGAATGCATCAAACCGTATGCGAGGATGACCAGACGCCCGGAGGTGGTGGCGGGGATCGGCGGGTTTGGGGCGCTGTGCCGCTTGCCGAATAAAAAATACCGTGATCCACTCTTGGTCAGTTCCACGGATGGCGTTGGCACTAAACTCAAGCTCGCGAAGCTCGCCGGCCGCTATGAGGGGCTGGGGATCGACCTTGTCGCGATGAACGTGAACGATATTTTGACGCTGGGGGCGGAACCTCTATTTTTTTTGGATTATTTTGCGGTCGGTAAGATCCAGCTCCCGGTCATGAAAGAGGTTGTCCGGGGCATCGCGAAGGGCTGTCAACAAGCCGGATGCGCGCTCATCGGCGGTGAAACGGCCGAGATGCCAGGACTTTACGCCAAAGGCGATTTTGACCTGGCTGGTTTTTGCGTGGGCGTCGTGGACCGGAGCAAAGTCATTGATGGGAAAAAAGTCAGGCCTGGCCACGTGATTATCGGCGTGGCGTCCAGCGGGGTGCATTCGAACGGTTTTTCTTTTGTCAGAAAGGTTTTAAAAAACGGGTTTATTC
>CAYJXB010000103.1:0-4021 GCA_964374005.1 uncultured Planctomycetia bacterium
GTGGCGGTCCAAAAATATTCCATTTTTCCCTATAGGCTTCTCTTCTTTCTTCTTCATTTTTGGTCTATGGATGCCTGAAAAACTTAAGACAATTCAGAAAATCTGGATGACCATGGCTCTATTAATGGGCTGGGTCATGACGCGTGTGATTTTGATCGTTGTTTTTTATTTCTTCGTCACTCCGACGGCGCTCTTGGCCAGGCTATTTGGACACAGTTTTTTAAGACCGGTCAACGGTAAGAGTCGCTCGAGCTACTGGGTGAAGAGCAAGATGACTCGGAAGGATCTTGAGGAGTACAAGAGACAGTTCTAAAAGGGTCGGGAGGAGTTTTTTTATGGGCAAAGTTTCCATTTTTAAAGAGTTCATGCTTTTTATAAGACTCAGCCGCAATTGGTGGTTGCTGCCGATCGTCATCATTCTTTTGACGGTCGGCGTTTTGATCGTGCTGGGCCAGGGCTCGGCTTTGGCGCCGGTAATTTACACCATGTTCTAATGTCCCGCCACAAGCCATTTTTATTTTTAGCCAGAGTAGGACTCATGCTGGTCGTCACGGCCGGCACGCTGGCAGCGGTCGACAAGGTTCTTCAATGGCAACTGCACATCCCCTCAAATTTTTTAAAAAAGATCGTTTATCACGATAGCACCGGGCTTCCTCAGAAACGGCTTAAACCCAACTTGAATGTGGAGCTTGTCGGAGCTTTCTCTGAATTTAAATTCCGCATCACGACCAATGAAGAAGGTTTCCGCAATAGTTTGCCGTATCTTCATGAGAACCCGGGCCGATATACGATTATTTTTTCAGGCGACTCTCAGACAGCCGGCACCGGCGTCAATGACCATGAGACGTTTGTATCGT
Source organism: uncultured Planctomycetia bacterium (assembly GCA_964374005.1). Taxonomy (GTDB): domain Bacteria; phylum Omnitrophota; class Gorgyraeia; order 2-02-FULL-51-18; family 2-02-FULL-51-18; genus CAYJXB01. The sequence continues at coordinate 858 of CAYJXB010000103.1, forward strand.
TGGTGGGGCAGCGATTAAATAAGCCCGTACTAAATACCGGTTGTTACGGGTATAACACCGTGGAAGAGTGGCAGATTCTAAGAAAAGTTTTACGCCAATATAAGCCCGAGCTTGTGATTCTCTGCTTTTACGCGGGAAATGACCCCTACGAAAATTATCGCTTTAGACGGTATCTGGGTAACCCATACGATGCTCCCAGGGCTAGGCAATCAAACGAAGAAAAGTTCGAGCTTTCGTCTTTGAAGCAATATTTGAAGAAAAATTCATCCATTTATAATTTAGCGATTCGGTTAAGGAAATTTACGGCGGTGAACGATCTTCTTTATCGTCTGAATCTCGTTGAGAAAGAGCCACCGCTTGAGCTGGTTGTTTATGGTAAAAAGCAGTCCAGTCAAAAAGAACAATTTTGGAAAGCAACCGAAGCCGCTCTTGAAAGGGTGCGCCAGGAGGTTCAGGGCCACGGCGCAAGGTTGGTCGTTGTGAATATCCCCGACCGTTGCTACATTGACGAGGTTTATTGGGCGGGCTGGTTGTTTAAATACCGTTTGAAAGCGGGAGATTTCGATCTTCTGGAGCCTTCCGTGCGCCTAAAAGACTTTTGCCGGGAAAAACAGGTCGATTTTCTTGATTTAAACGAGGCGTTCAAAAAAGAGAGTCTTCAAGGGAATAATATGTATTGGAAATTCGACCTGCATTTATCCACGTTGGGCAACGAAGTAGTTGCTCGTGAGATTTTGAATTTTCTACACGTAACTCAGTAGGCCTGTTTGCGGCCGATCATAATGAATAGTCCGCCTTCTTTAGACCCTCTGAACATAAATTGAAGCTGCACTAGAATCCGATCGAGCTTGGTTTCCGCCGGATTGGCGCTGAATAATTTTTCTTCTTCCGAGAAACTTTTCCATAACGATAATTTGGGAATGCTATTGGAAAATTCCACGTTATTTTTGTCAAACCAATCCAGCACTTCATCCATGCTGTGTTTGGATTCATGCGGGTTTTTATATTGATCCATAAACCATGCGTGTTTTTTGGCTTGCGGCATGTTTTTCCTAAGGTGTGGGTCCAGAAAACAAAATAGGCCGCCGGTCACCGAGAAAACAAAACGGCGCAGGTCGGTCCCGATCCGCCCGTAAGAATTGTACAGACCGATTATGATAAACCCGCCTTTTTTTACCAGCCGCAGCAAGGATTGGAACCCGCGATAGGGATCGCTGGTATGATGAAGAACCCCGTTGGCTATCACGAGGTCGAACGCCTCGGGTCGAAAGGGCGGCCTAAACAAATTCATTTGTAAAAAACAGGCATGGCCGATCTCATTTTTATATCTGAAATTTTCGGCCAGTTTAAGAGAGTGAAGGCACATATCCGCACCGAACACGGCGCGGCCTGACGCGATCCCCAAGAAATTACTCAATTGTCCCGTCCCGCACCCCGCTTCCAGAACTTTTAATCCGTGGGTAATTTGCTTGTTCAGTAAATGCGCAAAAAGCCCTTTCTCCGCCTTTTCGATCAGCCGAAATTTGCTGTCGATGTCTTCATAGTTCGGAAACGGTGTCTTTTCATAAAAAGATTTGATTGTTTCGGTGACATCTGTTTTTCCGGACCAGTCATTGGGGCAGAACAAAAGAGGCAAGCCGTTCTCGATTTCAAACGAATGACCGCATTGGTCGGAGATGAGAAATTCCGCCTGAAATGTCAGCCCCGCTGAACAGAGCGGGCACCGGAATAGGTCCAAATGGTCCAAAATCAGCGGCGAGATTGATTTTTTGATCATTTTTTCAAGAGTTTTGCAACAAGGTTGATCAAACGATCCTGCGACGTGGTCTCGGCCTCCACCCGGATATAACGAGTCGCGAGAATACTCTCAAGGCGCAGGCCGATCAATTTATCGATTTTCTTTTTTAATTTGATGACGCCATCCTTCTCTTTTCGGTGGCGGCCTTCACTTTCCCAGTATTCCATCGCGAATAAACCAGGCCGTTCGAACATGAGTAATTTTTCCAGAAGAGTGAAGCCCGTATTTTGGGCCAATTCCTCGACTTGCCGCAGGTCGTAATTGCGCATGTAAAAATTTTTTTGCTGAGTTTCTCGCTCCCAAACCGGATGCAGACTGTCATAAACTAGGCTGCGCTCTTTTTTAAGCGGGACAGACAGCGTGAATTCCCCACCTTTTTTCAAAACTCGACGGATTTCGCCGAGTGCTTGCGTGTCTCCGCCAATATCCGGCGCGATGTGCTCGATCGTCGAAATGCTGACCGCGCGGTCGAAAAACTCATCCGTAAAACTTAAATGGCGTCCGTCTTCCACGCGATAAGAGATATTTTTAAGTCCCAGACAGGCGGCGATGTCCTTTATTTGACGTAATTCGCTTTCGAGAATATTGGTATAAACAAACTCGACTCTAGGAAAACGATGCGCCAGAAAAAGGGAAAACCATTGCGGGCTTGCCAGATCCAGCACTTTCATGTTGTCCCCGAGAGACAGAAGCTGATAGCTCAAAGGAAATTCGACACAGCGTAAATAATCCATCGGTTTATTTTTCCGGATCCAGGCTTCCTTGAATGCCGGCGAATCGGGTCTCAGATTTTTGAGCGCACGTCTCGCCAATCGTTTAATCGTACGTTTAAAATCCAGCTGCGTCGCTTTAAACGGATTGGCTCGGGCATCGTTTAGCATAGGCCATAACATAACTCAAATAACGCTTTAAATCAAGTCCGCAAATGTGACTACTATTGACATCTAATGACAGCATATGATATAGTCAACCCACTTTATAGAGGGAGGAGAAATGGAGATTAAAGAGAATGAGGTTTATACGCATGAGGAGACGCAGGAGCTTCTAAAGGTGAGCTCAAGCACCGTCACGCGAATGATCAAAAAGGGCTTGATCCGTACGGCGAAGGTCGGAAAACAATACCGCATCATGGGGAAAGAGCTTCTAAGAATCCTTTCTCCCACGCTTGAAGACAAGGTCGGCAAAGCCTATAACAAAGCCCGAAACTGGGCGCACGAAGACCTGGATTAACCTGGGCGCTAAAAGATGAAGTCCAAACGGGTTCTTGTCACAGGCGCTGACGGATTCATCGGGTCGCATTTAACGGAGCAGCTGGTCGAACAGGGCTACGACGTGCGCGCGTTCGTATTTTATAATTCTTTCAATT
>CAYJXB010000104.1:0-4008 GCA_964374005.1 uncultured Planctomycetia bacterium
GAAAGAGGCGAGGCGGCCGTTTAACGGAGCTCTTGCCCAAACCCTCCAATATATTCTTGGCAAAAAATAAAAGACAGAGTAGACTGGCGGCTACGGGGCCATCCATTGCCCCGAGCGCTGTGCCGCGAGAGAAGACTCGCGGCCTAGCGTCCTATAAAAAGGAGCGACGATGCCATACGACAGCACTCTGGACAAGCAACTTTTCACCAAAAGCTGGGACACCGAGGACACGAAGCTCAGCGTCAGCGTTTATTCCTACAACAACGGCCCCAAGAAACTGCAGATCTCTAGGGAAACGATGGACGCCGAAGGCCAGCCACGTTTCGCCAAGCTCGGGCGCATGACTAAGGAAGAGTGTGAAGGGATCCTGCCGTTTTTACAGGAAGCGCTAAACCACCTGTGATAAAAAAGCTTTATTCGGAAGCGGGCGGGAAAATTGATTTTTTAAGGAAAAAATTAAGCCGGCCGCTCAGCTTGACCGAGAAAATTTTCGCGACGCATGTCACCGATCTTAAAAATCAGGATTTTCGCCGGGGGGCGAGTTATCTTTCCCTTCGCCCTGACCGTGTGGCGATGCAGGACGCGACGGCGCAGATGGCGCTTTTGCAATTCATGCTTGCCGGCCGCGACTCCACGGCCGTTCCCACCACGATCCACTGTGACCACCTGATCCAGGCCAGAGTCGGCGTCGTCGAGGACATGAAAAAAGCGATCCAGACCAATGTGGAAGTGTACGACTTTCTGCAAAGCGCCTCTGAACGCTACGGCATCGGGTTCTGGCAGCCGGGGGCGGGGATCATTCACCAAGTCGTGCTCGAGAACTACGCGTTCCCGGGCGGTCTCATGATCGGGACCGACTCTCACACGCCCAACGCCGGCGGTCTCGGGATGCTCGCGATCGGCGTCGGGGGCGCGGACGCCGCGGACGTGATGTCGGGGCTTTCATGGGAAGTGAAATGCCCGAAGCTTGTCGGGGTTTATTTAAAAGGGAGCTTGAACGGTTGGGCTTCCTCAAAAGACGTGATCCTGAAACTTTGCGGTATTCTCACGGTCAAGGGCGGCACGGACAAAGTCATCGAGTATTTTGGGCCCGGGACGCGCTCGATCAGCTGTACGGGCAAGGGCACGATCACCAATATGGGAGCGGAGCTCGGGACCACGACCTCTGTTTTTCCGTTTGACGGGAGAATGGCGACTTATCTTCGCGCGACAAAAAGAGCGGAACTCGCGACACTCGCCGAAGAAAATGCGAAAAATCTCGTCGCTGATCCTGAAGTCGAAAAAGACCCGAAGAAATTTTATGATGAGATCGTCGAAATAGATCTTTCGGGGCTAGAGCCGTATGTGGTCGGGCCGCACACCCCGGACCTGGCGCGCCCGATCTCGGAGCTCGCTAAAGCCGCCAAGGAAAAAGGATACCCGATCGAGCTTAAGGCGGCACTCATCGGCAGCTGCACGAATTCTTCCTATGAAGACATCGGACGCGCGGCCCATGTGGCGGCCCAGGCCAAAAAGGCCGGCATCAAGGCCAAGTGTTATTTTCTGATCACGCCCGGTTCGGACCAGATTCACAACACGATCCGGCGCGACGGCCAGCTCGAGCTTCTCGAGCAGATCGGCGGAACCGTGCTGGCCAATGCCTGCGGCCCCTGCATTGGACAATGGAAGCGTGATGACATCAAGCAAGGTGAAAAAAATTCCATTATCACGTCATTCAATCGAAATTTTCCCGCGCGTAACGATGGCAATACCGAGACGCTCGCGTTCATGGGCTCTCCCGAGATCGTCACCGCGTTCGCGCTCGCGGGCCGTCTTGATTTTAATCCGTTGAAAGACAAGATCGCAGGCGCCGGCGGAAAAGAAATCGTCCTTCAGGCGCCGGAGGCGCCGGAACTTCCCTCGAGGGGTTACGCGAGCGGCGAGGCGGGTTTTGTCGCGCCGATGCCCGAAGCGGAACGAAAAAAGATCCAAGTACTGATCGATGACAAAAGCGACCGGCTTCAAAAGCTTGAGTCATTTCTTCCTTGGAACAGCAGGGATTTCGAGAACCTCCCGATCCTGATCAAGGCGAAGGGCAAATGCACGACCGACCATATTTCACCGGCCGGCCCCTGGCTCAAATATCGCGGGCATTTGGATAAAATCTCGGACAACCTGTTTTTGGGGACCAATAACGCGTTTACGGACAAACCGGGCATGGCGAAGAACTGGCTGGAAGGCGGCAAAGAGGAAACAGCCAGCCGCGTCGCGCGGGATTACGTGGATGAGAAAATGAGCTGGGTCGCCGTCGGGGACGAAAACTACGGCGAGGGCTCGAGCCGCGAGCACGCGGCGATGTCGCCCCGTTATCTGGGAGGAAAAGCGGTCATCGCCAAATCTTTCGCGCGTATTCACGAAACGAATCTTAAAAAACAAGGCATGCTGCCCGTTCAGTTTAAAAACCCCTCGGACTATGACAAGGTGAGGGCGGATGACCGCGTGAGTATTGTAGGATTGAAGAACTTAAGTCCCGGGAAACCGCTCACGATGATCCTGACGCACGCGGATAAAAGCACCGAGAGGATCGAGCTTGCGCACTCGTTCACCAAAGAACAGGCGGAGTGGTTCAAAGCAGGCAGCGCACTCAATTTGTTAAAACGACCACGCGGCGTCTAGAAGCAAGTATCTCGCTCAGTCGCTGCTAGTGGGCTCCTTCGCGAGACACTCGCTTCTCTCGCCGCCACGATTGTCTTAAAACTTTCGCTTCCATAGAAAGGACAAAACAAAATGTTATTTTGGATTAAAATATTGATTTCGTCATTCGTGATCGCGGGCGCGTCGCATCTGGCGGGTAAGAAGCCGATTTTAGCGGGCTTTATCGTCGCGCTGCCGCTTGTGTCAATCCTTTCCTTGACGCTGGCGTACCTGGAGCACCGCGACATGCAAAAGATCAACGCATTTGCGGTATCCATTTTGACAGCGGTCCCTTTGTCACTCACGTTTTTTATCCCCTTCGTATTGAACCGCTGGCTTAAACTTAATTTTTTTCTCAGCCTCGCGCTGGCTTTTGCTTGTCTTAGTTTGTCATACGGCGTTTCTTATCTATTTGTCAAAAGATAAGAGCCGTGTTATAAATATTTATCATCCATAGAAGAGAGGGAATATGCCGACACACGTTGAGCGTGTTAAAACAGGAATCGCGCAAACTCTGAAAAACAAAGGGGCCGTGAAAGAGTTTATCAAGCATCACTACCGCCATTTTAACGCGGCCGTGATCGTGGACGCGGCCGAGGCGTATCTCGCGCACTTGAACAAAGGCGGCAAGATGTTTCTGGCGATGGCGGGTGCGATGAGCACGGGAGAGCTGGGCCTCACACTTGCCGAGATGATCCGTCAGGACAAGATCCACGGGATTTGCACAACCGGCGCCAACCTGGAAGAGGATATTTTCAATCTCGTGGCCCATCAACATTATAAGAGGGTACCGAATTACCGCAGTCTGTCGGACAAAGAAGAGATTGAGCTTCGCGATAAAGGTTTAAACCGCGTCACGGACACCTGCATCCCAGAAGAAGAGGCGATGCGCCGCATCGAGCGCCAGGTGCTCAAGTTCTGGCAGAAGGCGGATAAGGAAAACAAGCGTTATTTTCCCTACGAATACATCTATCAGCTGCTTCAAAGCGGCGTGATCAACGAGCACTTTCAGATTGATCCGAAAGACTCCTGGGTCCTCGCGGCCTGTGAAAAAAATATCCCGATTTACACACCCGGCTGGGAGGATTCCACGCTCGGGAACATCTTCGTCGCGAACGTGATGCGAAAAGAGGTGTCGGACTATTCCGTCGTCAGAGCGGGCGTCGAACAGATGGCGGACCTCATCCGCTGGTATCGGGAAAATTCCCAAAAAGAATCGCTCGGCTTTTTCCAGATCGGCGGCGGCATCGCGGGGGATTTTCCCATCTGTGTCGTGCCGCTCATCCTTCAGGATCTGAAGGAGAAATGCCGGTTGTGGGGCTATTTCTGCCAGAT
>CAYJXB010000105.1:0-3999 GCA_964374005.1 uncultured Planctomycetia bacterium
GCCCGGCTTCAGTTTGACGGGCGCGCGGCTGGCGGACACTTATGAGCTCTTACATGGTTTGGATACGCTGAGGAAACTGACGATGCACGCCGAGTATAAGCCTGGCACAACCGGCGTGCTGGGAGGAGCGCCATTGGGTTTACAGAGGGCATTTGTCCGGGTTCGGGACTGGGTATCTGAGGAAAATTTTGCCGAGGCCTATAGGGAATTTAACATAGCCAAGGCCCAATTTTTGGACGCGGCCGACCAAAAGCAGATCGAAAACACCAAGATCGCAACCGCCTTTAAGAAATTCCTGGGCAGGCTTGACCATGAAAGACGGAATCTAAATTATTCCGACGAAGAAAAAGCAAGACTGTTGAAAACTATCCATGAAGTATTGAAAATCATGAGTAAGGTGTTTGGCGTGGAGCAGGCGGCTTTGTTGAAAGGTTTACGCCAAAACGATATTCAAATCGGCATCCGGAAATCCAGGCAAAAGAAAGACGCTTACCGTCTGACTTTTAAGAAAAAAGGAGAAGAGAATTCTATCCAACAGACAGGCTATATAGAACCGGGAAGCAGACCTTTTGATCTGGTCCGTGCGCTTTTGGGTTTTGACCCGCTGGATGAGAAGCGAAATTATGGGAAGAACCTCGTAGCGCTTTATGAGAAATTGAAATCCGCCGAAACATCTTCCACGGCTCCGGAAAAAGAGCAGGCACCCATACCGCCATCGGCGTCACCAGAACTTACCGCGGCGGATATCAAGGTCGGACGGGACATCCTGTTTGAAGGACAGGCAGCCGCCAAAGTGGTGGATGTGAAACAACTCCTGGATGCGCAGAAAAAAGAGGTTCCTGGAGGACTGATGGTGTCTGTCTGGATCCGGCATTCGGAGGGATTATCTCTAAGGAAAATTTTGGACGCGTCGGGTTTCCTAAACTCGCTCCGATTTAAATCCGCCAAATGGGTATATTCAAGCGCGTTCATCAAACTCTCACGCACAACCTCAAAGAGCGAAATCTTGATGGACAACGACATGGACAAGGTTGTCCCGAACGGTGAGACGGTCCAGTTGAAACTGGTTCCTTCATCCGGCGCACGGTTGGCGGAAAGTATACCCGATCCCAGCCAATTTAAAAGGGTCATTGTTGAGGTAGGTTCAGGAAATGGTGATGTGCTGATTAGCCGGGCGAGCAAACACCCGGATCAGCTTTTTGTGGGACTTGAACCTTCTGGCGATGCGATCCAGGCAAAAATAAATTCTTATAATTTAACCAATGTCGTTTTTCTAAAAGTAAAAGCGCAGGAATGGAAAGACGCAAGATTTAAAGGCATTGTGGATGAGGTGGTGATGTATTTTCCGACGACAGATGATTTACAAAACCAATCGGAAGATCTTATCGAAGTGCCATCACGACTATTGAAGATCGGCGGTCAGTTGGTGATTTTGAGCGAGATCCCGCAGTCAGGATTTCCGGCAAATGAGAGGTTGTTTGTAAGCTTTATCAGCAATTTATGGGCGCATGGATTTCGAGTTGATCAAGAAGATCTGAGTTTCGAAAGTCTTAGTCCGTCAGATCGCTTATCGTCCGTCGCAAGAGTTTTTGACAATTCCTATATCAGACAGCAAGCCAAAAATATAGGAATATCTCAGCAAGTCAGGCGCCTTGTGGCCTCAAAACTACCCCCTGCGGGTCTTGTGAGAGAAGGCGCGCGGTTGGCTCAATTTGAACTGCCTGGAGGGTGGGCACGTGTTTTAAAAGGTTTCGAGGCGGATCCGCACCGGGCGGACCGCTTGGAGTACAAAGCACATTCGATGGAAAATTCTTTACGCGAACACAGTATTGATTATTCATCGTTTGAAATGCGGTTGGAGTCTTTTCATTATTTGTATAAACAAGTCAGGCAGTTGGCCGCGGCCAATCCGAAAACCAACGTGACTCCGGAAACCGCAGAAAAGATTAGAAAATCGGTCGAACGAATGAGCCTCCTGTCTAATCTGCTTAAACGCGGCTCCGTGCAACGCACAAGGTGGAGGCTTTTGGTGAACGATCCGGAAAACTTTGAGGCGAATGTTTCCGATAGAGCGACGCGTTTCGAGACTTTATGGAAACACCAATTGAGACGGCGAGACGCGTCCGTGACGGCCGAGAACATCCAAGCCTCGATGGACGGAGGCGATTACAACGCCGCGGTAGTCGCTTTGCGCAACATGGCTAATTTGATTGCCCAAGGCGCTGACCCACCGGACCTTTTCAGGATACTTGGATTTACCGTTGGAGCGGAATTTAATGAGATTGAAAGTTTGGTTGAGAAGTCAATAAAATACCCACTTACGGATTCAGAAGAAAATTATGTCAGGGGCATTCTAGAAAATGCAGAATCGAAATTCCGCGAAGTTCTTAAGCTCCTCAAACCAGAATCCAAACAAAAGTTGATGAAACGGCGTGAAATCAGGCCTTTCTTGTCCGGCGCGCGGCTGGCCAGCGAAGCGTCGGTGGAACCGAATGCCATCGCTGAAAACTCCGCATTGGCGGCCTTGGGGAGAGCGGCGGGTGTCCATTTTTATGTACCGGCCTCCAATATAAAAGACGGATTCTGGCAATATGACTTGGACTTATCGCTTGAACAAAGAGAGCTTATGCACTCTCATATCATCCCGTCCTATAAGCGCGACGATCGGAGGAATCCTTCGAAGATTCGAGTAGTTTTCAACAATAACGTGCCTGTCCTCATTTTATCCGAAGGACTTGCTTGGTCCCAGTTTCCGGAGGCGTTGAGACAAAAAAATGAAGAAGCGATTACGAAGCAATGGGCATTTGAACATATGAAGAGAGGGATGAAGCCGGGCCCTGCGTGGAAAAAAGCCGGGCGGGATTTTAAAAAGGGCCTCTCCAAGAAAACCCTATTGCTGGGTTATGCCGCCATCCCGATCCTAACACCTTCTGATGAGAAGTTATTTTTTGAAGCCAGGGGGTGGGTGGAGAAGAATACCGCTTCGGTGGGCACTTACGCGGACTCATTGTTTGGCGTGCTAAAAACGGCAACGGATGTTCCCATCGTTATTTTCCCAAATGTTTATAATCCGGGATCGCTAAGTTCACACCTATTTACCATAGGGATCTGGCCAAAGAAAAATTCAAAGCTTCTTATTCTGGGTAGCGGTTCTGGAGTGGACGCTTTGGCAGCCGCCCAAAGGGCCAAGGGAGAAATTCAAATACTCGCGACGGATACCGATAGATTCGCCGTGGAAAATTCCAAATTCAACGCCTCCCTTTGGCCTTATGAGTCAAACATGCGATTTGTCGAAGCGGACCTCTTCAATATTCCCGGTCATCCGGCTGAGGAAAAGTTCGATAGCATTTACTTTAATATGCCGTTGCCATTTTCCGCTGATGAGCCAGATAAATATGACGCAACCCGGATAGACCCGGGAGGGGTGCTGCTCGGACGGCTTTTGGCCGAGGCAACAAATCATTTAAATGACGGCGGAACCCTGGAAATCAACTACACCGAGAAGCCTGAATTTTTAGCTCAGGTTTTTGAAAATGGTTGGGAACCCGTATTGATTGAGGGCACCGCCTTCACGCGTAAGCATCATTTATCTCGTATCTGGGATTATTCGAGATTTACTCTTGTCCGCCGTGAACCGCGAGGCAGATCCGCAGATTTTTTTGAATCATTGGATAAGGATTGGCGGCTGCTTTCCGATTTGTATCGTCATTCGGAAAACCGTCGCCTCTCTCCCGATGAGCTTAATCAGATTAAAGGGCTCATGGATAAATACCAAGCCGGAAAAGATTTTAATTCTCGGCTTATTCACAAGTCCGCCTATGCGCTTTTCTATTTCAAGAGTGATCTGCCAACGGATGAAATACGCAGCAATGAGGCTTATCCGGAGTATTTACAGCAAAGATACAATTTGTATCCTGATGATTGGCAGCGCCCTGCCTCGCCGGAAGGCGCGCGGCTCGTCACACAGAAGCCGAGCCTTGCGCCCGTCAAATCAAGCGA
>CAYJXB010000106.1:0-3946 GCA_964374005.1 uncultured Planctomycetia bacterium
CGCGGCCAGTGCGAAATGTTTCTTTTGAATTTGCGTGATGGATTTTATAAAGATCTGAAGCAAGAAGAGGTCTTGAAAATTTCCGCTGAGGTCATGAATAAAGTGATCAGGGAGACAGACCGGGCAACCGGCATCACAAAGAAGCTCTCAAGCTTTGCCAAACCATCCAAGCGGTCGGATTTTGAGGAAGTTTATATCGAAAAAGAGGTTGGCGAGGTGCTCGGTCTCATAGGCCATGATCTTCAATTAAGCAATGTGGATGTGCAGACGGATTTTCCCAAAGACTTTCCGGTGGTCGTTGGTGATAAAAAACAAATTCAAGAGGTGCTTTTCAACATTATCCGCAACGCGGCTCAAGCGATGGATAAAAAGCAAGGCAAGATCGTCGTCTCGGGATTTAGTGAGAACAGTTCCGCGGTTATTCGTATAGCGGACAACGGCACAGGCATTCCGCAGGATAAAATTGGCCAGGTATTTAATCCATTCTATACGACTAAAGCCCCGGGCAAAGGCACCGGCTTGGGTCTTTTTATCGTGAAGCAAGTGGTTGAGCGTAACAAAGGAACGATTTCGGTTGAAAGCGAGATAGGAGTGGGCACGACGTTTACGCTTAGATTCCCCACGCCGCAAGTAGCATTAGTTGCTTAACGAGAAGAAACTATTATCATTGGGTTAAGTGGTTGGGTAAGGGTTAGGAAGCTAGTTTAGTAGTTGGTCATTGGGTAAGGTCAAAACGCCAACTACCTAACCAAACAACCAAACCGGCCTCTTAACCGTAACCTAACAACCTAACCAGAATTTTTTAATATAGAATGATCGTAAATGCCAAAGTTACTAGCAATCGACGATGAGCTAGAGTTCGTTAATCTGATTCAAAGTTATTTCGGACCGAGAGGGTTTGAGGTCCTGGTGGCCCGGGATGGGGATGAAGGCTTAAGGTTAGCGCGGTCAGAAAAGCCCGATATTTGTCTCATTGATCTTAAAATGCCTGGATTACATGGGGATGAAGTGTTAAAGGAAATAAAGGCAAGCTTGCCCAACGTCAAATGCATTATGGTGACGGCATCCGAAGGGGAAGGTAAGACAAGGGCCCATTTAATGGAAATGGGCGCTTATGCATGTTTTGATAAACCGCTTACTTCGTTGAGAGATCTTGAGAGTAAAATGAAGGAAGCGCTCTCGGAAATGAAGAGTTAATTGGGTCAAGTAGTTGGGTTAAGGTAAGGAAGCCAGTTTGGTAGTTAGGTTAGGGTAAGGTCAAATCACCAACTACCTTACCCAACCACTAAACCGGCCTCTTAACCCTAACCAAACAACCTGACCGGAAAGGTTTATAATGACAAAACAACCTAAATTAATGGTCGTGGATGACGAAATTGATGTTTGTAATTTCGTGAAATCTTTCTTTGAAATGAGGGGCTTCAAAGTGACAACGGCGCTGAACGGCGACGAGGCGATGTCGAAGCTTCTTCAGGACCGGCCGGACATCGTAATTTTGGACGTTAAAATGCGCCGCGAGGCGGAAGGGCTTGAATACCTGCCAAAAATAAAACAGACACTTCCGACAGCCAAGGTCATGATGGTGACAGGCCTGGAAGACGAGAAGACGATAGAAAGCGCTAAGAACCTGGGCGCTGACGACTACATTACGAAGCCGTTGGTGCTGGAGTACTTAGAAAATAACGTTATAGAGAAGATTAACAAATTGAATCAGGCCATAGCATAAAAGGTTAAGTGGTTGGGTTAAGGTAAGGAAGCCAGTTTGGTAGTTAGGTTAGGGTAAGGTCAAATCACCAACTACCTTACCCAACTACTAAACCGGCCTCTTAACCCTGACCTAACGACCTTGATCTGAAGGATTTTTCAAATGTACACTAAACTAGACTACCAAGAAGCTTTGATGAACGCGTCGAAGGGCATGATCCGAGTCAAGGACCCTATCACGCTTCTTAAGCTCATCACGAGATTTATTGATCGCCAGATCGGCGTCACGCACGTCGCGATTCTCCTGCATGATAAAAAACAGGACGCGTATGTTTTGATAGACAGTAAAGGAGAAGGCGGCGTCAAGATCCCGGTGGGTTATGTGAAAATTCCCAGTGATAATCCGATGGTCAGCTTTTTTTTGGCTTCGAATAACGGCGTATTCGCTCGAAAAGAGTCGCTCGTGTATAGCGAGCTCGAGCACATCCAGAACTTCGAGATCCTGGTCAACAAAAAGGGTGAGAGAGCCATCCATTACGATGATATCCGGAAGCAGATGAATTATTTCCGCGCCGCCGTTTGTGTCCCGAGCTTTTACAAAAGAGATCTATTGGGCGTTTTGATGCTGGGCGATAAGCTCTCCGGCGAGGGATACCACGATGAGGAGATAAAACTTTTTGTGACGCTGGCCAATGACGTCGCGATGGCGGTTAAGAACGCCGAGCTTTTTAAGGATTTAAAAACAGCGCTTGAAAAGGAGCACCGCCTTTTTATACATACCTCGATCGCGCTCGCGACCGCGATTGACGCGAGGGACCGGTACACGCACGGTCATTCTGAGCGTGTGTCGCATTATAGTCTGGTCATCGTAAAAGAGCTGATTGATTCCGGCAAGATGGCATACGATCGGGAATTTATGGAAACGGTACAACTATCGGCGCTTTTGCATGATGTCGGTAAGATCGGGATACGCGACCAGATACTGAATAAGCCCGCGAAGCTGACCGAAGAAGAATTTGAAATCATGAAAGCGCATGTCACGATTGGGGCGACGATCGTCAAGCCCGTCAAAGGGCTTACCCATCTGGAAGACGGCATTCTTTGCCATCACGAGCGTTGGGACGGAAAAGGCTATCCGCAGGGTTTGAAAGGCAAAGATATACCTATCATCGGGAGAATAGTGAATGTGGCCGACTCCTACGACACGATTACGACGGCCCGTTCCTATAAGTCATCTATGTCGGTGGAGGATGCCTTTAAAGAACTGCAAAGATGCGCCGGGACCCAGTTTGATCCGGAAATGGTCGTGGCATTTTACGACGCTTATAAGAAAGGCAAGATTTCCAAGAGGGAATACACCGGATTCGACTTCACAAAATTACACTGATCCATTTACCAGCGTCATTCTGAAGCGCCACGCTCTTTGGCGCTGAAGAATCTAGCCTGAGATCCTTCCCCTTAGCTAACGCTCAGGGTCAGGATGACGGGTTGTAATGCTTCTCTTGACAGACCAGAAATAAAATGATATACTTTGCTATCATAAGATAACAAGGAGGCGCGATGCTAAGCTCCGAGCAAAGTCAGGTCCTTTTGGGCGCCAGGGTTCCTGTCCGGCTTAAAGAAAATCTGACTAAATATTGTTTTAGCCACGGGATCAAGATGAATTATCTTGTAGCCCAGGCTATTCGGGAGAAACTCCTGGAGCTTGCCGAGGACACCGAAGATATTGCCGTGTCCAAAGACAGGCTCAAACACGATGAGTTTATCTCCCAAGCCGAAATGGACAAGTACTTTAAAAAAAGAGGGATAAGAGCTTAAAACCGTGTATCAAATCTCTTACGCGCGGTCTGTCCAAAAGGATCTGGATAAGATCCCGAATGCCGACGCGGAGAATATCCGGGAAGTTATCAAAGCCCTTGTCCATAACCCCATGCCTTTTGGGTACAAAAAACTCTCCGGAAAGCCCGGTCTTTACCGGATAAAAGAGGGGGATTACCGGATTGTTTATGCTTTTAGTCCCGAAGAAAAACAGATTCAAATCACCCGCGTAAAACACCGGAAAGATGTGTATAAACGGAGTTTATAAGATTACACTGATCGTTGTCCCTTTTCCGTCCTCACTTTCCACTTTAATCTTTCCTCCATGCTTCGTAATGATCCCATGAACAATGGATAGGCCAAGACCCGTTCCTTCTTCTTTGGTGGAGTAGAAAGGATCAAAGACGTGGGGGAGATGTTCTTT
>CAYJXB010000107.1:0-2532 GCA_964374005.1 uncultured Planctomycetia bacterium
AGCGACCACTGCGACAAATGCCTGCACTCCTTTATGCAAAAAGACCTGCCGGCGCCCGGCAAAGACAAGCTGCAGAAACTCGTGATGACCGAAAAGGTGTCCGATTTTATTTCCAAGACCCCGCCGATCATCGTCTCTCCGGAGACGTCAATTCAGGAAGTGCTCGAAAAAATGCAGGCGCTCCCGACAAAAGGATGCGTGCTGATCTGCGATAAAAATAAGAAACTCCTGGGTATCGCGAGCATCCGCGATATTCTACTCAAGGTGGCCGGCATCGTCAAAGACGCAAAAACATTTCCGGTCAAAAACATTATGACGCCAAATCCCGAGTGGCTTGACAAGGACGCCCCCCTGGCTTACGCGCTGCACAAAATGTCCATCGGTAAATTCCGCCACGTTCCTGTCCTCTCAAACGGTATCCCGATCGGTGTCGTCTCGACGCGCGACGTGATAGAATACCTCGGTAAATAATGGAAAATTTCCCTTCTTCACATAAGAAGTATATTCAAGGGTCTCTTTACCCCGGGATTCGCGTTCCGATGCGCCAAATCCGGCTTGAGGAACCCAATCCGCCCTTCTATGTCTATGACACGAGCGGCCCGTACACCGATCCTGACATAAAAATTAACCTCAAAGAAGGATTAGCCCCGGCGCGTCTTCCCTGGATCCAGCGGCGGGGGGATGCCGAAGGGTCCCGTTTCCTAAAGGCCAAGCCGGGCCGCAATGTCTCGCAGATGCACTACGCGAAAAAAGGGATCATCACGGAAGAAATGGAATTTATCGCGATCCGAGAAAATATGTCACTCGACGGTATCGCGGCGGAGACCTCGCGAAATCAACACGCGGGACAGAGCTTCGGGGCTTCAATCCCGGTGAAAATTACGCCGGAATTTGTCCGTCAGGAAGTGGCGCTCGGCCGAGCCATCATCCCCGCCAATATCAACCACCTGGAACTGGAGCCCATGATCATCGGACGCAATTTTCTGGTTAAAATCAACGCTAATATCGGCAATAGTGCGATCTCGTCTTCCGTTGAAGAAGAGGTGGAAAAAATGACTTGGGCGACCCACTGGGGAGCGGACACGGTCATGGATCTCTCTACCGGCAAAAATATTCACGAGACAAGGGAATGGATCTTGAGAAACTCCCCCGTTCCCATTGGGACCGTCCCCATTTATCAGGCGCTTGAGAAAGTGAGCGGAAAGGCCGAGGAACTCACCTGGGAAATGTATCGGGACACGCTGATCGAGCAGGCGGAACAAGGGGTGAGTTACTTCACGATTCACGCGGGGGTGCTGCTTCGCTACATTCCGCTGACGGCCAAGCGCGTGACCGGGATCGTCTCACGGGGGGGCTCCATTCACGCCAAATGGTGCCTCGCACATCACAAGGAAAATTTTGCTTACGCCCACTTCGAGGAAATCTGTGAAATCATGAAGGCCTACGATGTCAGCTTCTCTCTTGGAGACGGCTTGAGGCCCGGATCCATTGCCGATGCCAACGACGCGGCTCAGTTTGCGGAATTGGAAACACTGGGTGAGCTCACGAAAATCGCATGGAAGCACGATGTCCAAGTCATGATTGAAGGGCCTGGTCACGTGCCGATGCAATTAATCAAAATCAATATGGAAAAACAACTCGAGCAATGCGGCGAGGCCCCGTTTTATACCCTGGGGCCTTTGACCACGGATATCGCGCCGGGGTATGACCACATTACCTCCGGAATCGGCGCGGCGATGATCGGCTGGTATGGATGCGCGATGCTTTGTTATGTGACTCCGAAGGAGCATCTGGGTTTGCCGGACAAAGACGACGTGAAAGCGGGCGTCATCACTTACAAAATCGCGGCTCACGCGGCGGATCTGGCCAAAGGGCATCCGGGCGCTCAGACCCGCGACAACGCTTTAAGCCAAGCGCGCTTCGAATTCCGGTGGAAGGACCAGTTTAATCTGTCACTCGACCCGACAACCGCTAAATCTTTTCATGATGAGACGCTTCCGCAGGACTCGGCTAAGCTTGCGCACTTTTGTTCGATGTGCGGGCCGCAGTTCTGCAGCATGAAGATCACGCAGGACGTACGCGATTACGCGGCGAAGCTCGAGCTCGATGAGAAAGCGGCGCTGGATCGCGGCCTCGAAGAAAAATCAAAAGAATTCAGAGAAAAAGGATCGGAAATCTACCAGAAAGTCTGACCTTTAGGTCATTGCGAGCGTGGCCGCAGGCGTGGCGCGGCAATCTAATCTATCTGTAATGAAACCCGAATTTAATTTCTATCTCGTCCTTGCCTGTTAACGCCAACATTTCTTGAGGGACTTCCCCGAATCCTGAAGCGCGTTGAATCGCGTCCATACAAACAGAGGCAAAAAGCGGGCTACCCTGGCTTTCAAGCACTTGCAAAATTTTCACTTCCCCTTTCTGATTTAAAGTGAAGCGGATCACGACGTCCGCGGATTTGAAATCCTGGGGATACTTAAAAGCAAGATACGGAAACCACGAAAGCCATATTTTTTCTTTCAGGTTTTTCATGTAAGC
>CAYJXB010000107.1:2632-3924 GCA_964374005.1 uncultured Planctomycetia bacterium
GGCGCTTCGACAAACTCAAACTGGATGTCTTTTGCTTTTTGGGTTAAAACTTTTTGCTGCGCTTGCATCTGGGTGGCTGGGCTGAGGAAAATGGTGCGGTCCAAAGAGAAAAAAAGGGATCCATGAACCGCCAGCGAAACGGATATTAATCCTAGTCCTGAAAAAAACCGCATTAGTAAGTCCCTCGCGCGTCTTCGGAAATGCGGGGGGTTTTGTTTGGACGCGGCGGCTTCGTCCTGTCCGGAATTTCCACTTCCACTTCTCCGCTCATGACCAGCGCCTGACAGCCCAAGCGGTGAGGCGCTTTTAAATCAAACGCGTCTAAGACCTGCGACTCCGCTTCTTCTACAGGCGAGAGATTTTCGGCGCCTTTTAAGACACGCACCCGGCAGGTGCTGCAAGAGGCGTTACCGCCGCAAGTGTGATACATGAGCACCTCGTGCTCTAGGGCGACCTCCAGCACGGAAAGCCCTTCCGGAATTTCAAATGTCAGCTGTTTGTTTGTGAAATTAATTTTTGCCATTTCCTGGTCCCCGATTCTCTGATCATCGGATCCCCTTTAAATATTCCAGCACTTCTCCCGCATGCCCTTCGGGTTTGACTTTTTCGTAGGTCTTTTCAATCGTGCCGTCTTTCGCGATCAAAAACGTCGTACGAACGACACCCATGTATTCTTTGCCATACATGCTCTTCTTGACCCAGACACCGTAGGCTTCACAGACCTTTTTATCCTGATCACTCAAAAGAATAAAAGGCAGCTTAAACTTTTCCACAAACTTCCGATGGGAATCCACGCCATCGGGACTGATGCCCAACACCACCGCGTCCGTTTGCTGTATCGCCTTCAGAGAATCCCTAAAACTGCAGGCCTCGACCGTGCAGCCGGGCGTGTCATCCTTGGGATAAAAATAGAGAATCACCTTTGACTTTCCTTTGAAGTCCTTCAGCGACACGGTCTTGCCGTCGCTCGCCGCCAAACTAAACTCCGGTGCTTTGTCTCCTTCTTTCATGGCCCACCCTCCTTTTGAGTTTATTATAGATTATTTGGCCTTTAAAGTCATCAGGGTCAAAGGGGTCAGACCCCTGGTGCCAGAGGGGTCTGACCCCTTTGACCCCTGGATTTTTGGCGGCTAATTTTCGAGAGGCCAGGCGGTGATTTCGAGTTTATTGCCGTCGGGGTCCAAGAAGTAAACCGACCAGGATTTCTCTCTTTTTTTTGAAAAGGTGATGGGCACTTTTTGTGCTTTTAATTCTTCGATGACCCTGTCGAAATCTTTTGTGCTGACGCGAAA
>CAYJXB010000108.1:0-3922 GCA_964374005.1 uncultured Planctomycetia bacterium
ATACCGAAAATCAAGTAAGCGGCGGTTTCCTTGAATATCATAAATGCCGGGTATATACTCTCCCCATGCAAAAGCGCCTTTTTGTCAACATCCTAACTGGCTATGTCGGCAAAGCAACCGGAATGGTGTTGGGTATTTTGGTCGTGCCGTTTCTGATCCATAAGCTTGGAAAAGAGTCCTTCGGGCTTATCATCATGGCCGAATCCATGATCTGCCTCATTGAGATGATCAGTACGAGCATCCGGACCGCCATCGCCCACCACACAACGTTCTCCCTCTCCCAGGGTAAGAAACACGATTTCAAAGAATATCTTTCCACGGGCCGTGGCATGCTTTTTGTCACGGCCGGCGTGGTTTTGCTGGCCGGTGCGATCGCAAGCTTCAATGCGCCGGTTTTTTTCCATATTACGGGAAAACTTTCTGACCAGGCTCGAATGCTCTTCCTGACGATGACAATCAGCTTCGCGATCACAATCCCCAACATTGTCTATTGGTCCGTGCTCTACTCTCACCAGCGGCTGGATCTAATCAACATCACGGCTTCGACTTCCATTATTTTAAGAACACTCTGCCTTTTTATCGCCTTTTCTATTTTGCCCGCTAAATGGATCTCGCTTACTACTTACGGCATCGTATACCTTGTCATGACGTGGACCAAAAACTACCTGATCTACTGGTGGCACCAAAAAATCATGCTCGACGAAAAGATCACTCTACGAAACTTTAACCCCCGCAAAGTGCGGGAAATGCTTTCTTACAGTATGTTTTCATCGATCGGACAGCTCGGCTATGTGCTTTATGAAAACGCGATGGGAATGGTGCTCTTCTTTTTCTGGGGACCGGCTGCAAACGCCGTCTATGCGGTGAGTGTAAAATTTCCGTCGGCACTTGAGCGGTTGTTTGAAGAGCCTGCCTGGGCCCTTACACCCACATTCACTGAGTATTACGCGAAACACGCTCTTGAAAACCTGCGCATCCTCCTTTTTACCTACACGAAATTCGTTTGCCTGATGGTGATCCCGATCTGCCTCGGCATCATGTTTTTTTCGGAAGAAATTATACGGCTTTGGGTTGGCGACGACTTCACACAAGCAGCGGTGATATTACCGCTTCATGTTTCATACGTGATGGTAAGCGTCCCTTTCTCGGCGTGTTATTGCATCATGAGTGCTTCCGCAAAAGTCAAAATACCGGGACTCGCTACCGGTCCGACCCTTTTTGTAATGCTCGTGGTGGGCGTTTTATTCGCCAAAGTCTTCCACCTCGGGCTTTACGGGATCGTATTGGCGGAGGCGCTCATTTCGGTTTTGTTCGCGGCGCTTTTTCTGCCAAGTTATTGTTGTCACATCGCAAAAATAGACTTAAAACACTATTGGGTGGAGGCTTATTTAAAACCTTTTGGTTGGGCCGCCGCCACGACGCTACTGTTTCTGGGGATATTTTATTTCACAAACACAAAATTCCTCAGCATGCGAGCACTCGCGCTAGGCGTCTTGTTCACAAGCCTTTATGTTCTGGGAGGTTTCAGCATCGTACTGCACCCCAACGAGAAAAACTATATCTTCGGCCTAGCCAATCGGCTCTTGCGCCGCTTGGGTATCAACGGCATGCGCATATAGACATCGTGAACCGGTTTAAAGAAAAAAGATTTAAAACGTATCTCATTAAGAACTTTCCTTAAAACCGTATCTTTCCTCAAGAGTTTGTGGCTCCAAAGATAACCCCAGTATTCATCGGCATAGCAATCCGGTGAACGAAGTGTATCGCGAATGATCTCGGTGATATTTCGCTCAAGCCTTGTGCGATCCAAACCCACAATTTTCGGATCAAGCCCTTCGACGGTTAGAAACAGGTAATACCGAAAACAACTCTCGCAGGCATGGCACCATCGCTCTTGGTGATTACGCCAGCAGGAGTACTGGTACTTTGTTAAATCCGCGTGTCCGGAATAAAGTTCGCGACAAATATCCTGTTTCAAATGACTTTGAAGGTCAACGCGGTACCGCACACTAAAAGCGGCTTGTCCTAACGCATCAGTCATCGGAGGGGCAAAACAGAAATATTCCCACGCATCTTTCATTCGTTCATGGCCTTGAACCAAATGCCCGATGCCAAATTCTTCACAAATGGGTAAAGCAAGCGAAATAAAAAAAGGCGAAAAAAGAAATGAATTCATGGCCAAATAGCCGGGTCTGAGATATAGATCCCAGCGTAAAGGCTTGATGATTTGCATGAAATTCGTGACAGCATGAATTCGCTTAAGACCCAGCTCGCAGCACAGGGCTTTATCTAACCGGAACTTGTCCGGATTCTTTTCAGGATCGCTGCCGGTCCACGAAGCGCCCCCAAAACTCAGGATGAGCGGGGAAATACCCAGTATTCTAAGACGCGCCAACGCCAAAAGCGATTCGGTGCCTCCTCCAAAAAAAAGCGCGGTGTTATCATAAGGTTGATTCCTGTAGCTGGCCGCCGAGCGTCCGTTCTCAACCACACAGATTGTGTTTCTTCGAAAAGCCTGTTGGCTTACTATTTTAATAATCCTATGCCAACTTTGAAGCACCGTGCTGTCGATTTCTACCGGCAACGTGATCTTCTCCGCTCCCAACGCCGCCAACGTTAGGCACAAAGGCAAAGAGGCTTCTGTCAATTTACCCGCGGAAGCGTGAATTCGGGAAATATCAGGATATTCCACCCAATAGCATCCCTCTGATAAAGGGCCCTTGGAAACCCACTTCAGGAATAGTTTATTCCCCTGGACCGACGGCAAATCAATAAAAATCTGCTCACCGCTCATTGAATACTCACGATTCGATAACACCCAGATTAAGACAACAGCTCATTCACTGCCAGAGAAACTTTGGAGGGGTCGTCCACAAAACGGCAAGCGGGGATTTCGGAGGTCCAAGTCCTGTAATACGCCTCGTTCTTATGATAGCTGTTGGGCAGAAATACGTGAGGGATGCCCAGCATCACGCACAGAATATGCGCATGAAGGCGGTTCGTGATCACCAGTCGATAGCGGCAAAGCTGGAAAATAGCCAGTGCCGCGAAGTAAACTGAATGGGCCTGGCGCTCAGACCGAGGGGTTTTCTGAAAGACGCTGAAGAAAGAATCGGATCCTTCGAGAATCTCTTTTGGGACTTTACCAACATAAACACTTCTTGCTAACAAGTTCCAAAGTCGTGGAAATCGGCGGACAATTGCTTGAATCTTGCGGGTTCTCCACGTCAACATACTCCAGTCCTGCACGTCCATACCAAGATTGGGCAGCCGAGATGGAGAAAATCTTGAATCAAGCTCCTTGTCCTTCCGGCAAAGATAGAGAATGCGGCGATCGGCCTGGCAAGCTGGCTTAAGGTTACCCAAGTCCTTCAAAACAAAACAAAGGTCCGGTGCCAAAAATATCTTGCAGCGCTCAAAATTCCTTTTTGCAAGCTCGTAGCTTTGCTGATCCCGCGTGAAAATGGTGAGGTCCGGATGCGCATTGAATACTCTCCTCGCCGCCTCCAGAGGATGGTTATCCTTAAAATAAATACTCTGGGGCATGATGACAATCTTGCGGTGATGATTCCTGGCGATAACGCTTTCTCGAAATCTCTGATACAAAGGCCACAGATCGCCTAAGTTCCCGCCACCCCTAAAGAAAATGGCCCCCCCCGGGTTCTTTTTTTGCATTGCCGATTCCGAAAAATCAAAGATGCTGGCCGTATAAGCGATGTGCGCCTGCCGGACGTCGGATATCCAACTCAGGAGTCCAAGCCATATTAAATGATCGCCGACATTGAAGTAGTGAGGATAGGCCAAACAAACGCAGTCATCAAACTCACCGACCGCTTCCAAGGCGCTGAATAAACGGGTCCTAATTTGATGAGGCGAAGAGTAAGGTGGCATGTTTCCCGTCTAGTATACACAACGCCTAAAA
>CAYJXB010000109.1:0-3824 GCA_964374005.1 uncultured Planctomycetia bacterium
ACAAATTCCACCGAAAGAGGCCCCTTTCCTTGGAGATCAGGCAAGGGGCGGGGCCCAGCACTTTAAACATTCTTTCGCCCGATAACGACGTCAACAGTTTCGAAAAGCCAAGGATCTGTTTCACAACTTCCCTTTCCATCCTGCCGGACACCACGACTCTGATCAAATGGGTGTAAGGTGGCATGCCAAGCTCCTTGCGCATCACGATCTCCTTGGCATAAAATTCATGATAATCATGGTCCTTGGCGCTTTGAATCGAATAATGATGAGGAACATACGTTTGGACTAAAACCTTGCCTGGGATATCGCCGCGGCCGGCGCGGCCGGCTACCTGCGTCAAAAGATCAAAGGTCCTCTCCGCCGCCCGGAAATCAGGGATATGGAGCGCCGTGTCGGCAGAGATGACTCCGATCAATGACACGTTAGGAAAATCATGGCCCTTCGCGATCATTTGAGTCCCGATTAACAGATCAATCTCCCTACTCTTAAAAGCTCTCAGCATCAATTCATGAGAATCTTTCTTGGCCATGGAATCCGAATCCATACGGCCGATCTTGGCCCCGGGAAAGAGGCGGCGTGCCTCACTTTCAACTTTTTGGGTGCCGATACCGAAATAATGAAGATAATTCCTCCGGCAACCGGGGCAGAGCCGCTGGGGCACCGATCGGAAGTGACACACATGACAAAATAAAGAACCTTTGTCAAAATGATAGGCCAGACTGATGCGGCAATGTTCACAGGTCATGACATAACCGCAGGAGGCGCAGTGTAAATAAGTCGAAAATCCCCTGCGGTTTAAGAGCAGCATCGCCTGTTCTTTTTTTGAGAGGATGTCTTTAATGTTCTGCTCGAGAACGCCCGAAAATATGCGTTCAACCTTGCCTTCAAACTGGCGCCGCATATCCACTATTTCGACGATTGGGAGGGGCCGTTTCGCGATGCGTTCTGGCAAATCAATACGCTCGATGGCTCCCTCTTCCGACATGAAAAAAGATTCCAGTGACGGCGTCGCGCTGCCCAAGAGCACGACTGATTTTTCAAGCTCAGATCTTTTTTGCGCGACTCGCTTTGTCTCATATCGCGGCGTTTCTTCCTGCTTGTAGGAGGTGTCGTGCTCTTCGTCAATCACCATCAGCCCCAAATCCTGCACCGGGCTGAAAATGGCCGAACGCGCCCCAATCACCACTTTGGCCTCTCCTTTTCTTATCCGATGCCACTCTTCCACGCGCCTTCCCTGACTCAGCCGGCTATGAATGACTGCCAGACAATCCCCGAACCGCGAATAAAACCGGTCTACGGTTTGCGGAGTCAGGGATATTTCGGGGACCAGCACGATGCTCCCCCTGGATTCTTTCAAAAGCTCGCCGATCAGATGCATGTAGACTTCCGTCTTGCCGCTGCCGGTGATCCCGTGCAGTAGATACGTCGCTGGTTCTTTCGCTTTTATCTTCTGAAGAATCCGATCAAACGCGTCTTTCTGATGAACGGTCAAATGGAGCGCCTCCGGGTTCACGACCTCTGCCCGATCCGTCGCTTTGCCGGCGCGGCTTTTCATCAGAAACTTCCCTTTTTTAAAGGCAGCCGGCAGCACCGCTTCAATCGCCTGCCCCCACGAACAGTAATAATATTCGGACATCCAGCGGGTGAGCTCTAAAAATCCTCCGTTCAATAGAGGGGCCGCATCAACCACCGAATCGATGTCACGAACGTCCTCGATCGCCTTTTCTTCTGAAAAACCGACGACATAACCGATCATACGGCGTGTCCGTACAAAAACGGTCACACGCGAGCCGACGCGCAGCTTCTCTTGTAAAGGTTCAGGAATGGAATATTGAAATTGATCCAGCGCCGGCAGAGGCAGCGCCACATCCGCATAAGTCGAGATGGACGATGGGAGACGGATGAGGGACGCCGATGTACTCACGAGTTTATTCCGAGTTCTTTCATGATAAGTTGGACGTCTTCCCACGTCAGTTTCTTGTCGGCGGGATTTCTTAGAAGGTAGGCGGGATGAAAAGTAGGCATGATCTGGATCCCATTCCAGTCAAAAAAACGTCCGCGCAAACGGCTGATCGGCTCATCCGTCTGCAACAATGTCTGCGCGGCGAACTTTCCCAGCGCGCAAATCACCGTCGGCCGTATGATATCGATCTGTTTCATCAGAATCGGCTTGCAGGTCGCGATTTCTGAAGGGTGCGGACTGCGATTGCTCGGAGGCCGGCATTTCAGGCAATTGGCGATGTAAACGTCCTCTCTTTTAAGTTTCATCGCCTGAATAATCTTGGTCAAAAGCTGCCCCGCCAAGCCCACGAAGGGTTGGCCCTGTTGGTCCTCGTCAAACCCGGGCGCCTCTCCCACAAACATAAGCTCCGCATCCGGATTCCCACTTCCAAATACCACTTGCGTCCGACTTTGAGACAGCCCGCACATCACGCATTTTTTAAATTCGTTCTCCAAAACCTCGAGAGCCCTTTTTTTATCTCGGGTGAGGGATGGGTCTGCTCCAGAGATAATTTCAGAAATACCGAAGCACTTCTCTATCTCCAAGAACTGTTTTAAAACTCGACGAACGCCATTTTCTTCAGGTTTCATGCGCCGCCAATCGGACAATCGCCTCCGCCGCCCGAGGACTCAAAATCCGGCGGATACCCGCCCGAAGTTCGTCCAGTTTTTCGGGCGCGTTAATAAATTCTTCCACCTTCGCAACTACGTCTCGCGGCAAGCGGGCGGCATAGCCCACCCGATACTTTTGGACGCAAGAGACATTCCTGGCCTCTTGGCCCGGAACCGACTGAAACAAAATGACGGGTTTTCCTTTGGCGAAAGCTTCGGTGATAGTCAGCCCGCCTCCTTTGCCGATCACGACATCCGAAACTTCCATCAACTCATCCATATTGTTGACAAAACCAAAAATCTTGAGCGAGTCGTGATCTTGAGAGAGAGTTTCCAAGCGCCTGAATAAGCGTTGATTGGTGCCGCACACCACCAGGACCTGCACCGATTTCCCCAAACCTAAAAACCCTTTAACAATTGTTTCCGTGTCCCCGATGGCCGCGCCACCGCTGGTAAGAAGAACCGTGAAAATACCGCCTCTGATATTTAATTTGGCTGCCAATTCTTCTTTGGAGTGTTTCTGCAAGAATTTTTCTTCGACGGGAATGCCCAGGACGTGAATTTTTGTGCCGGCCACACCCCGCGCTATCAGGGCCTCTTTCGTCACATCGATCGCCACGACATACGCGTCCACATTCTTAGCCGTCCAAATATAATGAGGCAGATAATCCGTAACCACCGTGATGAGCCGCGAGCCGATCTTGCTCTTTTCTTTAAGGTAACTGACCACTTCGACAGGCATGAAGTGCGTTGCGATGATCACCGCAGGATCTTCCCGTACCAGCCAATCCTCCAAACCAGTCAACAAAGAACCGTTGATCGCCCGCCGGAGGGGTTTAAGAACCGCGTACACCGCGCCGATATCCGAACCGTAATAAAGAAACCCCCAAAACCAGGAGAAATATCGGATTAGAAATAAATAAAGCTGACGATAAAAACTCCCAAAAAAAGAGAACGCGAAAGTCAACACATCGATCGTTTGAACTTGAACACCGCCCGGGGAAAGCCGGTAGGCCTCCAATACCGCTCTGGCAGCTTTTTGATGGCCGAGGCCGGCGGAGGCGTAAAGAATTATGACTTTTTTTCGAGAATCCAATCGACGGCCTCCCACAGATCTTTTTTAACCACATCCGGTTGAGGGCTCATGTTCTCAACGTCCGTGCTTCCGGTTCTTCCCGAGAGGACCAAGAGCGTCCGGCAGCCCAGATTTT
>CAYJXB010000110.1:0-1378 GCA_964374005.1 uncultured Planctomycetia bacterium
CCGTTGATTTTAGGGACGCTGCTCGTGACGTTGGGCGCGGCGGTGATCTCCATTCCGCTTGGCATCGCCTCGGCGATTTATGTGGCTGAGGTCGCGCCTCCTCGGTTCAAGGAAATCTTAAAATCGGGCATCGAATTATTGGCGGCAATCCCAAGTGTGGTCCTGGGCTTCATCGGGATGGTGACCATCGTTCCGTGGATCAAAACGGTTTTTCATATTTCCACAGGCCTGACTGCTCTTGCAGGGTCCATTATCCTTGCTTTTATGGCGATGCCGACCATCGTTTCTATCGCGGAAGATGCGCTTCACTCTGTCCCAAAAATATATAAGGAAGGCGCCTACGCTTTGGGTGCCACGCAGTGGCAGACGATTTATAAGGTCATGCTGCCGGCGGCTTCGTCTGGGATCGTGGCCGCGGTCATGCTTGGCATCGGCCGCGTCGTAGGCGAGACGATGGCCGTCATGATGATTACGGGGAACTCGGCTGCCATGCCGCGGGGAATTCTATATCCCGTACGCACGTTGACCGCGACCGTCGCGGCGGAGATGGGAGAAACCGTGCACGGAAGCGATCACTATTTTTCATTATTCGCCATAGGGATCGTTCTTTTTTGTATCACTTTCGCGATCAATGTGACAGCCGACGCCTTTATCCATAGGAATAGTAAAAGCAGATGATCCTTTCGCCTAAAGCTGCCCAAAGGACAGCTTTTTTTATATTATTTCTCGCGACCCTATTGGTCATTGTGCCCGTGGGGATGGTCATCGTGATCATTTTAAAAAACGGCCTGGCTGCCATTAGTTGGAAGTTTCTTACGCAGATGCCGAGCGCCGGCATGAGAGAAGGCGGCATCCTGCCCGCGATCATAGGGACATTTTATCTTGTCCTCGGCGCGATCTTATTCGCACTGCCACTCGGGCTTTTTGCCGCCATTTATTTGAGCGAATATTCCAGGGATAACTGGTTGAATCGTGTGATCCGGCTTGCGATTATCAATCTGGCGGGCGTTCCGTCCGTTGTTTTCGGACTGTTTGGCTTAGCGCTTTTTGTGCAATTTTTCAAATTTGGCGCCTCGATTTTGTCAGGGTCTTTGACATTGGGTGTCATGATCTTGCCCGTGATCATTACTTCATCCAGAGAAGCGCTTGATTCGGTGCCTAAGTCTTTCAGAGAAGTGAGTCTTTCGTTGGGGGCGACGAAACTTCAGACGATCAAGTATGCGGTATTGCCGCACGCGCTTCCGGGTATTTTAACGGGCACCATTCTCGGCGTAAGCCGCGCGGCGGGAGAGACGGCGCCCATTCTTTTTGCGGTCGCCGCGTTTTACCTGCCCCGGCTTCCGCGAAGCATTTTTGACCAGGCCATGGCGCTGCCTTA
>CAYJXB010000110.1:1478-3664 GCA_964374005.1 uncultured Planctomycetia bacterium
AACCAGATTTTGAGCATCATCGGGCCGGCCAATTCGGGAAAAACTACTTTTTTGAGGACCATCAACCGGTTGAATGATTACGAGGACAGCATCGCTATTTCGGGGAATGTTCTGATAGACGGCAAAGATATCTACCGAGATTTTGATCCCGTTCTTTTGAGACGAAAAGTCGGGATCATTTTTGCACTGCCGATGCCGCTTCCAATGACCGTTTTTGAAAATGTGGTGTACGGCTTGCGCCGTCAGGAGCTGAAAGACAAAAACAAACTTTTGGCCTTGGCCGAAAAGGCCTTAAAAGACGCCTATCTTTGGGATGAAATAAAAGACCGCTTGGATGAGCAGGCCCAGAAACTTTCCGGCGGTCAGCAGCAACGGTTATGCATCGCGAGAACACTGGCCGTGAGCCCCGAAATTTTGTTGTTTGACGAGCCGTGCTCGGCCCTGGATCCGATCTCCACGGCAAAAATAGAGGAGGCGATGTTGAAACTGAAAGAACATTACACGCTGGTGCTTGTCACGAACAACACAAAGCAGGCCGCGCGTGTGGGGGACAGGACCGCCTTTTTTTTAATGGGGGAATTGATCGAAAAAGACCTGACTTGGAAGATGTTCACATCGCCGCGCGATCAGAGGACAGAGGATTATATTTCGGGAAGGTTCGGTTAACCCCGTTAGATCTCTGCCACTCAATGGGGCGATTCAAAATAGATGCTAATTTTGAAATCAATAACTGGTAGTAAATAAACTGATATTTGGAGGTCTAACGGGGTAAATGATCCTTTACACCAAAAACCTGAGTCTGTATTACGGCAATTTTCAGGCGCTGAAAAACATCGATCTGTCAATTACCGAGAATAACATCACCGCCATCATCGGCCCGTCGGGCTGCGGCAAGTCGACGTTGCTGAGAGTATTCAATCGTATGAATGATCTGATCGAAGGTTGCCGAGTCAGCGGCGAAGTCGTGTTCGACAATAAAGATATTTATGACAACGGCACCGATCTTTTATATCTTAGAAAAAAAGTGGGCATGGTCTTCCAGCGTCCGAACCCTTTTCCGATCTCGGTCTTTGAAAATGTCGTGTTCGGCTTGAAGATCCACCCGCAGTTTTATGAAAATAACAAAGGCCGGCTTTTGGACATTGCCCGGAAATGCCTTGAATCGGTGCTTCTCTGGAATGACCTGAAGGACAGGCTTGGCCACGCCGCGACCAATTTGACGCTGGAGCAGCAGCAACGGCTTTGCATCGCGAGGCTTTTGGCGACAAAGCCGGATCTGCTCTTGATGGACGAGCCCTGTTCGGCCCTCGATCCCATCGCCACGTCCCGCATCGAAGAACTGATGCAGGAGCTCAAGAAAAATTACACCATCATCATCGTGACGCACAACATGCAGCAAGCGGCGCGCGTGTCCGACGAGACCGGATACATGTTTCTCGGAGAGCTGATCGAGTTTGGAAAGACCAAAAATATTTTTACGACACCGAAGGACAAGAAAACAGAAGATTACATCACGGGCAAGATCGGCTAAAAGGAGAACAAACAATGGACAGACACTTTGATGAAGAGCTGACCCAATTGAAACAGAGGCTTTTGCACATGGGTGACACGTCGCAGGAGATGATAGGGCTTGCGGTGAAATCCCTTGTGGAACGAAAGGACGCTTATGCCAAAGACGTCTTCAATCTGGAGGAAAGAGTGAACCATATGGAAGTGGAAATCGAGGAAGAAGTTTTGAAGCTTTTGGCCCTGAGGCAGCCGGCCGCTCGTGATTTAAGGCTTCTCACGGCAATCCTCAAGATTAACAACGATCTGGAACGGGTAGCCGATCAGGCGGTGAATATTTCGGAAGTCGCCGTTTATTTATTGAAAGAACCGTTGCTCAAGCCGCTGATCGACATCCCCAAAATGGCGGCGCTCGCGCAGAAAATGATTAAAAACAGCCTGGATGCTTTTGTGAACCATGATGCGGACCTCGCGCAAGAGGTTTGCCACGATGATGACGAGGTGGACCAAATCAATGACCAGATATTTCGCGAGCTTTTGACTTACATGATGGAAGACCCGAAGGCCATCACTCGTGCCGTCGATTTGATCTTGATTAGTCGAAACCTTGAACGCATCGCCGACCACGCGACCAATATCAGCGAAGACGTGATCTTCATCGAGCAAGGCAAGAATATCAA
>CAYJXB010000111.1:0-1820 GCA_964374005.1 uncultured Planctomycetia bacterium
GTCGCCGAAAAGCGCGGCGCGTATGAAATCGCGCGCAAAGTGATTTCCTCGATGAAGCCGGAGGAGGTCACGCGGCAGGTATTGGCTTCGAATTTGAGAGGCCTGGGAGGCGCCGGCTTTCCGACGGGGAAAAAATGGCAGTTTCTTCCGCCCGCCACAAAGACGGCGGGTCCGTCCTCTGGCGGAAAGGAAAAAACGAAGCCGGTCTATCTTGTCGTGAACGCGGACGAAGGGGAGCCAGGCACATTTAAGGACCGTTACATTTTAGAAAGGGATCCTCATTTGATGATCGAAGGGATCCTCATCAGCGCTTTCGCGATCGGGTCTCATAAAGCCTATGTCTACATCCGCGGAGAATATGTCGAGCCGTTTGAGCATCTTCAGTCCGCGGTTGACGAGGCCTATTCTAAAAAATATTTGGGGAAAAATATTTTTGGAAGCGCTTTCCACTTGGATCTCGTGGTTCATCGGGGCGCCGGCGCTTATATTTGCGGCGAGGAGACAGCACTTTTGGAATCTCTTGAGGGGAAAAGAGGCCTCCCGCGGCTCAAGCCGCCGTTTCCGGCGATTGTCGGTCTTTTTGGTTGCCCCACGATCATCAACAATGTCGAAACGCTGGCCTGCGTTCCGTTCATCATGAAGAACGGTGGAGAGTGGTTCGCGAAATTGGGCAGCCCCGGAAACGGCGGCACCCGTCTTTTCAGTCTTTCGGGCCATGTAAAAAAGCCGGGGGTTTACGAACTTCCGATGGGCACTTCCTTAAGGGAAATGATTTATACCCACGCGGGCGGCATCCGTGACGGGCATCGCTTGAAAGCGGTCATTCCCGGCGGAATTTCAGCGAAGATCCTCACCGCGAATGAGATCGATGTGACCCCACCACCTGTTTCTAACGATCGCGGAGCAATCGGCCCGCCTTCGGCGGGCGAAACAGGTGGTGGGGTGAAAATGGATTATGATAGTCTCAGGGCAGCTGGCACTATGCTCGGCTCGGCTGGGGTAATCGTCATGGATGAGACCACCTGCATGGTCAAGGCGCTACTGGTGGCGTGCAAATTTTTTGCCCATGAATCTTGCGGCCAATGTTCTCCCTGCCGCGAAGGCACGGGCTGGGCCTACAAGATCGTCCAGCGGATTTATAACGGGGAGGGGACCTTAAAAGACTTGGATACGCTTTTGGTTCTTGCCGGCAATATGGAAGGGCGAACGATCTGTGTTTTCGCCGACGCGGCGGCCTGGCCGATTCAGAGCTATATCATGAAATTTAGAAAAGAGTTTGAGGATTATATACAGGAAAGGTCATTGGGTAAGGGTAAGGAAGCCGGTATAGTTGTTGGGTGAGGGTAAGGTGGTTATTCCAACCACTTAACCCAAAAACCAAACTGGCATCCTAACCCTTGCCCAACTACTTAACCAAATACTATGACCAACATCACCATTGACGGAAAAAAGTATACGGTCAAAGACGGTATCACGATTATTGAGGCCATTGATCAGGCCAAAATTGATTTGCCACGGTATTGTTATCATCCGGGCCTTTCGATCGCGGGCAATTGCCGCATCTGTCAGGTGGATGTTGAAAAGATGCCGCACACCGTGATCGCCTGTGATACGCGCGTCGCCGAAGGCATGGTGATCCAGACTCAGTCTGCGAAAGCCAAAGAGTCCCAGCAGGTAGTGCTTGAATTTCTTTTAGTCAACCATCCGCTGGATTGCCCCGTCTGCGACCAGTCCGGCGAATGCAAACTCCAGGACTATTACATGGAATACGGTCTCTACGACCCAAAGTTCAACGAGGTGAAGGTCAAAAAGACAAAGAA
>CAYJXB010000111.1:1920-3537 GCA_964374005.1 uncultured Planctomycetia bacterium
GAGTTAGGTATTTTCAACCGTGGAGACCATGCCGAAGTGGATATTTACCCCGGCCAAGAGCTGAGTAACAAATATTCCGGAAATGTCGTGGACATCTGCCCAGTCGGCGCGTTGACCGATAAAGATTTCAGATTCAAGATGCGCGTTTGGTATTTGGGCTCTCAGGAGTCCGTATGCCCCGGTTGCTCGCGCGGCTGTAACATTGACATCCATTTTGAAAATTCGAGGCCTTATCATTTGAAAACTGAGCGGATCATGCGGCTTAAACCCCGTGAAAATCCTGAAGTCAACCAATGGTGGATTTGCGATGAGGGCCGATATAACTATAAGTTTATTGATTTCAACAGGTTAAAACAAGTCAAAACACCTGGACTTACGACCGCCGCCGAGGCAAACGGCGTTCTGGGGGAAGCCATTTGGAAAGAGGCCATCGGCCAAATCGCGAATTTATTGAAAGCCAATCATTCGTCGGAGCGATGGGCGTGTTTGGCATCGCCCCAGTATACCAATGAGGAACTATACCTTGTGAAGCGGATATTCAAGGACGGGTTGAAATTTAAACACATCGCGTTCAAGGCTCCAGGACAAGAAGGTTATGAAGACCATTTCCTGATTAAAAAAGACAAAAATCCCAATTCAACGGGCGCCTCCGCGATTCTAAAATTAGATCAGGCCGTTGCCGACTTAACGCCGCTGGTTGAAAAGGCCAAACGCGGAGAGCTTGACGGGCTTTTTATATTTCATCATGATTTGGCCAAAATTTTTGGCGAGGCCACGTTGAAAGTTATCAGACAGGAAGTAAAAGTCATTGTTTATGAAGGTTTCAATGAAAATCCTACGGCCGCTGTCGCCGATTTTGTCATTCCCAGCGCCACTTACGCCGAAAAAGAGGGGACTTTCACTAATTTTAAAGGACGCGTGCAACGGATCAAGAAAGCGGTCGAACCGCTGGCTAATTCAAGGCCGACATGGAAGATTTTATCGGATCTCGGGAGTCTTTTAGGTTTCTTTCCGGCTTATCAGAAACCGGAAGATATTTTTAACGATTTGGCAAAGGAGAATGAGGCGTTTCATGGGCTGACCTATAAAAAAATAGGTAAGGGTGGAATAGTTTGGAATAAGTAGATATGTTCAGGGTTAAGTCGTTAGGTTAAGGTAAGGAAGCCAGTTTGGTGGTTAGGTAAGGTTGTTGGTCACCAACTACCTCACCCAATGACAAAACAGGCTTCTTAACCCTGACCCAACAACCCAACCAGAAAGTTAATCGATGTTAACCGATATTTTTATTAAGACCATACTCGCAATTTTATTTCTAGGGGCTATCCTCAACCTCGCCGGCCTTCTGACTTGGGTGGAGAGAAAGCAAAGCGCGGTGATGCAGGACAGGTTGGGCGCCAATCGCGCCTGGATTGAATTTAAGCCGCGCTGGCTCATGCCTCTCAACTGGGTTTTAAGGCCTCTCAATGTGCTGGGGCTTTTTCATTCGTTGGCGGACGCCGTGAAGATGTTCGCCAAAGAGGATTTTATTCCGGAAGGCGCGGACCGCTTCCTCTATACGTTGGCGCCGTTCGTTTCGGTGGTTTTCGCGCTCGTGGCATTTGCCGCGATTCCTTTTGG
>CAYJXB010000112.1:0-3457 GCA_964374005.1 uncultured Planctomycetia bacterium
ACTCCCACAAACCCCAGGATCGCCGCCAGTCCATAGTGCAAATGATGAAAGAGCCGCATAACCCCCGCTAACACAAAGTAAAGCGCCCGGAGGCCCAGGATCGCGAAGACATTGGAGGTATACACGATGAAGGGGTCTGAAGTGATCGCCAAAATCGCAGGAATAGAGTCAACGGCAAAGATGACATCCGTGGTTTCCACCACAAGCAAAACAATAAACAAGGGAGTCGCTGAAAGTTTTGCGTTCTTTCGGACAAAAAATTTTCCTCCCTCATAATTTTCAGTGACGGGCATAAATCGTCGGAAAAGCCATAAAACCGGGTTTCTCTCGGGATGGACTTCCTTATCTTTCTCCATGCCCATCTTGAGAGCCGTTAGAACCAAAAATACCCCGAAAACGTAGATCATCCAATGGAACTTATGAATGAGAGTGATGCCCAAGGCGATGAAGATGGCTCGCATCACAAGCGCCCCCAGGATCCCCCAAAAAAGCACCTCATGATGGTATTTTGAGGGAACTTTAAAATAAGAAAAGATAAGGATAAAGACGAATATGTTATCAACGCTTAATGATTTCTCGATCAGGTATCCCGCGAGGAATTGAAGCGCCGTCTCCTGTCCCTTCCAGAAATACAAGAGGGCGTTAAAAAGAAGGGCGAGAGTAATCCAGACCACGCTCCAAGAGAGCGCTTCCTTAGGGCGCACCTCATGCGCCTTTTTGTGGAACACCCCAAGATCAATCGCAAGCATCCCAAGAACAAAAACACTGAAAAGCGCCCAGGGCCACACAGCGCCAGCCATGACAACATTATGCCCGACCATTTTTAATTACTACTCCGTTGATGATTCAGCCGGTACATCATCGCAAGGGTAATTACCGCAAGGATAATGACATTGAAGAACTTCAGTGGATGGGCAGCAAACCACATTCCCCCAATCCCGGCCGGTAAATCCGCCCATGCGGCGACTCGCCCAAACGCATTAAACAAAGGCGCTAGTGGAATAGTGCTTGCAATGAGAAAAATGAGAGTGGGTCTGTTGAGTATCTTGCCGACATGTTCCCCGATCAAAAGCAACGTTAATAGCCACCCCAGGGCCACATGACTCCATGATCCTGGGCTGAGATGGAGGTTTTCGAGCCCTCTGGGTGATTTGGTCACAGAGGCAGTTCCGGTATACTTCTCGGGATACGGCCCAGGATACGGCGAGCCATCAGGTTGTTTATAGGTAACGGTGACATCTGGATGGGTGTCCCAACCTAGTGCGATAAGAGGTCCCACAGTAACCAAGGCCATCATCAAGACCCAAGTGAAGATCATGCTGCCGCGGACAAAATGAAGGTGTAGTTCTCCGGAATCCACGAGACCAAAAGCGCCACACAGCGCCGCAAGCCCAAGGAACAGGATGGCAAAGTACAGGAGCGCCGGCACGACATGGATCAAGCTGGGGAGCTTCAACACGTTAAAGAGAATCCAACCTATGACGAGCAGAGGTAGCGCGACAAGCCCGAGCCGGTAGGTCATGTTAAATAGTCGTTCGTGGGCACCGACAACTCGCATGGTCAACAGGGTTAGAAGGTAACCAACGAGGAAGAAAAACGTATGGCTGTGCAACTGAACAAGAGCTGCGGGAGCAATCGGCAGGCCGCGCGCCTTAAAGACAATCGTCATAGCCCACCCCACCGCAAGACCCAATGCGGCACAAAGGATCGGCATCCGGAAGACTCGGCGTGGCAATTCAATTTTAGTCAACAGGTCAAAACGAGATTGCGAAGGGGAGGATTGAGAAATACGCGGGAGCCTCAGACCCATAGCACTGAGAAAAACCAGGGCCAGTGCCACGAAAAGCCACACCTCAATGACGAAGATACCAGTTCCATAGGTGAGGTATTCCAAACTGTATTCCTCGCCCGGTCTTGTTGGTAGTGGGACAAGCGCCCCGCGCGCAGTCTTGCTGATATAGTACGCAGCGAGAGTCACCATCCAGAGAGGGACGGCCACAAAGGAAGTAATGATCACGAATCGTTTGACAGATCGTTTCAGCGTGGCGCTTGGAAGAAGCAAGCCCGCCAATAAAATCAGAACAGCCCACCAGGCTCCGTGGGCATGACCCACCTTAATGTACTCCGGCACCGCAATCTTCCAGGCGCCGTAGAGCCACACGCCAAAAATTCCACCAAAGATCCCTGAAAACAGTGCAACCAGCGATGCGAGAAACATCGGAAGATTCAGACCAAGCTTCAAAGAAGCGTCCCCCGAGATTCCTCTCGCTTCTACTTCTGTCACGTCACCCCCCCACAAATTCTGAATCCGCTAAACCCTTTGCATTGATCGCAGTCTTTTAACTCTCTCCTTGACTGGAGGATGCGTGGAAAACCAGCTCATCACCGATTCGCCGGAGAAATGATTCACAATATAAAGATGCGCAAACGCGGGCTGCATGTCGGGGAGCATTTCGTCCTGTTGAAAGCGTTTTTTATGCTGAGGGTCCGAAATCTTCTCAAGAGCCGTGGCGAGGGCCCAAGGATCCTCAGACACATGAGCGCCGGACTCATCGGCCATGTATTCTCTCGTTCTTGAGACAGCCGCTTGAATAAGCGTCGCCACAAGAGGGGCGAGAATAATCGTCACGAGCATCACGATGGGATTGATTCCGCGGCTTCCCTCGCGGCCCCCGCGGCCATGCCCTATCATCCCGGCCCACTGCATCATGTGAGCGAGGTACATAATCGCCGAAGCGAAAGCGGCTACAATGGTTGAGACTAGAATGTCTCTATTTTGGATATGGGAGATCTCATGGGCAAGGACACTGCGAAGCTCTCTTTTATTCAAAATCCGTAAGATCCCGTCCGTGACCGCCACGGCGGCGTGGCTCGGATTGCGCCCGGTCGCAAAGGCGTTCGGAGTCCGCTCGGGGATAAGGTAAACCTTTGGCGTGGGAAGCTTGGCCAACTTGCATAGTTCCTCCACAATTTCATAAACGCCTGATGAATCCCCCGGCGTTATGGGCTTGGCCTTATGCATGGCCAGGACAATTTTGTCTGAAAACCAATAAGCCCCGAAATTCATAAGAAGCGACATCATAAAGGCAAAATACATCCCGCTCTGGCCGCCGATTGAGTAGCCAATGCCAAGAAAAAGAGCGCTTAATAGAACCAGCAGAAATACCGTTTTTAGTGTGTTAACAGCTTTCACAAGAGCCCTCCTACCGCTTCTTTCCTAAAACATTTATGTCGGATCCCAATTTCCCTTGACCGTTTTATAGGCGATCTTTTCAAATTTTTGAGGCCTTAAGACTCTCACATCCTGCTCATAGACAACGAGTCTTTCGTGAGGAAAATAACGTTCGGCAAGCTTTTGCATTAAGGTAGACGCCACGGCCTCCTCCGTCAAAACCTCGATCAAAATATTAGCCTGTTCTTCGTCCGCACTTTCTAGAACTTCTTTTTCTCCCTGTCC
>CAYJXB010000113.1:0-3436 GCA_964374005.1 uncultured Planctomycetia bacterium
TTTATGGGGCATCTGCCCGTGTGGATGCATATTCCGGCGTGGCTCACGATCACGGTCATCGCTCGCGACGTCATCATTCTGATCGGATCCGTGATGGTTTTTGTGACCACGGGGAAATTAACGGCGCAACCCCTTTTTATCGGCAAGTTGACGACGGTGTTGCAAATGGCGTCTCTTTTTGTCGCGTTGACACCGTCTCCGAGTACATTTAAGATCCTTCTATTTAGCGCGACTCTATTGGTCACCTTGTTATCGGGATTTCGATATATCAAGATGGGTGGGCAGCTCATCCAATCCTCTTAAAATACTTATGATGCGTTTTACTCTCTTATTTTTGACGGCTTTTCTTATCGGATCTTTCCCCACCGCCTATCTTATCAGCCGCTATGTCAAAGGGATTGATATCCGCCAACACGGAAGCGGGAATGTAGGTGCTACCAATGTTTTTCGTGTGGTCGGAAAGAAATACGGCCTTTTCGTTTTTGTGATCGATTTTTTGAAGGGTGCCGTCGCTGTTTTTTTAACATGGCTTCTATGGTCAGATCCGGCGGCTCACAGCGTTCTTGGTTTGTGGATCGGCCTTGGGTCTATTTTAGGACATGTCTTTAGCCCTTTTCTAGGATTCAAAGGGGGTAAGGGCGTAGCCACAGGAGC
The DNA here is from genome assembly GCA_964374005.1 of uncultured Planctomycetia bacterium. Lineage (GTDB taxonomy): Bacteria > Omnitrophota > Gorgyraeia > 2-02-FULL-51-18 > 2-02-FULL-51-18 > CAYJXB01. The sequence continues at coordinate 655 of CAYJXB010000113.1, forward strand.
GGGAGTACTTTTGGCTTCCTTCCCAATAATCTTTATTTATACTCTATTAACATGGGTCATAATATTCGTGTTAACAAGAACAGTTTCGATCAGCTCCATTATTGCGGTATTTTCAATGACTCTCTTTGCTTATATCATGAAATTGGATCATAAAGTCATCCTCTTTTTTTTGCTAGCCGCTTTTCTTTTCATCTGGACGCATCAGTCTAATATATATAGATTATGGAAGGGGAAAGAGGACAAGTTAATAAAATAAATGTATAGTCTGTTATTGTAATTCTTAATATTGCCATGTATAATTATACTAGGGCATTTTTTTTAGGTATCTTATTCAAATATCTTAATATGTTGTATTGAAATGACCCAGGCCGCGAGTCTTTTCTCGCGGCACAGCACTCGAGGCAATGGATGGCCTCGTAGTCGCTAGAAGGCAGGTTTGCCCATGATACAACGAAGGGTGACGGATTATAAAAAAAAGTTCCTAAATCAAAAGTACGCTTTGGAGAGCTCTTATATTGCAACCATCAATGCGTTTGCTTATGCCATTGAAGCCAGAGATCCCAATACGCGCGGGCATTCCGAACGCGTCGCGACATACGCGGCATGGCTTGGCGAATATATCAATTTGGGGAGCAAACGATTGAAGATCATGCAATACGGTTGCCGGCTACACGATGTGGGCAAAATTGGGGTGCCGGATAAAATTCTATTGAAGCCCGGCAGGTTGACCATGGAAGAGAGGGCGCAAATCGAGCTGCACCCGGTGTATGGGGCGGAAATTCTAGGGGATTTAAAATTCATCAATAAGGGGTTGCTGCTTATTCTTCATCATCATGAACGCTACGATGGAAAAGGGTACCCTCACGGGCTTAAAAAGGGGGCCATCCCGCTGGAGGCCAGAATCGCCGCCATTGCGGACTCTTTTGATGCGATGACCTCGAGCAGGCCTTACCGGCCGGCTTTGACCATCGACCGCGTGATTGAAGAATTTAAAAAAAATTCAGGCACGCAATTTGACCCGGAATTGGTGAAGGCGTTCCTAAAATTGTTAAGCGCCGTCAATCAAAATACTCACTGCCTGAAAGCCAGGAGGGCCGCGTAACATGAGAGAGATCTTGATTAAGTCCTCGGTCTCGGAAAATCATAAACGCAAAAACCTGTCGATCATTGAAATGATCGATCAAAACGGTTTTGTTGCCCGCGCGGAAAAAAAATATTCCTACTATGTATCCGAATACAACCCTTTTCAAGACCCGGTTCAGTTAAAGGCGTGGCTGGACGCGCAATCCCAAGCGTATCAGAAAAAAGACCGCCACGTATCCATCCGAAAGACATTCGATCACAAAACGGGTGTGGGGCAAATGGTTTATCGGGTGATCGGAAGCTTTTATGTGGTTCAGAATCTGCACATCTTCGCGGTTGTGTTCATGCACAGTATCAAATTCGACATGCTTTCCGGAAAAACACCCGGTCTTTCCGAACTCTCCTCGTAAATATCCTATTGACCATTCTCTAACGCTTTGTTATACTTACTTTTTTATAAAATTGAGCAGCGGTTAATTCTTAACTCTATATGTCCCATAAGGATACAAAAATCACGGTTCTGGGTGACGGCGGGTGGGGGACCACGCTTGCGTTGCTATTGGCGGGCAAGGGTTTTGCGGTGAAGCTTTGGGGGGCATTTCCTGAGTATGTCGAGGAAGTGAGTAAAAAAAGAGAGAACCGGAAGTTCCTTCCCGGCTTTAAAATCCCTGAAAATGTGCTTCCATGCGCGGACATTCACCAGGCCGCGGTCGAAGCGGATATCATCGTTTTGGCAACTCCGTCCCAATTCATGCGAAAAGTCATTCAAAAAATCAGGAAGGATAAGGTCCGCCATAAAGTATTCGTGACCGTCGCGAAAGGCATAGAGATCGGAAGCTTAAAGGTCATGTCGCAAGTGATTCATGAAGAGCTGGGGAAGGTGAGTCTTTGCGTTCTTTCAGGTCCCACGATTGCGCGCGAAGTGGCGTTAAAAATACCCTCGGGGGCTTCGATCGCCTCGACGAACAAGGAACTGGCTTCTAGGGTCCGAAAAATATTCATGACGGACACCTTCAGTCTTTTTGAAAGCGATGATGTGCTTGGGGTGGAGCTCGGCGGCTCTCTTAAAAACGTGATCGCGATTTCTGCGGGAATCGTGGAAGGTTTGGGGTTTGGCTCCAATACGCGGGCGGCGTTGTTCGCCAGGGGTGTGGCCGAAATGGCGCGGCTAGGGGCTGCGATGGGTGCCAGACGTGAAACCTTCATGGGTTTGAGCGGATTGGGCGACTTGGCGACCACCTGTTTAAGCCCCCATAGCCGGAACCGATGGCTGGGCGAAGAAATAGGAAAAGGCAAAAAATTGCGGAATGTTCTCAAAGGGACGGAAATGGTGGTGGAAGGTGTGGACACCAGCCGTTCCGCCTGGCAACTGGCAAAAAAAAATAAAATCAAGATGCCGATCACGGAAGCCGTGTATGGCATCTTGTTTCATCATCACGATCCCAGGGAAGCCGTGAAAGCGTTAATGAAACGCGAGCCCCATCGGGAGCTTGATTAAATGAGCGCGCGACTTACGCGACCAAAGGGAGTGTCAAGTCGCCCGCGCGAATTCCCGCCACAAATCATGGCGGGTCCGCCAAGTAGTTTGGCGGATATCCTCCTTATCGGCGCCCAAGCGCTGACGCAGGATCTGTATTTCGGGGCGTGGCCAAGCTTGGTCTAAGGCGCTACCTTGGGGTGGTAGAGATCGCTGGTTCGA
>CAYJXB010000114.1:0-3415 GCA_964374005.1 uncultured Planctomycetia bacterium
GAAATTATGGCGGCAATCCTGCTGTTCCTCTTAGGCATTGCGGCTTTGCTTGGAGTGATCACACAAAGCGGTCAATCCGCAAAGAAAGCGGGTTTGACGTACAAAGCCCACAACCTTGCAAAAAGCCACCTGGAAACCTTGCGATCCGCGAGCTTCAATGATTTATCGTCCGCAACTGAAACAGCGACGGTGATTAATGAACAAGGTGTCGCGGACCAGGATGGTGGCTTTATCAGAAATACGACCGTGACGACAAACTATACCGGAGACGCCGGGCTGACTTACGTGAAAGTGAGCGTCAATTATGCTTATAGAGGAGTTCAAAACCCATCGCCGATGGAGGCGAGCACGGTCATTTATAGCGGTGGCTAACCCATGAGAAAAGCGCTTTTGAGCCCCAACGGTTTTAGCTTGGTCGAATTGCTGGTTTCGTCGTCCATCGGATTATTGTTTTTGACTTCCGTGTTAGGCGCTTGGAATTATTCGACAGCTATTTGGAAGCAGGAAAACGTGCAAAGCGGCCTTCGATTTAACCTTGAGTCCGCCATGGAAAAGATCAAGTCAGATGTCCGGTTGTCCGACGCCAATAAGACTTTATATTATCCGGTTTCTTCCGGAGGGCCTTACAGCGCGATCAGCATGCCTGGGGCTACCCGAGATTCAAACGGGTTTTTTACAATAGGCTCGGGCATTACGTGGAGCAAGACGGTAATTTATCATGTCTTTCCCAATAATGGTAAACAGGAATTACGAAGAACGGTATACAATTCATTCAATTCCAACAACACCGCGCGCCAGACACAACTGAATAATGTGGTTGCCAGCGGTGGAGACCAAGGCAATGCTACCACGACCACTATCGGCAAAGCGGACACGGTTTCTTTTTCAATCAACTCCTCCACGCCCACTTTTGATGGCTACAGCCCCACGAATCAATTAAGCGCGATTACTGATTTTGGGAATATACGCTTAAGCTCAGGCACCCATCAAATAAAATTTTTAGTCACGGGTAAAAACGCCTCTTCCTCAGGCTATCGCATAGGGATTGACGCTCTCACTCTATCCCCAAGTGGTGGAAGCCAGGAAGCCGAAGCCTTGACCTATACCTCTGTCTCGCCTATTGCCGTCGAAGACATGAGCGCCTTCGGCGGATGGGGCGGAAACTACCATGTCGAGTGCCAATCCGGGCTGGCCGGTGATTCGATCACGTTTACGACCAATTATGACCAGTGGCTTGAATCCAACTTCGAGAATATGACGTATTCCAGTAGCGCGGTTTATGGCACAGACCCCCATCTTAGCGTCCAAAGCAGGGAGGATCAGGGATTGGCTCCTTCTTGGAACATCAACGCCCAAACCCAAGCCACGAATGCTTTCAGTGCGGGATTCGCTAATAAAAGCATCCGTTGCGTGATTTCCGGCGCTTCGATCACGAAACCCGCCACGATGATTCGCATCAAATTCCTGGCCGGCGACGCGCCGCTCGTCGTTAATTCGGCTTATTTCGGGCAAAGAAGCCTTTCAACGGCAAATTTTGCGGGAAGCACCGCTCAGCTTTATTTTAACAATGGAACCGTTCAGGAAGGGGGGAGTGATGGGGTGGGGGCGCTCGGAGCGACAGGGCCGACAAGCATTACCATTCCCGCAGGGCATTATGCGTGGTCCAACTGGTTTGAATACCCAATAACCCTTCCGGTCACAGGCGACTTTCTTGTCAGCATGTATGTGAGCACGGGCAATGCCAGCGCTTGGACGGATCCGACGATTACCAACACGCATTCCTATCAAGTAGATGACTCGGACGGCAGCTCTGCGAACACGATGACAGATTGGGCTACCTTGCCTAATTTTCAGGCAAATGCGACGGGATATGCGGTAGCTGAAATGGCCGCTTGGGTCAGCACCGGCGTCGCCACCTCGCAAGTCTATGATACGAAGATGGCTTCCCCCGCTTACAGTGAGCTTAGACGGGAGGCACTATTGCCAAGTGGCTCGTCCGTGAGTCTAAAGATTAGGACCTCGAGCAGTGCGGATATGTCGGGCGCCGCTGATTGGAGCACGCTTTCGGCCTATACGAGCTCACCGGCTTCTTTGGGCGGTTTAGCCAATTTGCGGTATGTGCAATTCCAAGCGACGCTACAGGCGGCCAGCCCTTATGTCTCGTTTCCGGAAGTGGATGATGTGAAAATTACTTGGCCAGGCCAAACGGCGCTGGTGAATATCAGCGGGAGGTTCACGAAAAAGCCAAACTACGGCACCTTTCAAGTATTGGTGGACGGCGTCGCTCTTGTGAAGGCGTTAACCGCCAATTTGACGTTAAGCAGCGCTTACAGAGACAAGACGATCACCGAGTCTCTGGGTTCGGAAGTGAAGGCCAAAAATACCGGGAGGTAACTATGAGAACCAACCAGCGAGGCGCCGTATTTATTACCACCATGATTTGCACGCTTTTGATGCTGATGGTAGGGGGGGCTCTTTATCAATTAACCGCCCATGAATTTATTTTTACCAAACGTATTAACAATTCTCTAAAAGCCCAAAGCTTCGCCGAGGCGGGACTCGCGAGAGCCCTTTCGACATTAAACGCGGACTTTAACAGTAAAAATAACGCGGCCAATTTTCCTCTGACAACGCTCGATGGAGGTACTTACGACGCCTCAGTGACCACCATCGGCTCCAGAGTGCTGGTCTCGTCGGTGGGCGTTAATAGGAACATCCCAAAGACAGTATCCGCCGAGGTGATACCTCCCACATTGTCCGCATTGAGTTATGCATTATCTTCAGGCGGAAACATCACCTGGGATCCGGGATCGGGGAGTTCCAATGGCACCGTGACCGGAGATATTTACGGATCTCGGAATGTTAACTTAGACGGCACCATTAACGGCGATGTGACGGCCGGCGGCAATATCAGCGGAGGCACTGTCAGCGGCTCTTCAACCCCGAATTCCGGCGCCGTCGTCGCTTTTCCGGTGGTTGACGCCAGTTTCTTTCAAGCCATCGCCCAAACAAATGGCCAGTACTTTTCAAGCAATAAGACCTATAACAGCGGTTCGCCGATTCCGTCCAATCCAGCCGGGGGAGTGATTTATGTGAACGGCAATATTTCTATTACGGATGATCACACGACAACGTCTACTATCTTCGCGACCGGCAACATCACGATAGCAAAATCTGGCAGCAGCACGCCGAATATTACGATTAATCAATATAGTAACTATCCGGCAATGGTGGCATTAGGGAACATCGCGATCAGTAGTAACGGCAACTCGCAGGGAGGTGCCTCGTTCACGGCTACGGGATTGATTTATGCGGGGGGTAACTTTAATATCAGCGGCAATCACTATGATAATCCTAGGGTGGAGATCACGGGTTCCCTTATTGCCAGAGGCAATATAACGACCAATTTAACCGC
>CAYJXB010000115.1:0-3410 GCA_964374005.1 uncultured Planctomycetia bacterium
AGCCGACTCCAAGTGGTATCAACCCCTCGCCTTTAGGCGAGGGTAGTTGAGTTTTAGTATTACTAAAAAAGGGGGGAATAAATGCCGAAGGTCTATTCCGTCATCGAGGTGCAATCCAAAAGCTGGGGATTGATGGTTGGGGCTTTGACGTTCTTTATCAGTTTGTCGCTGGTTCTCGGCATTTTACTGCCGGCGGAGCGGACTCGAAGAAAAGAGGCGGAGGAGGCCCGCGAACGGCTGACGATGCACGCTCACCGATTAGCCCGCGCGCGGGAAGAACTGCAGAAACAATTAACGGAAGAGAGGCAAAATAAAGAAGCCATCTTGGCGATGTTGAGAGAGACTCAGAGCGAAGTGGCTTCTTTGCGAAATCAGATGACGGCTCAAGCCGATCAGCTGAAGACCATCCATGAGGCCTCCGCTAAATCATCGCAGCGCTCGATAGAAATTTTCCCGCGGCAGAAATCGGAAGGCGTCACTTTAGGCAGGGTTGTCGTCGGGAAAAATGAAGCGGATTCGCCATAATATTCTGTTTTGAAAAACCAAAAGATCCCCTATCAAAGAATTCTCTTCGTTTGTTGCAATAGCCGCGATGAAAGCGCCTGTTGTTCTCCGCCGGGGGCGCCCGCCGGAGAAGAGATTCGGGACTGGCTGAAGGACTATGTTAAAAGAAAAGGATTAAAAGGGAAAGTCCGAATTAGTAAGTCAGGATGCATGGATTTGTGCAGTCAAGGGCCCAATTTGATGATTTTTCCCGATAATATCTGGCTTAAAGGCGTCCGAAAAGAAGACTTGCCTCGGATAGCAACTCAATATATAGAAACGTCTTACGATCACAATAAAACTTTTTTCAATGGGTTGCCTGATGTTGACAAAGGGGCGTACTAGAGCTATACTAAACCAACCATGAAGACCCAGAATAGTCAAAGAGAATCCGAAGCGTTCCGCCACGAGATCGAACTCCTAAGAACAGGGCAGATTCCAGAGGACCTGTTTCGTTCGTTTCGTCTCCAGCATGGAATCTATGGGCAGAGACAGCCGGGAGTCCAGATGGTTCGGATCAAAATTCCCGGGGGCGGACTCAACGCGGCTCAGTTAGAATGTATCGCGGATTTAGCCGAATCTCTGACCAACAGCATCGCCCACGTCACCACGCGGCAGGATATTCAGTTGCACTGGTTAAAACTGGAAACAATACCGGTTTTAATGGACCGGCTCGCCGCTGTCGGATTGACAACGCGGGAGGCCTGTGGCAACACAGTCCGAAATATCACCGCCTGTCCGATGGCTGGCGTCGTTATCGGCGAACCGTTTGATGTAACACCCCATTCCCTGGCAATGGCGCAGTATCTGCTCCGTAATCCAATCTGCCAGAATCTGCCAAGAAAATTTAAACCAGCTTTTTCCGGATGTCCGGAAGATTGCGCGTTGACCTCAATGCACGACATTGGTTATACCGCTCGCCTTCGCGGAACGAACGGAACTTCAACAAGAGGTTTCGCGGTTTACGTCGGGGGAGGGTTAGGGTCCAGTCCTCATTCGGCGAAACTATTAGAGGAGTTTGTTTCGGTCGAAGAACTGGCACGGATCACAGAAGCGGTTATCCGCGTTTTTCACTGGGAGGGAAACCGCAAAGACCGCGGCCGCGCCCGAATTAAGTTTGTCGTTGCCAAATTAGGGATTGACGAATTCCGAAAACGAGTTCAGGAAGAGATGAAAACAGTCACCAGCGACCCGCAATGGATGGAACTCGTCCGGGAATTTGAAGAGAGGTGCGTGGAGAATCCGACCAAAGCAGCCACGGTTGATCCTAAAGGAATAACCGTTGACGGCGTGAAATTCACCGAATGGCAGAGAACCAATATCCGCTCGCAAAAACAGGCCGGTTACGTGATGGCTCATGTGGTATTGCCGATTGGCGATATCACCGCGTCACAACTTCGCAGCTTAGCGGGGATCGTCAGAAAGTACACCGGTGATCATGTTCGGGCGACAATCAAACAGAATTTTATTCTGCGCTGGGTCCCGCAAGGGTCGCTTCCGGCGCTCTACTCCGACTTGGAAAGAATAGGGTTAGCAGAAGCGGGAGCGGAGAAGTTAACCGACGTCATTTCCTGCCCCGGCGGCGATACCTGCAACCTGGGAGTCACTTCTTCTAAAGGGCTTGCCCGCGCGATCCGCCGAGCTTTTAGCGAAGGAACCATTCCGTGGGGAAAAGATCTTGAAAATTTGCGGATCAACATCAGCGGTTGTCCCAACTCCTGCGGCCAGCACCATCTGGCCGACATCGGATTCTTCGGCGGCGCCGGACGAAACGACGGCCGCTCGATTCCGTATGCCAATCTCTTATTGGGAGGAAATCCTAAAGAGGGGAACGCGACGTTTAGCCAGCTCATGTTGAAAATCCCGACCAAGCGCGGGCCGCAGGTCGTCAAAAAGATTTTGGAACTCTATCGCTCCGAACGCAAACAGGAAGAGTCCTTTACTGACTTTGTTCAGCGGATCGGCAAAGACAGAGTTAAACAAGAACTGACGGAATTCACGGTGATTGCCGGTTTCGATTCCAACCCAGACGATTATCAGGATTGGGGGCAGAAGGAGCAGTTTGTGCTTCATCAAGGGGTCGGCGAGTGCGCCGGCGTCGAGATGCAGGTGACCAGCAAATTCAGCGAAGGGGAAAACCTGCTGCTTCAGTCGGAGAACCTCTACCGGTTTGACCAGTTCACCGATACCATTGCTCGTTCCATTCAGGCGATTGTCTCAATGGTCAATGTTCTGGTTCGGGATGAAGGCCTTGATCCTAAGAGCGAACAAGAGAGCTTGAACGGATACAAAGAAAAATTAGCTTCCAATCCGGTCATTCCAGCTAAGTACAAGGACCTTGACCGCTTCATCAAAGTTTTTGAAATCGCCGACGGCACCCAGGAAGACGCCAAAACCTGCCTCGCCTCGGCGATGGAATTCCTCGGCCTCTGCAAAAAGATAGCCGAGTCCAAACAAACCCAGCCGAAAATATAGTTAGCAAAACGGATGTCTTCCTCGCTCCGGCGTCGAATTTTTAACGCTTTTGGACTCGGATTGGCCTCGAAACTCCTCCCCAGCACTAATTTCTGGAATTAATACGCAATTGATAAATTAGTGCTGGGTCGTCAGACATCTCGGCCAAAGACATCTTCGTCCAAATCAGCCAGAGGCTGATCCCTGCCCGCAGGCTGGCAGGCGGGCGCCTCCGGCGGAAGCTAAATTCGACGATGTCGCTCGGAAAGACACCCGTTTTACTCTAGGAGTGAAAAAGATTGCAAGAATTTCCTGCTTTGGAACGTCATATAAAGTAAAGGAGGGCAGGGACATGTCCAATTTAATCGCACCTGGTAAATTCCTCGAAGCTTGCTTCGCATAATCCCCTCCCC
>CAYJXB010000116.1:0-3370 GCA_964374005.1 uncultured Planctomycetia bacterium
TTCTCAAGATCCGACCTTGTGATCCAGTAATCTTTTAAAGAATCGACGTACTCTTTATAGGCGAGAATCTCACTTTGTTTGGCTCGAATGAGGTCGTAATTCCCAAGAAGCATGTAGTTGTAGTGCTTCTGGGTTTCCTCAGTGACTTTTTCACGGATGGGAATGATCGAGCTTTTATATTCCTCCACGAGAATCCTCACTGCAAAAAGACGGTCTCTTTTTTGCTTAATTTCAGAGCGGATATCGTTTTCAATGGCTTTTAAGCGAAACTCCGCTTCTTTTAACTCGGCGCCTGATCTTGAGATTTCTGTTTGACCGAGATCATAAATAGGAACATCCGTTCGCAAAGTAGGGCCCGTGACACGCCCGCCTTCCACGTCTTTCTCAGCGCTGATTCCAACCTCAGGGTGACCCGAGACTCCGAAACGATTGAGTGAGAGCGCGTGCCTTAAAACTTCAACGTTCTTTCTGGCAATCAAAAGATCAAGTCTTTTGGACATTCCCATCGATAGAAGCTCGTCATAAGACAGTTCGGAGGCCTGGATTCCCTGGAGCTCATCCTTGATTTCCCATGAGGGATTATCGCCGCCAAAGCCCATTAGGCGATTTAAGTTATCTTTCTTCAGAATGAGATCCGCTTCAGCCTTTAGATATTCGAGCTTCGCGTCCTGATAAAGAGACTTTTCGTTGGCAAGTCCTAGCTCGCTGATGTTCCCTGCCTCGAACTGTCTTTTGGCGAGTTCTTGGGAGGCCTCCGCCTGCTCGAGTACCCTTCTGCGCATGGAAAGCATCGCCATGTCCCCTTGAACCTCATAAAAGACAGACTTTACTTCAAAAGCCAGATCCAAAACTTCTTTTGTAATTTGAAGTTCCACCCTGTGGAGCTGGGCTCCAGCGAGATTACTTTTTAGCGGGAAAAGAATAAAACTCAAGAAATCCTGCTCAACGGAGAATTCAACATTATCATTGATATCATGATCAGGAACACGGTAACTGGCCACAAAAATGGGTTTTTCAGGAAGCCGCGTTTTATTGAAATCAGCTTTGGCAATACCCCAGGATTCCAAAATTGCCTGTAGAGATTGATTATTCAAAAGGGCGATATTAACCGCTGAATCCACGGTCAGCGGCTTCGCCAAAATTTCGTTTAAAGTTTTGTCTGTCTTGGGTCCGGATCTGGAAACGCTCTGATCAATCCGTGAAGATACGTCTTTCGCAATCCTTGCGATATCCGCATCACCAGCTCTTGCTGTTTGTGAAACAAGGCTGCCCAAAAGACAGGTCAGAATAAAAACATTTATTTTTTGCTTCATAGATCACCGTTATGTTGTTTAAGAAACGAAAAAGGAAGAAACGCTTAGAGGGAAACCGGAGGAGCGTGGGTGAAGTGCTTTAAAAGAAAAACCGCGGGCGGTGATGCCCCAGGAGGAAATTCAACTTCGTACTCAGGACGCGCATTCGGCCGAGGAATAAATCTCTCAAGAATTACCGTTTGGGAAAATAAATCTTTGGCGAGCTTTGCCTCGACTGAATAACTTGGAGAATTTTTGACCGCTACCAGTGATGAGCAACATAATGAAGCGGCGTCATGTTTTTCTGAATCGGATTCTTCTTTGTTTCCGTCGGATTCATGATGGTGATCAGCGCTATCACTCACCCGCACCGAATGGTTATGTTCCTCGGAAGCAAATGCGCATTCCACCAAACAGAAATTGCAAGCCAACAGAAGAGAAAGGGCTAAAACCGTTGAAGTTGCTTTATGAATAATTTTCATCTAATATTTCAGGGCTTCGTCCACCTTCGCTTGAAGTGCTTCCAGTGAAAGATTCCCTTTTTTGAAAAAGGCAAAATAGCCGAGCCCCTTGAATTTTTCTTCCACTTCCTCTTCCAAATAACCGGTGACCACGATCGCCCGGACCGCCGGATCAACGCTTTGAAGGAGTGGCAGGAATTTCTCGCCGCTCACGATCGGCATGTTGTAATCGAGCAACACCACCCTCGGTTTCTCCCTTCGAAAAACATTGATCGCGTCTTCGAGGTTGGTCGCCACGCCCACCACATAACCCTTGGGCTTGAAAAAATCCGTCATCATTTGTAAAAATCCAGGGTCGTCGTCCACCACTAAAATTTTCTTTTGCGCCATCGCCCTCCCTTAAACTTCCCGGTGATCATGCGAGACAGGTTCGATGTGCACCACCACATCCCGAACCCCCGGAATTTCCAGTCGGATATTATGCTCAATGATATTCGCAAGTCGGTGCGAAGTCAAGACGGTCATCTGATTATCCACCAACACGTGCAGGTCCACATACACGTCATCCGCCCTGCCGCGCGTACGGATTTCATGACAGTCTCTCACGCCGTCCACTTTCCGCACAATTGTCTCTATTCTTTCCGTCTCAATCACCGCTTTGTCCAGAAGAACGTCGGAACTTCGTTTCAAAATACGGATCGCAATCATGACAATAATCGCCGCGATCACAATGGAAAAAATCGAATCTAAGTGAGGGATACGGAGACTGATCCCTATCAGGGCCGCGACCACCGTCAACGTAATGAAAATGTCCGTCATCGTATGCCACGAATCGCTCAGGAGAAGTTCGCTTTTTAAAAGCTTTCCCTTTTTTCGCTCGTACCACACCACAAAAAGGTTGATGACAAACGTGCCTCCCATCAACAAAAAGCTCAAGCTATTGACTTCGGTGGCTTTGGGCTGCGCAAAACTGACGATGGCCTCCCGAATAATTCCAAACGACACCGCAAAAAGAAAAAAGGAAATAGCGACGGCGGCGAGCGTCTCATATTTCTGATGGCCATAGGGATGGTCGCGGTCCGCGGGATGGCCAGCGATCTGAATGGCGATCAAGCCGACAATATTGGAAGTCCCGTCCGAGAAGGAATGGATGCCGTCCGCCACGATCACCATGCACTGAGTGGCAACACCAAATACCAGCTTCAATAAGGAAACCGTCCAGTTTAAGATCAGCGTGACCCACAAAACAAACGCCACTTGGCGTGCGCGTTCGCTTCGAGGTAGAACCGTGGTACCGTTGACGCCCATGGAGTGATTACGAGAACTATTTTTTCTTGGATTCGTAGGAACTCTTGTCTATCTCTTTCAAAAGATAACCATCCAATACTTCTTTCTTAGTGCGCCATTGTCCGCCGACTTTGAAACCGGGGAGCTTCTTTTCCTTTAACAAACGATAAACGGTCATCGAATGGACGCCCAGATATTTGGCGACTTCTTTTAACGTCATAATCTGCGTTCGCTGCGGTCTTTTTTCCTCTGCCATAAGCCTCCTTAAGCTTTTCTATGCCCATCACTCTACCATATTCTTTTATAAAATTTCAACTAATTTTTATCAAA
>CAYJXB010000117.1:0-3126 GCA_964374005.1 uncultured Planctomycetia bacterium
TCCTCATAGATCACTCCGATGGGGATTTTTTCGTCCCATTCGAGCGATTTTTTGAACGCCCATAACTTGTCATTCGGCTTATAATCAGGAGCCGTCTCGACCTTGTAGACCTTCTGCTTGTACCATTGGTAGGTATTGACCTTATTAAAGGTCACGCATGGCTGCAAAACGTCGATCAGCGCGAATCCTTTATGTTTCATCGCGCGGATGATGATATCCGTCATATGTTTTGGGTCGCCGGAAGAAGTCCTCGCGACAAAGGTGGCGCCGCCGGCCACGCCCATCAGGATCGGGTTGACGGGGTTTTCGATGGACCCGTCGGGAGACGTGCTCGTGACATAGCCTTTGTCGCTTGTTGGAGAGGCCTGACCTTTTGTCAGCCCGTAGACCTGGTTGTTCTGAACGAGGTGGGTGATATTGGGGTTACGTCTCATCGCATGTAAGAAATGATTTCCTCCAATCCCTAAACCGTCCCCATCGCCGGTGACAGCGATCACATGCATGTTATGATTAACCAGCTTGATCGCTTGGGCGATCGGCAGCGCTCGACCGTGAAGTGAATTATAACCATTGGTCCGGATATAATAAGGAACTTTAGAGCCGCATCCGATTCCGGAAACGATCATGACCTGATGCGGTTGTATTTCCTGGGCAACCAAGGCTTCTTTTAAACAGCGCAGGATAGGAAAGTCTCCGCAACCGGGGCACCAGGTGGAATATTCAGGGCTTAGGAAAGTGTCCAGTGTCAGCGTCGCGTCAGACATTGACTTTCGCCTCCTCTTTGAAATTGGCCATGATTTCTTCGGGCGAGAACGGGCGCCCGCTGTATTTGAGAATCTTTGAGTCTACTCCAATTCCTGTGCATTTGCGGATGACATTGGCAAGCTGGCCGGTGAAATTATTTTCAACCGCCACTAAATGTTTCGCCTTCTCGAGGTATGGCCTTGCCTTGGTCTCCGGGAATGGCCACAGATCCGTGAACTTGAGGAAATTGACCTTCATCCCGTTTTTTCTCAGGCGGTCCACCGCTTCGCGGATAGAGCCATAGGTGGAGCCCCAGCCGATGAACGTAAATGCCGCTTCCTTATCGCCGTAAAGCTCGGGCCCTCGCATGTCTTCCATCATGGCCTCGTATTTGCGCATTCTTTTTTCCATCATCTTGTTGCGCTGCTCGGCCTCTTCGGCGGCATAGCCGTATTCGGTGTGTTCGTCGCTTGTGGTCACGTACACGCCGCGGGGATGCCCCGGAATGGCCCGCGGGGAGATGCCGCTGTCGGTGATCGCATGGCGTTTGTAATCATTGATCTTATCAAGCTGCTCTTTTGTCAGTAACTGTCCGCGATCAATTTTAATTTTAGAGAAATCAAAGCGGCTTTTATCGATGGTCCGCAGCTGCGAGGAAAGATAAAGGTCGCTTAGGATAATGACCGGGCATTGGTATTTTTCCGCGAGATTAAAAGCGCGCCAGCCAAACTCAAAACATTCTTCAATCGTGCTTGGGGCGATAACGATGCGCGGAGTCTCGCCTTGAGAGGCGCTGATGACAAATTCAAGGTCCGGCTGTTCGGTACGGGTCGGAAGTCCTGTCGAGGGGCCGCCGCGTTGTACCTCGGCGATGACAACCGGAGTCTCGGTAATGCTGGCTAGGCCTAGCGCTTCGACCATCAAGCTGAATCCGCCGCCTGAGGTGCAGGTCATCGCGCGGACACCTGCGTGATTGGCGCCGATCGCGAAAAGAATGGCCGCCAATTCGTCCTCTGTTTGCTTTGAAACGATCCCGTATTTATTCGCATGAGCGGTGATGTATTCGAAGATGGAGGTGCCTGGGGTCATCGGATAGGCGGAAATAAATTTGCATCCGCCCGCGATCGCCCCTAAACCTATCGCTTGGTTGCCGTGAAGAACCATGCGGCGTTTGGCAAGGTCGCTATTGACGGGCTCAAGTTTGTATTGGTAGCTCGCCGCGTAATTATCGCGCGCCGCGTCGTAACCGGCTTTCGCGACGGCCAGGTTTTTTGCGATGACCTCCTCGCCTTTTTTTTGAAAATTGGTTTCAATGATATCTTTGATTCGCTCAAAATCGTAGCCGGTGAGGCCCGCCGTCGCCCCGAGCGCGCAAGTATTGGCCATGATGCGGTGGCCGCCGAGCTCGGTGGCGAGCTTGGCAAGCGGGATCGGGCAGGGGAGAAGGCCCAGCTCTTTAAGCGAGCCGGCGTCGTATCCCAGAGACTCGTCATAAAGGATCGCGCCGCCTTTGACGACCTCATGCTTGTGCCGTTCAATACAGTCTTTGGTGAAGGCGATCAGAAGATGCACGTCATCGGAGTGGGTGAAAAGTTCCTGGGTGCTGACACGGATCTGAAAAAAATTATGGCCTCCGCGGATGCGGGACATATAATCCTGCATGGCAAAGACATAGAGCCCGCCTCTCGACAAGGCTTTGGTCAGTCCGGCGCCGCCGGACTCGACGCCCATTCCCGCCTCACCGCCGATTTTAATAGTCATATTGTTTTTGATCATTCATTTCTCCTAAATGAGGCCGCAAATTCTTATTTGCGGCACTACGCGCCGATCTTGAGGATCGACGCTTCGCACCAAGTCCGCCGTGCGAATTCCCGCCACAAATCGTGGCGGGTCCGCCAAGTAGTTTGGCGGATATCCTCCTTATCGGCGCCCAAGCGTCGACGGAGGATCTTACCCCTGAATTTGAATCACTGAAATATTGTGGGCTTTGCGAAAGGCATTATATTACCTGAATCCATGGGGATGTTCAATAAAATTCTATTTGAAAAAGCGTTTTGAAGAAATGAGACTCCGACAAATCCAAAGATATTAAAGCTGATTAAAAATGATTAAATCTAATTAGATTATTTAATCCAGACATTCGCGCAAATTCTTGCTATTCCGTTTCCCATCAGGCATACTTCCTCTTAATACTTAACTAACATGAAGTTAGCGAGTTACAATAAACTAGCCAATAGTCTCTTTCAATCCAAACAAAGGTAATTTTTTGTCCGATAACTGTACTCTTTTAATAAGAAAGAAGAATAGTCACCCCACCATCTGTTTTGTCCGCTTCGCGAACCGATTGCGTACCGCAATCGTAAAAAACAGGTGGTGGGGTCA
>CAYJXB010000118.1:0-3114 GCA_964374005.1 uncultured Planctomycetia bacterium
TTCCCACAAAAATCGCCTTATTCAGATAAATATTGAATTCAAAATCTTCATCAAGCCCAAGCTCTTTTTCATAATCATCCGTAGGGCCAAGCCGGTCCCAATGCCACGACGCTTTTGGGGCGATCAATCCCTGGGTGTAAATCGACTTCACGATTTCAAGAGACATCAAGGCCTGGCCCTCAACCGAAGGATGCACAGGATCCAGGAGTAAATAGCTGTCAATGATGATGCCGTTGGGAGAATATTTTTCAAACAGGTCTTGAGTTTTGATGACCACGATGCCCTTCAGTCGCGCCTTTTCGAGACTGTCGTAAAACCGGTTAACCTCGGAAGGAGCCCTCAAAGGAACCCGGTCTTTGTCATTGGCCATCAAATAATATTCATTGGCCTTTCTGAATTCGGAGAGATTTTCATAGCACTGCCCTAGACGGTAATAAGTCATGGCATACTCCGGGTCTAGCTCCAGGGATTTCTGATAAAGCTTCGCGGCCTCGGCATAATTTTTAAAAGAAAACACCTGCTCGGCTTTCTGGTGAACTTCTTCCCATAGTGAAAGCTGCGGCGCGGTTAATGAGGAACTATGGACGGATTCGTTGGGATGGTATTCCTTAAAATTTGAGATGCCTTCCAGGAAAATAACCGGGAGTCGGCGCTTTTGCGCCGCATGAATAATCCCATTGATGTTCCCTACCCACCGAGCCAGGATCGTCTTGAAAACATACGACTCATGATCGTACGCGTCATACTGAGGATCATAGAATTTCTCCCATGTTTCCCAAGCCGGCAGGTCGTACTTTTTTAATTGCTTATCCCTCAGCTTACGCAGCTCAATTTTAAGCCGGATGTGAAGCCGGGTCAGTTCGGACAGGAAAGCGCTTTGCTTGATCATCGTCCAGCTGAACTGTCTCAAAAATCCTTTATCGCCGAAGGTTAAAGGCTGCGGGTTAAAGTCGCTATGCCGATTATTCAGCTGCACAAAGTCATTGTGAACCGTATAGAATACGGCTAAGTCCGGATTGTAATAAACCGTGTCGAAGAACGACCGGGATATAAAATGGCTGTTCGAGCCGAGCCGGGCAAGGTTATACACCTTCACCTTCCGGGAGATGTCGCTCCCCAATAAATCTTTTAGATAAATTGAAATCCACTTTTCAACCGTGAATTTCGGGCAAAGGGCATCCCCTTGCATCGTGGATTCACCATAAAGAAAGATACGAAACTCATCTTTGGCCTTATGTCGGGTGATCCCTTGCTCTATGATTCTCCTCTCAATGAAATCGGAAGTGCCGGGCCGGACAAAGAAAATCCTCGAGAGGCCCTCGATAGAAACGAAAACGAGAACAAAGGTGATCAGTGAGAAAAAAGAATATTGGATGTACTTCTTCACAGTTTCGTATTGTACCACATTATAGAAGACGGACCCAAAGGACTTTCGGCGTCAGTCGGCCATTCGCCACCTTGTAGCCACGAAGAAGAAAATAATACAGCCCTAGGACTTTAAAATTTGAGAAACTTGCCGGCGCAGAAATGGGACGACTTCTTTTTCAAACCAGGGGTTTTTCTTAAGCCAGAATCGATTTCTAGGTGAAGGGTGGGGTAGCGGCAGATATTGAGGCCTGAATTTTTTCCAATTTTTTACGGTTTCGGTCAGAGCAGATGCTTTTCCATTCCGAAACAAGTAATATTTTTGGGAATACTGCCCGATGAGCAAGGTCATCTTTATTTGATTTAAAAAAGAAAGAATTTTCTCATGCCACAAAGGAGCGCACTCTTCTCGAGGCGGGAGATCTCCTGAGGGTCCGGTGCCGGGATAACAAAAACCCATGGGCATAATAGCGATCTTGGACGCATCATAAAAAACATTCCGATCGATTCCCATCCACTCTCGAAGTTTGTCTCCGCTAGGGTCATTCCATGGAACACCGGTTTGATGGACCCGCCTGCCCGGGGCTTGTCCAATAATCAGAATGCGTGCCTTGGGCCCAAGGTGAACGATGGGTTTGGGGCCCAACGGCAAATGCGCTTCGCAATGGCGACATAAGCGAACATCTTGAATAAGTTTCTGATAGGAGTTTGCCATCGACCCTTTCTGGTCCAAGCACAAGTCGATTATAGCACTTTAGCGGGATTCGGCGCCCTACGCGGCGGATCTAAGGGAAAAACCGCGCCTTTTCCGGAGCGGGATCCCCTTCGGGGATGAATTGCGGGTTTCTGCGCACGATCTTTCCGTTCGAAAAATCCGAAAGAAGCGGCGTCCAATAAAATTCACTGCCTTCAAAGAAATAGTGCGTGACTTGCGTGAAGCGCGTCCGGCTTTTATCCTTCACAACATCGCCTCCGTGCAGGAGATTGGCTGCCCATACGAGCGCTTGACCTTTTTTGAGGGTTGTCTTTTCGGGCTTGATATCCAAATGCTGTACCAACTCCATAAGCTTCGCTTCATAAACAGAATAATGTTCAGCGCCGGGAGGCAGATTAAAATTAACGGGATAGACTTCCGGCAAAAGATGGCTGCCCGGATAATAAACGAGCGGGCCGTTGTCCTCATCAATGTCTTCCAAAGCCACCCACACGCCACAAAGGCTTCCGTCATTGGGCCAGCAGTTGAAGTGCACCACATCGCTGTGCACCGCCTGTTCGGTCCCGATGGGAAAATGAAGCGTTTGGAATGGGAGCGGCCGCTTACCGTAAAGAACTTTCAAGAACGTCTGAACCGGCTCAAAAACCGCTATTTCCCGCGCGCAAGGATACGTCTTCCAGGCGTCTTGAATGCGTATGCCGTTATAAAGCGCTTTGTTTCCCCATCGGAATGGTCTGTCCCAATGGTGACGGCGAATAAATTCAGCCGTTTCTTCGACAAGATCCGGGGGAAAACCAAAATCAACGACGACATAGCCATTTTGCTGGAAGGTTTTTTTCAACAAACCCGCGTTATAAAATGCCTTTAACGGCTGAACCAATTTTAGGACAGAGTGTGTCATCTGATTTCTACGGCCTTCTTCAAACCCGGTAGGGTATTCTGACTTCTAGGTCGGGTATTTTTTCAAAGTCCTTGGTATCGCGCGTGACGAGCGTCAATTCCTCGTTCTGTGCGAGCACTGCTTGAAAAGCGTC
>CAYJXB010000119.1:0-3016 GCA_964374005.1 uncultured Planctomycetia bacterium
AAGGCGACCTAAAGACTCCATGTAGATCACGTGGTTGATAGGCCAGATGTGTAAGAGTCGTAAGACTTTCAGCTTACTGGTACTAATTAGTCGTGAGGCTTGACCTGTTTTTTCTTTTGCAACGCAAAAGAAAAAACATCCTGAGCGGTTGCGTTAAGCAACTGCGAAAGGATCTAAAAGGCCGTAATTTATCAGTCTTATTTTTCTATGAAATTGTCGAAGGACAAATTTTTGTTCTTTAAAAGATTGAGCATTCGTGAGATCCTTCGGCGCTTTTTGGAAAGCGCCTCAGGATCAATTCGCACGGCGGATTTGACGACGCCCACGGCATCGTAAATCCGGTGCTCATTGAGTTTGCTGGTGACATTAGCGGAGGGGCCACACCCGTTCCCATTCCGAATACGGTCGCCACAAAAAGTCTGCTCGGTGACAATACTGGAGAGGTCACACCCGTTCCCATTCCGAATACGGTAGTTAAGCTCTCCAAGGCCAATGGTACTTGCAGGGCAACTTGCTGGGAGAGTAGGTAGTCGCCGGGCTTTAAAATCAAAAAAAGAGGGGTTGGGTCCACAAGACCTGGTCCTTCTTTTTTTTGTTTCATGATCGCGCAGCCGAGGCTTTTATCCGGCCGGCGCCATGGCATTAGCGTAAGCGCGGGGAGCCTCGGCGAAAACGCCAAAACTCGCGCTAGGTCGCGCTCAGACAGTTGGCGTTTCGCCGTTTCACGGAGCGCTTGACGCCAATACCACAAACGGCGCAAGGCCGTTAAAAGCCATCGGCTTCGCGATATCGCTACAAATGATTTTCTTTGTCAAAATTGGGGGCGAGAGTTAGACTTTATCGCAGAGACTACCATGGAGGTAATTCTATGTCTTCGATCAACTTGATAAGGCTGACCAATGGAATCCTTATTCTGATAGGGATTCTTTTTTTCAAACCGTTGGTTTATTTTGTGGCTGTGATGATGATCGTTTCCGGCTTAACCGGATTCTGTTTATTGGAAAAACTCTTCAAGAAGTTCGGTATGCAGGGAAAGTGCGGCTCATAAACCCATCGGATTGTCAGCGATGTTTGATCCAAAAACCCACTGGGAAAACATCTATAAGACCAAATCCTCAAAAGAGGTGAGTTGGTATCAGCCTCGTCTTGGGAAATCGCTCGAACTGATTTTGGAGCTAGGCCTTTCGAAGGATGCGAGGATCATCGACATAGGCGGCGGGGCTTCGACTTTGCCGGACGATCTTCTCGGCAATGGCTTTAAGAATATAACGGTCCTTGATATCTCGTCCGAAGCGTTGCAGGTTTCCAAAAGCCGTCTCGGGAATAGGGCAAGCTTAGTCCAATGGCTTGAAGCCGATGTGACTCAGGCCTCCCTTCAACCCGACTATTACGATCTCTGGCACGATCGGGCAGTGTTGCATTTTCTGACGACAGTGGAAGACAGACAGAAATATATTGCCGGTTTGGGGAAGGCTGTCAAGCCGGACGGTGCTGTTGTCATGGCGACCTTTGGACCGAACGGCCCTTTGAATTGCAGCGGTCTTGAAATCGTCCGCTATTCGGCCGAACGGTTGCAAGGGGAGTTGGGAAAAGTATTTCGACTGGAGAAACATTTGATAGAGATCCACAAGACTCCATTTAACACAACCCAGGAATTTCTTTACTGCCTATTCAGAAAAAACTAAGAAATCTTTGGCCTGCGTCTCGCTGTTATCGCCAAAGATAAAAAGATCCTTCGAGCGGCTTAAATCAATGAAGCGCTTTCGTCTCGTTTTATTATGCCTTTTGTTTTTCAGCGCGGGATGTGCGTCGGAACCGAGATTCACGAGTCTTCCTCCGGACGGGATGATTTTGGCTTTTGGGGACAGTCTGACCGCTGGAAGTGAAGACGATGTTTCTTCGAGCTATCCCGCGCAGCTTGAGGCGATGCTGGGCCGCAAGGTGAACAATGCAGGCGTGCCGGGCGAGCTATCCGCCGAGGGCTTAGAGCGGATCTCCCGCGTGTTGGATGAAACCCGTCCTTCGCTTGTGATTCTACTTCACGGCGGGAACGACCTTTTGCAGAAGAATAACGAAGAAACTATTTACGAAAATCTAAAAGCCATGGTCACCTTGGCCAAAAGCCGGAATGTCCAGGTGTTGCTGCTCGGAGTGCCGAGGCCGGGTCTTCTGCTCGGGGGCGATGCGCCGCTCTATCAGAAGGCCGCCCACGACACCGGCGTTCCCTACTTTCGAAATGCCTTTAAAGCCATTCTCTCGAATGGGGCCTTGAAGGCTGATTCTATCCATCCCAATGCGCAAGGGAATCGGATACTAGCCGAGGGCATCGCGAGATTTTTGAGGGAGCGGGGCGTCTAAACCACGGCGCCAGCGGGTCCTGTCGGCGAACAGCCCCATGTGTGCTTGTCCATAGGGGAAAACGTAGTTTTCCCCTCCATGGCGCGCCTGTGGCCTCGCAAGCCCCGTGTAAAGATCTTCACTCGGCCGCTAGGCGCTGTCACCCCTTTCCTCAGCGGAATGTTTAAAAACCCGCCTTAGGAAAGAAGAATGGGGACAGCCTCCCCCTTCTTCTTTTGATTAACAACCCCCTCCAATTGTGTCACTCCGTGACCTGTATTTTTCTTGGCAAAAAGAAGCAGCGGAGTTAGACTTTATTGTTATGGACTGCGATTGTTTTTATGATGCATTAACACAGTCTACTGCTATATTTGTAGCCGTTGTCAGCGTGTTTTCTGTTTATCGGCTCCAAATTCAAGATACGAATATTAAACTAACTAAAAATGGAAAGGATCGCGACAAACGAATTAAATTCAGACAAGAACTAAAGCAAGAGGCTTTCTTTTATATTTTTGCTCTTTCAACTTTTCTCGCAATTATCATCTGTGTTGGATCAATTCAAAAGCTGAGGGATCACACCACTGTTAAGATAACGATAGGTATTTTTGGTGTTATGTTATTAAGTTGTAGAACGTCAGCATCCCTTGGACACTTTGACCTTAAATTAAGTTTGTAGGTT
>CAYJXB010000120.1:0-2887 GCA_964374005.1 uncultured Planctomycetia bacterium
CAATTAGGACATTCTTATTTTGGTCAATTAGGACATTACCATTTTGGTGTTACAGGGTTAAAGTGGTTTTGTACAGCTAAAGCTTGGGTGTGTCAACATCTCTGAAACTTTCACAAGAAACCGGACGAAAGAATAGGGAGCGCTGGGGTGTGGAGGCGGCGCGCGGAGTTGGCTTAATCTTAATAATCTATTAATTTGACAATATTGTTAAAGTTGCGTATACTTCCTACGGAGGCTAAAAATGACAGCGATCATCAAAATGAACCGGAATCGGCAGGTGAATCTTCCCTCGGCATTTATTTCGTCGCTCAACCTGGGCGAAGACAACTATCTCAAAGCGGAAATCCGGGGAAACCATATCATCCTCACCCCTATCGATCCCATCGAAAGGGTCTTCTCGGAGAAGGATCTCGACCTCGTAGAAGAAGCCTATCAGCGTGAAAAAAAGGCCGCCCGGCCGGTCACTAGGGAGTGGATCAAGAAAATTCACGCGGGCAAATAAGTGCCTTTCCGGCTCTTATTTCTCCCCAGGTATGAGCGTTGTGTCAAAAAATTAGGCGGTCACCAAAAAGAAATCGCGGGCCTCGTCGTTTCCGCTCTGCTCGACTATTTTGAGTCGGGCTTGCCTCTTACCGGCAGACCTCATGCGGTTCGGTTGAACCAACGAAGTTATCGCCTGGTTTTTAAAAAATTGCGCGGACAAATCTGGGAAGCTTATCTTGAAGGGCATGTCCGCGTCCTCACCCGCCTGGAGGATGGCAAACATTATCTCGTCTTCGCCGGCAATCACGACCAAGTCCGGCAGTTCCTCAAAGAGAATTAGAATCTGTCAGGGACTTCAAAAGCAGGTTTAAGCCGATTCTCGGGGTTCCGAGGGGACACGTTAGCCTCTAGCCTCTACTGCTGAACGCGTTCCACTTGCATTTGTTTAAGAGGCATCTTTCTCAATAACAAGTAATTATACGGGGAAATTTTAGTTAGTATGATTATTTCTGTTAGATTCACAGTACCGGTTTCATCTATATTAATCGCGTATTCTTTTCCGTCCAATTTTACTTTGTTTTCCTTGGGGTAATCTACGACAACGGTAACCTGTTTCCACTGCCCATCGGCAGATTTAACCCATTTTGTGAAGACAAGACCGTAGTTGAGATAGGACGGCCGCTGGGTTTTATAGTCATAGGGTTGGGCCTGGCCATATTTGACCATATAACCGTCCTTCGTTGTTTGCCAGTTTTTTATAAAGATATCGTTTTTCTCTCCAGATTTGGCATCCGGTTCGCCTACCACAATGTAAGTCCTTGGAAGTAAGAACCGTCCTTGAGCGTCTTTCACGTATTCGGTGACTTTTTTAGCTATAAACTGCCCTTGGCCGTCTTTCGCATACTCGATAGAAAACTTCCTTTTATTCCAGCTAAGCGAGGAATCTTCGTAGTAGGTCGTCTTTTTTATGCCCGTATAATTGTCGATGATCCCGTAACCATCGGCTGATTTGATCAGCTCAAGCAAAGCCGGGTCGGCATTTTGCACGGAAGCGTTCGTAATCGTGTGATTTTCTCTGTCAACGAGGCTGTAGGAGGCATTAAAACTAGTGACGTCGTTATAAACATTACTGCCGACAGACACTACCATCGTTCGATCGCCGTTCGGGTCGTAACCATAATATGTTCTGGAGTGACCCCCGCCGATGGAGCTTGATCCGCTATAAGTGCTCTGATAGGAGTAACTGGAATCGGTCCGGACAAGACGACCGTTAGTGTCGTAGAAATAGTCCGTATGATACTCGGAGGTAAAATTCGCGGAATTATATCGGCCGCTTATGTTTGTCAGGATGTTTCCCGAAAACATGTAATGATTAACCGATTTTCCATAAGAGGAATCGTATATCATGTCGAACGATTCCAATGAATAGCCCTCCGGCGTCTCTTTGAGCGTAAATATCCACTGGTTTTTATATGTCGCAGAGGACTGATCAACGACGATTGTCCCATGATCAACATCAAAAACGCCCGTATAGGTTTGGCCATACCACACGATGGTCGCCTTCAATCCTTCGTCCACGGTGATGGTTAAATTTTTATTGCTGTCTGTGGACGTGGAAACGGAAATGGAAAACGGCCTAAAGACAGCTTCTAATTTGAGAACGCCGTCCGTCACTTTGATCCCGTATTTTTTATTGTCAATCGTCACCGTGGACTCTTCCGGAAACTTCACCGACACGACCACCTCATGGGTGGCCAAATCTACGAAGTTTAAGAAGCTTGTGGAAGGGTCATAATCGATTCCAAGGGATCTCTGCGGCAAAGCGACCATTTGACCGCCGTCAAGGAATATGTCGTCTCCGCTGTGAATAAGGTTATTGATATTATCGGTGTTGCGGCTGTTTGGATCGTTAATCAGACTCACGATATCCGCATTGCCGACGACAATAAATATCCCGGGTTTATCTCGCCACTGCCATGAGTTAATCTTGCTATTATCATTAGTCTGATAATAAAGCGTAATCACAGGGTGGTCCGCGAAAAGCTGCGGATCCGTCATCGCAAACAATGGGACATCTTCAAAATTCTGGTTCGCGTCATAAAGATAAACCATCTTTTCCTGCTGAGAATAATTACCTACGTTCTCAAGAGTGAGGTCTTTTAGCGAATAATTTGGATTGAAAGGCACGGTAAAAATCGTTTTTGAATGGCTTGCGTAATCCTTTATACCAACCCGTATCTGACCGCCGGTTGAGCTCATATCCGCTATGATACGGTTTTGGGTGTCATAGAACCTTTTCGCCAGCAGAACTTTATTTTCACCTTGCTGTTGGTAGATTTCGAAGCGTTCTAAGGAACCGTCGCTTCTCGTGAAAATCTTCCAATAAGCGATAGCATCTGCCTGC
>CAYJXB010000121.1:0-2863 GCA_964374005.1 uncultured Planctomycetia bacterium
ATACAAAATACACCCGAGCGCAAAAGCAGGAAGCAAAACTTCCAAGTGGACGTGGATCGTCCGTTCAATCCACTGGCAAAAGAGTACCACAAGGAACCCGTATCCCATGAGCGACAATTTTCCCGCAGGCAGTCTCAGGACGTGAAGCCAACGGTAGGCTGCTACGAGTAATACGATAATAATACCAACAACAAGAACCAATTCGAATTTAAGCCCCACAAAAATCATCTGAAGCGGAACCAGCAAAAGAATGGTATCCAAATCATCAAAGATGGCTAACACGCGGGCTTTTCGAAAAAGCCACGTTGTCCCAAGCCCCGCCGCGCCCAACATGGCAAAAAGAACCCCTGCGGAGGTGGGTGCCGCGAATCGGCCCACCAGAAGGGCTTCTTTCCAATCCGTCCGGAAAAAGAGCACGAAGTAAGCTGCACAGAAAATCCACGGGAAAGCCGCTGCCGTCGCGGCGACAACGTAATCCCAGCCGTAACTTCTCAAGCGCTTCTTATCCAGCGTAAATTCCAGCCCGACCTCCATCATGATGTAAGCAAGACAAATCATGGTGAAGGTCGAAATCAGAGGGCGAATGGTCTCAAAGCCAAAAAGCTGGGAGATCGCCATTCCAGCAATTAAAAGTCCACTGTAACCGAGTATGAGGATCATGTTTTTAGCTTTGCGCCTTATTCGAGACGGTTGTTTCTGGAACAATGACTCGAAGCGCTGAAGAGAGACACTCAAACTCGCAAGGCGTCTTTTCAGCAATCTCAGCATCCACATGAATAGGCACCGAAGGCACGCTTGTGACTCTTACGCGGCGGCATTGGAAATATTCGACATCCGGTAACCGGCTGATATTCCCCCTCCTCATGGCGAAGAGGTACCCCAACAGATTCCACACTCGCTTCCTTTTCATGATGACCACATCAAGCAATCCATCGTTGAGTGAAGCCTGCGGCGCCGCCTGAAAAAACCCTCCGTAAAAACGCGCGTTAGCGACAATGGCAAGATATCCGATACGAGTTTTCCCGGGTAAATCGTCGGATTCGATCACAAGGCTCGGAAACGAATAAGTCATGGATCTTGAAAGGCCCTTCAAAATGTAAGCGAATCCGCCAAAAAGACGTTTGAAACCCGGCGTGACACTTCGGATCACCTCCGCATCGAAACCCGTTCCCGCGGCCATGGCAAAGAAACGTTCACCTGCCCTGCCCACATCCACCGTTCTGACACGACCTTGTCGAATCACCTGAGCAGCCGCCTGGATGGAAAAAGGGATACCGAGTTCAAGGGCGAAGGCATTGGCAGTTCCCAGAGGAACAATTCCAAGGCAAGTTTTTGTACCAGCCACCCCATTCACCACTTCATTGACCGTCCCATCTCCGCCGGCAGCTATAATTAGACGCTCATTTTGTTGCACAAGTTTTTTGGCTATCTTGATTCCGTCTCCAGAATGTTTGGTCACGTAAGGCCGAACCTTCAAATCCTCTTTTTCAAGTGAATCGATTACCACTTTCTGAATTTTTCCACCGGGCCAATAAGCCCAATTTGCTGAAGGCGGTCTGACTAGAGTTCGGTCAAGCGCTAAGGCAAGGCGGCTTCTCTGGCCCGCCACGGCGTTCAATATCAGTGGAACTTCTTTTCCCATCAAGGGCAAAATGTTGTCAACACTTAAGGACTTCTTCCCAAAGGTGCTTCAGCTTTTCGGTGACACGTTCAAGCTCAACCGCGCGTGAGGCTTTGACAAGAATCCAATCGCCAGCCTTAGACCAACGGGAAACGACTTCCGCAGCCTCCTCGGGGTTTGCGGCGCGACTAACCTTGGAACATCCGCCTGCCCGAGCCCCCATGAGTAACGGCCCAGCAAATTCGCCCACGCCCACGATGCCCTCAACACCTAGGGTTGCGGCGTAGCAGCCGGTCTGCCAATGATAAATGGAGGTATTTTCACCGAGTTCAAGCATATCTCCAAGAACCGCATAAGCCTTGCTTCCTTCGGCGAGGTTGACAAGCGTTTCAATCGCAGCCTGCATCGAAGCTGGATTTGCATTATAAGTGTCGTCTATCAGCCAGCGTCCGCCTGATGAATAAACCGCCGAACGGCCTCCGGGTAACTCCGTCTTCTCAAGACCGTTACGAATCGCTTCGGGTGGAAGAGCCAATGCCCATCCCACGGCCGCCGCACAGGCTGCATTCCTAGCATTGTGGCGACCGGCGAACGGAAGAACCGCGCAAAGCTCTTGACCCTGTGAGCGTAAATAAACTTGGGTGGCCAAGCCCTTGCTTTTAACGTCAATGATCTGGACTCTGGCCTCCTGCGCTTCTCCAAACGTCCAGTGATTTCCGGAGGGTATGTGTGCTGCTATCTCTCTGAATCTAAACGCTTCTTCAACAGGATAGATGGCCCAGCCATTTCCAGGAAGTGATTCTAGGAGTTCTCCTTTTGCCCTCGCAATGTTTTCCAAAGATCCCAAAAATTCAATGTGGGCGGGTCCGATGTTTGTGATGACACCGACAGACGGTTCTGCAACTTCGGCGAGTCGTCGAATTTCACCCCGCGCGCGCATGGCCATCTCGAAGATCGCAAAACGATGCTGATTTGAAGCCCTGCTTAACGTCAACGCCAACCCAATGTCTGTGTTTTTGTTCCCTTCACTTTTCAGAACAAATCCGCTCCCGCCCGCGGCTTCCGCCAAGATGGAAGCAATCATTTCCTTGACCGTCGTTTTGCCGTTTGAGCCTGTGACTCCAACCACTGTGAATGCAGCCCTCTTTCGATACATGCAGGCGAGATCCCGGAGGGCCTTTAAGGAGTCGAGAACACCGACGACCGAGGCGCTTTCGCAACCCTCCGGGATGCTTCGCGTTT
>CAYJXB010000122.1:0-2858 GCA_964374005.1 uncultured Planctomycetia bacterium
TGTGCCCGATAGGAGTTGAACCTACAACCTTCTGATCCGTAGTCAGACGCTCTATCCAGTTGAGCTACGGGCACAAACCTTTATTTTAAACTTTCGCCAAAAAACTTGGCGAATGCGCCACGAACTGTGGCGCAAATTATTTATACCACACCAAGACCCGTTTAGACACTCCAGATTTTAGCGTGGTATTCCTCGACCATGCGCTGCGTGTTGAAAAACCCGGCCGCGGCGATCGCGTGGATCATTTTTGTCAGCCAATCAGAATCGATGTTGCCATCACCTTTTCCGCCGGAGGACGGATCCGCCGGATTTCTGGCGGAGTTATCGGTTTGGTAGTACAGCGAGACGATTTTTTCGAGCATCTCGTACAGGCGGCCTGAGTCTTCTTTAAGTTTCAGGTCGTGTTCGTTGCCGAGCTCTTGTCCGTGATGCTGCCATCCGAAGATCCAACCCACATTCTGATCCGCGGCCTCTACGACCCATCCGTCGAGCGTGGATAACTGGAGGACGCCGTTTAGAATAGCTTTCATGCCGCTCGTGCCGGACGCCTCGAACGGAGGGAGAGGATTGTTAAGCCAGACATCCACGCTGTTGGAAAGCAGTTTCCCGAAAAAGGTGTCATAATTTTCAAGCATCAGCGTTCGGATTAAATTTCTTTGGTTCTCAAGCGAATCAATGGTTGAAAGCATTTCGTTGACATAAGTGAAACCGAGATCGTCCTTGGGATGGGCCTTGCCGGCAAAAATAATCTGGATCGGCCCTTGATGCTTGGCGATTTCAAGAAGCCGATGGACATCCTGAAGAATGAGACTCGGGCGTTTATAGGCGGCGATACGCCGCGCCCAGCAAATCGTGAAAACGTCGGGCTCGATCTTCCAACTTTTCAAAATCGCGCAGAGTGTTTTTTTATTTTCCTGATGGGCTTTCCACAATTCCTTTCGAAAAGAGGCGTCATTTTTCAGCGCCAGCGCATTTTTTAGGAGTTTCGGGTCCTCTCGCCAAGGGCCGATCTGGTCCTTAAACTTGTCCAGCAGATTCGCGACCGGCGTCGAGACCCAGGTATGCGTGTGGACGCCGTTCGTGATGGATTGGATCCGGTCACGGTGATGAGGAAACTGTGCGCGCGTCACCTCACCGTGTTTTTTCGCGACGGCGTTGACGAATCCACTCGTGTTCATCGCCAGTTCCGTCAGATTGACGAGATCCGGGTAGACGGGATCCTGACCGAATTTTTTGAGAAGCGTCCAGTCCTCGTCGGGTAGGATCTCCTCGAGCAGTTTCTTTTGAAAGCGATCGTGCCCGGCCGCGACGGGCGTGTGACAGGTATAAGCGAAATGTTTTTTGAGATCGCCGATCTTCGACTCGGAGGTTTTTTTCGCTTTTTCTATGAACGCGAGCGCGGCGTGGCCTTCATTCATGTGAAAGAGTTGGAGGTTGTACCCGAGTTTTTCCATCGCTTTCATGCCTCCCATGCCCAGGAGGATCCGTTGAAGGGCTTTCCATTCGGTATTGTCACTGCGGTAGAGTTGGTCGGTCAGTTTTTTGTCGGAATCCTCATTCTCGTCAACGTTGGAATCCAATAAAATGAGAGGAATCACGTTTTTTTTATCAAAACTGTAGACAAAATATTTCCAAAGCCGCAGATGAATAACGCGTTTTTTCAAGGGCACCTCGACGCGCGTTTTGAGAGGCACCAGGCCCGGATAGGAAAAAGGGTCCCAGTTATTTTCCTCAGGGACCTGCCCGTCCTTGAACCAGAAGTTTTGTTTGAAATAGCCTTTGTTCCACAAGATCCCGACGGCTGCCATGGATATTCCAAGGTCCGCCGCGCTTTTCAGCGTGTCGCCGGCCAAGACGCCCAGTCCGCCGCTGTAAATCGGTAGGTCCATTTGGTGTTCGGGACTGATGGAGAGGTAGTAATCCATTGCCCTTAAGTTCGAAAACACGTGGTGATCGGGGGAGAAATTTCTTTCGCTCGTTTCGAGCGACCGTTTCAGCCGATTATAGGTGTTGCAGGAAAGGCCATACTCCATCGAGAAATAACCGACGGATCTCTTGCGTTGCGACAGGAGATTTTCCTCCGCCTTCAGAATGGGATCCAGCGGAAATCCGAAAAACGAGTCCGCGGAGATATCTTTCGAATAAGCCCGATCGAAATCCTCGACGGGGACCATGGATAAAAATGATTCGAGAGGTGCTGGGGTCATATTTTGCCGATTATACCTTATTTATGGTAAATTAGGCCACTATCATGCACAGCAAAAGAGAATTGGATACGCATTTTATGCAACAGGCCATGAAAGAAGCGGTCAAGGCCTATGAGGGGGGTGAAATCCCTGTCGGGGCGGTGGTGGTGCATAAGAATAAGGTGATCGGCCGCGCATTTAATCAAGTGAAGCTCTTGAAAGACCCGACCGCGCATGCCGAAATGATCGCGATCACTCAAAGCTGTGAAGCGCTGAAATCGGAGCATTTACCCGCGACAACCGTTTATGTTACACTCGAGCCCTGTCCGATGTGCGTGGGAGCGATGATTTTAGCCAGGATCGGGCGGCTTGTTTTTGGCGCCCGCGAAAGTAAAACCGGCGCATGCGGCTCCCAGCTTCACCTCTTGGCCGAGGGCCGCTGGAACCACCAATTCAGGATCGAAGAAGGGCTATTGGAATTTGAGTCCGCGGCATTATTACAGGAGTTTTTTAGGAAGAAGCGGCGTTTAGTTCGTTGAAAAAAATTAAGTCGTGTGCTCATTCAGGAGAGGTGCGTGAGTGGTCGAAGCGGCGCGCCTGGAAAGCGCGTAACCCGCAAGGGTTCCAGGGTTCGAATCCCTGCCTCTCCGCCAGTTTTATAGTGTAGTCTGT
>CAYJXB010000123.1:0-2823 GCA_964374005.1 uncultured Planctomycetia bacterium
TCGGCGATCGTCGCTTCTTTCGAGATCACCTGAAAATCTTTCTTGGCAACTTCCGCGACCGAAAGCTCAAGCTCTTTCACGGTAAAATTCGGCACCGCGAGCTTCTCAAGCTTTCGGACATTGATAAGACGCCGGTTAATATACTCATAAAATTGCGTCGATAAAATCCGCTTGAAACTTACCGGCAACGACACGACCGGCCGGCCTTCGATGAAATCCAAATGCGTCCGGAACGCGGTGACTTGAGACCGCTGGTCGATGGACAAAAGATAGCGGAGCGAACTGTCCGGAACGAGGTGCTCCTCAATTTCAGGAATCGCCGCCAGCGACGCGATCTCATAAACATCGTCCAGCGCCAGGCGCAACTCCCTGAAACCCCGGCCGATTTGAAAGGAAAGCTCTCCGTCCTGATCTTTAAAATACGGGGCGTATTTTTCCAGCGTGTCAATCGCATCCGCCAGGAAAACGCCCAGCGCCACATCGGCATTGTACAAAATCCCCGACATCACAAAGGCCGCGTCGTCGGATTGGCCGGGACCGAGCCGATGACGGATATAAAAATACCGCTGGGATCTTGGGTCAACGGCCCCTTCCGTGTGGACAATCAGCCCGCGTTTGCGGTATGCCTCGATCTCCTCCTCATGCGCCTCGTGTGCCAGCTTTTCGCCGTCGAGATTCATCTCAAGCATCGTCTTCACATCAATGATGTAGCACCGCCCGCCGCCGATCTTTGTCTGATAGATCCTCTCGGCTTCTTTACGGATCTCCGGATTGTCCCTCAACCCTCCCATATAAAGCCCGCGCAAAATATCCCGCGCATTGACCTTCCGGTCTTGAAACATTTTAATTCCAAGAATCGGGTCACCCTTTTTGTTTAACAACTTTACTCGTCTCTTTCCGTTCATCGCCGCATCGGCAAAATCGACAATATCGTCAATGATTGCCTGACGTTTCGCCTGTACCTCGCGCGGATCACGTTCCAGAGAAGTGACGACATCTTCAATCGTGGTGTTCACATAGGTGCGTTTATTAAAGACGCCGGAGCCGTTATGGGCGCGGCCCTCCAAGGACTGGATGAAAAGCAGGTCTTCGATCTCCTGCGTGGTTTCTAGGTGTTCGTAGGATTTAAGGACCTCGTAATCCGCTTGGATGAGATCCTTCGGAGCGACGGAGTGTAGGTACATATTATTCAAGAAATGCGCCTTCCTTAAAATGGAACCCTCTTAAAAATTCTTTCGTCGGCAGCGGTTTGCGGCCCTCCTGCTGCAGCACTTTGATCCCAAGCGCGCCGTCCTTTGCCGCGATAATCAATCCTTCTTTTTCGGAAGCCGTCAAAATGCTTCCGGGCGACGCCTTTTTGAAACCCTTTTTTTTTAGTATCTCCGCTTCCACAAAAATAATCCGCTTCCCTTCATAATAACCATAGCAGGTCGGCCAATCTTTCATCGCGCGGATTCGATTCATGATCCCTTGCGCTTTTTGATTCCAATCCAAATGGCCGTCTTCTTTGGTCAATTTCCTGGCGTATTTTAATCGCACCTTCCCTTGCGGCTTAAAAGACAAGCTGCCCTTTTCCAATCGCGACAAACTCTCCAGAAGCGCGTCACACCCTAAGAGGCTGAGCCGCCTCTCGAGAGACAGGATATCGTCGTCCGGCAGGATCGCCGTCTTCTTCTGTAGCGCAATATCCCCGGCGTCCAGTTCTTCCGTCATCCGCATGACGCTAACGCCTGTCTGGGTTTCTCCGTCAATGAGCGCCCAATGAATGGGCGCCGCTCCCCGATAACGGGGCAAGAGTGAGCTGTGGACATTCAAAGACACCAAACGCGGGATCTTGAGGAGCTCGACGGATAAAAGAGTCCCGAAAGAAATCACGACAAACACATCCGGCTTCCATTTTTCCAATGCCTGCGCTGATTCGGCCGAATTGATATCCGTAAACTGGAACACAGGCAGACGGGCTTCCTCAGCCCACGCCTTGACGGGCGAAGTCTGCACGGCTAAACGACGGCCCTTCGGCCTGTCGGGAGAAGAGACGATGCTTAAAAGCTCATGAGAAGAATTTTTGAGGCCCTCCAAGAAAGGAAGACCGAAGGCCCCGGTGCCGAAGAAAACGAGTTTCAACGAGAGGCTTTCTTGGTGAATTTTTTGCGTGCCGATTTACTTTTTAAAAATCCGAGCCGGTCGATAAAAAGGACCCCGTTTAAGTGATCGGTCTCATGCTGAAAAATTCTGGATAATAACCCTTCCGCTTTGACTTCCACGAGCGTGCCGGCCGGCGTCATGGCTCTCATCCACACTTTCTTGGCGCGCTTCACCGGTTCGTAAAACTCAGGGACGCTCAGACACCCTTCAAATTCTTTGATGACCCCTTCTTTTTTGATGATTTCGGGATTAAAAAACACAAGCTCCTTGCCCCGGATCTGATCGACGCTGGCGACAAAAACCTGTTTTAGGATTCCCACTTGATTGGCCGCAAGGCCCACCCCCTTCTCGGCGTACATCGTCTCGATCATGTCCCGCACGAGGCGATATTCGGTCTCGGTGATCCGCGCGACATTCTCCGCCTTGGTCTTAAGCACTTTATGCGGGTATTGAACCACCTTAAGAATCGCCACGATTCCTCCCTATGAGTTTAGAAAGGTAATTTTAACAAAAACCCTATTGAGGGTCTACATCAAAGGCAAAAGTTGTTTTTACTTTCTTAAAGCCGGCGACGGCCTTTTTCAGAATGGGGATCATCCGCTCAATCGATGGGCCTTTAAAAAACAAATTCCACCGAAAGAGGCCCCTTTCCTTGGAGATCAGGCAAGGGGCGGGGCC
>CAYJXB010000124.1:0-2780 GCA_964374005.1 uncultured Planctomycetia bacterium
GGTTTTTCGATACAGCGGAAAACCCCGAATGGGACCGGCATCTCGGGGTATGCCATTTGCGTCAGAAGATAGGCGTAACTGGGCGAAGGGTCGTTTTCGTGGTGGATCAGGAGTTGTTTCTCATCTTTAACGTCCGCCAGATTCACCATTTCCGCTTTTAAACCGTTCATGCGGATCGTCTTGTCTTTCTTTTGGCCGAAGACGAGCGGCTTTCCATCCTCAAGGTAAATCGCGCGGTCGTCACGGGTCTCGCGGCCTATGACGGGCATAAATGTGTCTTTGTTGAAAATGATGCAGTTTTGATAGATCTCGACGAACGAGACTCCCTTATGCATGGCGGCTCTGGCCAACACCTGCCCCATATGGCGGGGATCGGTGTCCACGGTTCTTGCGATAAATGTCGCCTCCGCCGCGATCGCGACGCAAAGCGGATTGATCGGGTAATCAATGGTCCCGTAGGGAGACGATTTCGTGATCTTTCCTTTTTCGGAGGTGGGGGAGTATTGGCCCTTGGTCAGGCCGTAGATTTGATTATTCACGAGAATAATATTGAGATCCACATTGCGCCGCATGCAATGGATCAGGTGATTGCCGCCGATGCTCAGGCCGTCCCCGTCGCCGGTGACAACCCAGACCGTGAGATCGGGCCGCGCGCATTTTAAACCCGTCGCGATGGCGGGAGCCCGGCCGTGGATCGTGTGAAATCCGTAGGCATTCATATAATAGGGAAAACGGCTTGAACACCCGATGCCGGAGATAAACACATGGTTCTCGCGCAGGGTCGTGAATTGCGCGAGCGTTCTTTGCATGACCGACAGGATCGCGTAGTCCCCGCAGCCGGGACACCAGCGGACGTCTTGTCCCGAGACAAAATCTTCTTTGGCGTAAGGCAAGTGGGTTTGCACGTTTTCGGCGGTCACCCCACCACCTCCTTTTTTCTACCGCCCGATTCAAAAAACTCCTTTTTAGCGGCAGAAAGATTCGCTGCAAGCGAATCTGAAGATTCTTCGAATCTGAAAGGAGGTGGTGGGGTCATAGGTACTCCATTGCTTTCTTCTTTATTTCGCCGATCTTAAACGGTTGGCCGGTGACTCTATTATAGCCCACGGCGTGAATGCCTTCAAATTCAGAACGGATCATAAAAAGAAGATTACCCATATTGAGCTCCGGCACGAGAATCGTTTCGAAATTTTTCAACAGGCCGCCTAAGTTTTTAGGAAACGGATTGAGATAGTTCAAATGGCACGAGGAGACTTTTTTGCCTTCCTTTTGGAGTTCTTCGACCGCGGCGTAGATCGTGCCAAACGTACCCCCCCATCCCAGAAGGAGAAGCTTGCCTTTTTTCTCACCGAATACTTCCGCCGGAGGGATGTCATCGGCAATCCGTTTGATTTTATCCCGTCTTAGTTCGGTCATGCGGTGATGGTTATCCGGGTCGTAACTGACGTTGCCGGTTCTATCCGCTTTTTCAATGCCGCCTATCCGGTGCTCCAACCCGGGCGTGCCGGGGATCGCCCAGGGCCTCGCGAGTGTCTTTTCGTCACGCACAAAAGGCAAAAAGGGGCCGTCACTGGATTGTGGGTGCCGAACATCTATTTTGGGAAGCTTTGAGATCTCCGGCAGTTTCCACGGCTCCGATCCGTTCGCGAGATACCCATCCGACAGAAAGAAAACAGGGGTCATGTATTTGACCGCGAGCCGCACGGCCTCGATCACGAAGTCAAAACAGTTGGAAGGCGTGGAGGACGCCACGATCGCGACAGGGGAATCCCCATTTCTTCCAAACATCGCCTGCAGTAAATCGGACTGCTCCGTTTTTGTCGGAAGTCCTGTCGAGGGGCCGCCTCGCTGGATATCCAGGATCACCAGCGGCAGTTCCGCCATGACCGCCAGATTGATCATTTCCGATTTGAGACAAACGCCGGGGCCACTCGTGGCCGTCACGCCGATCTGCCCTCCGAAAGAAGCGCCCAGCGCCGCGCCACAGGCGGCAATTTCGTCCTCGGCCTGAAAAGTTTTGATCCTAAAATTTTTACGCTTGGCAAGCTCATGCAAGATATTGCTGGCCGGTGTGATCGGATAGCTTCCATAGAGAACGTCTTTGCCCGCCAGAGATGCCGCCGCGATGATCCCAAGGGCGGTGGCCTCGTTCCCGGTGATTTTGCGGTAGGTCCCTGGCGAAATATCCGCTTTTTTTACGAGATAACGATGGGTGAGCGTTTCCGTGACGTCCCCGTAGTTGTAGCCTGCTTTCAACGCTTTGATATTCGCTTCCGCGAGCGCAGGTTTTTTAACGAACTTTTCTTGGACCCATTTGACTGTATGGTCCGGCGAGCGGTCGTACATCCAGAACACAAGGCCAAGCGCGAAGAAATTTTTACAGCGGTCAATTTCCGAAAACTTCATGCCCGAGCCCTCGAGCGCGTTTTTCGTCAGCGATGAAAAAGGCACCTGAAGCAGCGAATAGTCTTTGAGCGACCCGTCGGTCAGAGGATTGGATTTCCAGCCGGCTTTTTTTAGGTTGTCCTCATTAAAAGAATCGGTGTTAGTCACGATGACGCCGCCTTTGACTAGATCCTTCAGGTTGATTTTGAGGGCGGCAGGATTCATCACGACGAGCACGTCCGGCGCGTCTCCCGCGGTGTAAATTTCATTGTGGCTGAACTGAATTTGGAAGCTCGAAACGCCGGGAAGCGTGCCTTGGGGCGCGCGTATTTCAGCGGGAAAATCCGGAAGCGTGGCGATATCATTGCCCATGAGCGCCGAGGTGTCCGTGAATT
>CAYJXB010000125.1:0-2739 GCA_964374005.1 uncultured Planctomycetia bacterium
CAAGGCCGCCGACCTCATGAAAGAGGCCGGCGTCTCTTTCGTGCGCATGGACTTTTTACGAATCGATATCGAGCCGGGACAGGGCCGTTATGATTTCGCCAAGTACGACCGGATCGTGGATATCCTGACCGAAAGAGGCATCAAAATTCTAGGTGTTTTGGAATATAATCCGTCCTGGGTGACGCCGTGGAACCAAGCTCCCGACACCGAGTCCTATGTCTTGTATGCCAAGCAGGTGGTTATGCACTACAAAGACAGGGTCAAATATTGGGAAATATGGAACGAGCCCGACTCGATCCTGTATTGGACGCCGCAAGACAACATGCGCGGATACACGGCCCTTCTCAAAAATGTTTATCGGGCCCTCAAGGAGGTTGACCCGACCTGCTCGGTGGTGCTGGGCGGCCTGGCCGGGACCCATTCCTTGCGGCTTAAACAAATCTATAAGAACGGAGGCGGCGATTCTTTTGACGTCGTGAACATTCATCCGTTTGTGGATCCGCGATCGTCAAACCCGATGCGGATCTTAAAAGGCATTTATCTGGGTCTTTACAAGGAAATGCAGAAAAACGGCGACGAAGAAAAACCTATCTGGTTTACCGAAATCGGCTGTCCGGGAGTGTCCAAAGACCGATGGAATGAGAAGACCAGAGGCTGGTTTCTCGGGACGAGCGGGGATGAAGCGGAGCAGGCGCGGTGGGTGGAAAAAGTATACGGCGAGCCGCTTCACTGGAAAGGCGTGCAAAAAATATTTTGGGCTTTTTTCCGGGACACGCCCGGCCATTTCAAAAGCGGAGTGGACTATTTCGGCCTCGTGCGCCCGGACTTCTCAAAAAAACCCGCTTTTGAAAGTTACAAAAAAACCACCAACCGGACCAGGCCCGGAGAGAATAGATTATAACAAAAGGGGCACGGTTTCACCCGTGCCCCTGTGTGCCTTGCTTAACGATTAATGATTACTTATTTGCCGAGCCAATTGCCCCAGTTCCATGGCAACGCGTTATAAAAAAACCCGCCCACCGAATTCCAGAAGTCACCCCAAGCTGTTCCTCCCTCGCCCGCATAGGCGTTCACGCACCATGCCACTGCCAGAACAAGAACCACACCGACCATTAACGCTCTTTTACGCATCGTGCCTCCTTTGGATGAATAGCAGAAATCATATACCAGCGGCCCTATAGTACCACAGCCAGACGCCAAGGTTAAGCAAAATAAACCGACTCGATAAATTTTTTTAGGCCGTCTCGATAAAGCCATTCCGAATCCACGAAGGCCGTGTTGTGGCCGCCTTTCAAGGATAACATCGTCTTCGGTTGCGGGGCCGCCGCGTAAAGCCGCTCGGCCATCGTGTAAGGCACGATTTCGTCACCGATGCTGTGAATGATGAGTTTGGGAACGCGCGCCTGACGGATCTTGGATAGGGCATCGAAACGGATGGAAAGAAAAAAGCGCGGCACGAAAGGAAACGCGGAGCGTGCCATGTCGCCGACGGAAGTGAACGTACCCTCGGTTATCAGCGCCGCGGCCTTTTGCTTGGCAGCCAAATCAATGGCAACGGCCCCTCCCAGAGACTCGCCATAAAGGACGATGGAGGCGCTGGGCATGCGGCGCTCGTCCCTCAAATACCGAAACGCCGCATCGGCATCCCGGTAGAAGCCCTGTTCCGTGGGTTTTCCTTCGCTCTTCCCGAAGCCGCGATAGTCAAAAATGAAAATGGAAAATCCAAGCTCATGCAAAATTTTTATTTTCTCAAGCCGATGACTGATGTTTCCGGCGTTCCCATGAAGAAATAAAATCGTGAGTCTTGCGCCCTCCGCCGGAATAAACCAGCCTTTCAAAGCAACGCCGTCCTGTGCCCTAAACAAAACCTCCTCAAATCCACTCAAGCCCGCATCCGCCGGCGTAGCGGTAACAGGCCGCATAGGAAAAAACACCATGCGCGCTTCCGTGAGCCGCACGAAGAAATAAACGGCGATAATCGCTAGAAAAAAATAAAACAAAATCCGCACGTCGACCATGATATCACTTAAAAGCCTTGAGAAGTAACTTGTATTCTGAGCCGGGAAGGGATACAATAACCTTGTAATAAACGTTCCTTTTCATCATGATACGAATCAGCTTATCGATCCTAACGATAACGGTTCTATCAGCTCTATACAGCGCAAGCAGTTTGAAGGCGGTTGAAAGCATTAACTTCGACTTACCGGATAGAGCGACTCGGCAGGCGATCACTAACGACAATCTTTTAAATACCTCTATGATTGGTTCTTTAAGCCAGCCCAGCCGCTTCAACGACCTGCGCGCCATCAACTTGCAGAGAATCGAGCGCCTGCAGAATTTGCTCGATCTCGAACGCCGCTTAAACGCCAGAGCCATCGAAAGTTCCGCCTAAAACCTACTTCGAAATTTCACAATTAAGAAACATGTTCGTCATGAATAATCCGTAGAATTTCCCCGTATTGCAAGGAGACGACGGATGAAAAAAATAGAATGCATCATTCAAAACAAAAAGTTGGCCGAACTGGAGCAGGAGCTGCGCTTATTCGGCATCGGCGGCATGATGGTGACCGAGGTTAAAGGTTTTGGAAAGCAGCAAACCCGGCTTGACCCTTATCTTTTTCTGCCAAAGACGAAAGTGGAGATCTATTGCACGGATGAATCGCTCGACGACATCGTGAAAAAAATCTGCGATATCTGCCACACGGGCCAGCTGGGCGACGGCAAGATAGCGATCTTCGA
>CAYJXB010000126.1:0-2681 GCA_964374005.1 uncultured Planctomycetia bacterium
AATGAAAAATAAACTCTCCCTCCATGGCGTCTCGATCAAGAACCCCGAGCAAAAGATCGACCTGGTGGATGTTTCGGCGGAAGTGAGCCAAAACGAGACGGGCATGTCCATCCAACACGCGAAATTGACCACCGATAAAAAAACCTATGCCGTCGATCTTTTTATTCCCAACAAACCCGCGACGCCGGGCACGCTGAAGCTCGACTCGAAAGAAATCCGCCTCTCCGCGACCTATCACCTGGAAGGTCCGAGTGTCGTGATCCGTGAGGCCAAGGGCAATTTCTACGGCGTCTCGAGTGATTTTCATGGAAAGATCCCCAGCCTTTCTTCCCCCTGGGTCGGCATTCAAGGGGATTTTAATACGCATTTAAAAGAGGCGATGCCTTTTCTCCTGCCGCTCAGTCCTTCGTTTAAGGATCTCGGCCTCGACGGCTCTTTGCACGGTTACTTTGTGCTCGGTGGCCCCTGGAATGACCCCAAGAACTGGGATCTGAAAGTAGACGGCAAATCCGACACGCTCTTTGTCAAAAAACTGAAATTGGAAGATACCCAGATCCAGGTCCGAATGGGCCGGCGACTATTGGATATTCCTTACCTCCACGGGCGTTTTTATCACGGGACCCTCGGCGCGAATGTTTCTTTCGATCTGTCGGACAAGAAAACCCGGTTTGGCGGAAAAGTCTACGCGAACCAGGTGGATCTTCACGCGCTCGTGCAGGATTTGGACGTGAAGCGAAAGGACATCGCCGGCACGGCCATGTTTCAAATGAAAATGAACGGCGTCCTTGGGTCACAGGAAACCTTCAAAGGCGACGGCTCGATTGACATTCAAAAAGGCAAGCTATGGCAGACGGACCTTTTCCGTGACATGGGCCGGCTGCCTTTCGTGACGGTGGAAGGGCTCGATCAGGTGATCTTTCGAAGTTTGAACGCCGGCTTTGACATCCGTGATAAAAAGATTTGGACCCAGAATCTCAACATCTTCGGCGACACCGTGGACCTCTCGCTTGAAGGAACCACGGGTTTTGACCAGTCGCTGGATCTCAAGATGAACATCCGCTACTCGAACGACATCATCCGGGGGGCTTACGACACGGGAGGCCTCGTGCCGTTCGTGGTTCAGCAGGCGGAAAATTCAATTTCCCAACGCAGGGTCAGCGGGACGCTGAAACAGCCGAAATACGAAAAAGCCTGACGGCTTTTTTAAGCGCCTTGCCGCGATGGCTGATCTTGTTTTTGACGCGTGGCGGAAGTTGCGCGAATGTTTTTGAAAAACCGTCGGGGATGAAAACGGGATCATAGCCGAAACCGTTTTTGCCCTTCTCTTCAAAAGCGATCGTGCCCTGGCACTCTCCCCTCACCGTGTTGACGAATCTTCCGTTGTCATAGAGCGCCATGACACAGACAAACTTGGCCCGACGCTTCGCTTTCGGGACGCGCGCGAGAAGCCGCAGAAGCTTCCGGTTATTGTCGTGATACGTGCAGCCGGGTCCCGCGAAGCGTGCGGAATAAACCCCCGGCTTTCCGTTGAGATACGAAACCATGAGCCCCGAATCGTCCGCAAGCGTCAGTCTGCGCGTATGGATGGAGTAATAGCGCGCCTTCTTCCGGGCGTTGGCTTCAAAGGTACGGCCATTCTCGGCCGCCTTCGCACACTTCGGAAAATCCCGCAAAGAAAGAACTTTAATTCCGCTGCCGCGCAGGAGCTTTTTAAGCTCGCGCAGCTTGTCCCTGTTGTTCGTACCTAGTACGATCTCCTTCTTCGCCCTCAATTTCCTCAAATCTAGCGTACTCCCCAGATTTTGTGCTTGTACCCGAGTTGTATTTTCGGTTTATCGTCCATTTTCGGGGAGTTTCGCACAGTGTTATTAGTATACGAAACAAGAGAGCTTACGACAACCAAAGCTTAAGAAGCTTATTCGTCTACTTTTGTTTGATTTCGTCTGTTGGTGACAGCGACTGTATCCCAGTTGTATCCCAAATTCACTATTGTTTTCTGAAAAGGCAGTAGAGAAATTCCTGGGTTGAGCCAAAAGGAGTTTTATGAATTTCGGTAACGGTTCGCTCGAGCTGAAAGAATGTTCCGAGTCCTTTTTGTAGAGTTTTAGCTGAATAGCGAACAATCTCAAGACCGCTGCATTTCAAAGGACCATTCGGTCCGAAAGTCGCCACTAAGGCATAACCACCGGGCTTAAGAGCTTTGCTTAGGTTATCAACGTATTTTTTCCGGTCTTCAGGTTTCGTTAGGAAGTGAAACACAGCGCGATCGTGCCAACAGTCATACGACTCCGGTTCCAAAGAAACCTCGGTCACGTCACCCTCTATCCAGCGGATGAGTCCCGATTTCTTTCCAAGCCGTTCCTGGGAAACCTTGAGCGCTTCCTTTGAAATATCGAGAACGGATATATTTTTGAACCCAGCGGCAAGCAAATCATCTGGCAACGTGGACGCGCCGCCACCCACATCTATGATTTCTGTCCTCTTTGGCAGGCCCAGTTCCCGGATGAGCTCAAGGGACATCTTAAGATGCAGCTTATACCAGCTCACCTCCTTCGGGGATTTGGTCTTATAGATTTTTTCCCGATGGGTCTTTGAACTAAAACTCATGGCCGCGCTGGCTTGGAAACCATGAGAGCGCCCAGGGCGGCGTCCCAAAGCCGCTTTCTTTGGCTCAAGGCTTC
>CAYJXB010000127.1:0-2670 GCA_964374005.1 uncultured Planctomycetia bacterium
GATACGCAGTGCATTGATTGTGATCTCTGCCGTCAGACGGCGCCCAACAATTTTGACCGGAATCAAAGCGGCGGGTATTCCTTTGTGAAAAAGCAGGCCGCGACTCCCGAGGAGGAAGCGCTTTGCAAGGAAGCGAAAGAGGGCTGCCCCGTCGAAGCCATTGGAAACGACGGCGCGTAATCTCAAATTTTTTTATAGCAACCAAAAAAGCCATGGCGCACCCATGGCTTTTTGTATAGTATAGTCGGGTAAACCGTATGAGCCCCGTTAGACCTCTATCATTCAACGGGGTTATTCAAGGCAACTTTATGATTGTTTATCAACGGTTAGCATTAAATCAACGGATAGTGGGAGGTCTAACGGGGTGAGCGACATTTACCATCTCATCATTATTGGATCAGGCCCGGCGGGTTTCACGGCGGCGCTTTACGCCGCGCGCGCGAATCTGAAGCCACTCCTGTTTGAGGGGCTGGCCAAGGGCGGGCAACCGGGCGGACAGCTCATGTTGACGACCGACGTGGAGAATTATCCGGGGTTCCCCGAAGGAATTTTGGGGCCGGAGCTCATGGAGCTTTTCAGGAAGCAGGCCGCGCGCTTCGGCACCGAGCTTCTGCAACAGGACGTTCAAGCCGTGGACCTTTCCAAACGCCCTTTCAAGGTGACCTCGGACGGCAAAGATTATCTGGCCAAGACCGTGATTATCGCGACCGGCGCCTCCGCCAATTGGCTTGGGATTCCTTCGGAAAAGGCGCTGCAGGGCCATGGCGTCTCAGCCTGCGCGACCTGTGACGGCTTTTTCTTTAAGGGAAAAGAAGTGGTGGTGGTCGGCGGCGGGGATTCCGCGATTGAAGAGGCGACGTTTCTCACGAAGTTCGCGACCAAAGTGACGATCGTGCACCGCCGCGACGCGTTCCGCGCCTCGAAGATCATGCAGGACCGCGCGTTCAGCAACAAAAAAGTAGAAACAATCTGGGATTCGGCGGTCCAGGAAATCAAAGACCCGTCCCAGAAAAAGGTCACGGCGGTGGTTTTAAAAAATCTTAAAAACGGCGTTGTTTCGGAAAAAAAATGCGACGGTGTTTTTATGGCGATCGGCCACACGCCTAATTCTGAAATTTTTAAAGGCCAGATCGATCTCGACGTGAAAGGTTATGTTAAGGTCCAGAACGGCGGCACCGCGACGAGCGTGCCCGGCGTTTTCGCCTGCGGGGACGTGCAGGATTACAAGTATCGCCAGGCCGTGACGGCAGCCGGCACCGGTTGCATGGCCGCGATGGACGCGGAAAAATTTCTTGAAGTTCAGCATTAAACGTCCGAAGTTCTTTCCGTTCGGGTTTAAGCGAAAGAAAAAGGACAATCTTCCCAAAAATTCCCTTCCGAAGATAAGAACCAAAGCCATTCCAGGCCCCAAATCACAGGAACTACGCGAGACGCTCAAGCGTTTCGAATGCCCGCAGCTGACATTCATGGGCGACCCGTACCCCGTTTTTTTCAAGAAGGCCTCCTCTTGCAACATTCTGGACGTTGACGGGAATCGGTTTCTGGATCTCGCGAGCTGTTTTGCGGTCGTGAACCTCGGCCACGGGTCAAAAGCCGTCGCGCGCGCGATCAAGGAACAATCCAGGCGCATGATACACGGCATGGGCGATGTGCACCCGAATGAGGTGAAAGTCCTGCTCGCCAAGCGCTTGAGCGAAATCACGCCCGGTAATCTCAATCAAAGCATTTTTTCCTCAACCGGCGCGGAAGCGGTCGAGTCAGCCCTTAAAACCGCCGTGATGCACACAAAAAAAACCGGCGTCGTTGCGTTCACCGGCGCTTACCACGGGCTGGGTTACGGTGCGCTTCATG
The DNA here is from genome assembly GCA_964374005.1 of uncultured Planctomycetia bacterium. Taxonomy (GTDB): domain Bacteria; phylum Omnitrophota; class Gorgyraeia; order 2-02-FULL-51-18; family 2-02-FULL-51-18; genus CAYJXB01. The sequence goes on from CAYJXB010000127.1 coordinate 1,852, forward strand.
TCACGCATCGGGAGAATTTTAGGAAGCCTTTTTTAAAACAGCTGGCGCCGTTCTCTTATTTCGCGCCGTTTCCGGATGTCCGGCTTTATGAAAATAAGGCCGCCCAGGTTTCGATGAAAGCGGTGCAGTCGCTTGTCAGGAGGAATCGCCGCTCAAAACATCCCGTCGGCGCGATTATTATTGAGCCCATCCAAGGCCGCGGCGGGATTCACGCCGCGCCGCCTGATTTTTTAAAGAGCTTGCGACTATTTTGTGACGAGCAGAAAATTGTATTGATCGCCGACGAGGTTTTCACCGGTTTCGGCAGAACGGGGTCCATGTTCGCGATAGATAAGAGCGGCATCATCCCTGACATCCTGTGCCTTGGAAAGGGGATGGGGAACGGGTTTCCGATCTCGGCCTGCATCGGAACCACACGCGTGATGTACTCATGGGGCCCTTCGACCGGCGACGCGATACACACGAGCACCTTTTTGGGAAATCCGCTCGGCTGCGCGATCGCACTTGCGGTGATCAAGGAGATCGAGGATAAAAAATTGGTTGACCGCTCAAAAAATTTGGGGGATTATTTCCGGAAAGAACTTTGGAAATTGAAGGAAAAATACCCGCTCATCGCCGATATTCGAGGGGCGGGGCTCATGATCGGCGTGGAGCTTGTCGAGCCCCCCGGTTTTGGATCAAGAAGTAAGAAAACTGTTCCCGCCACTGCTAAAGCCAAAGCTTTTATTGCCGAGTGCTTGCGTCACGGAGTTATTCTCCTCTCTTCCGGGGCAGACCACAACGTTGTCTCAATCACGCCCCCCTTCGTGATCTCCGAAA
>CAYJXB010000128.1:0-2573 GCA_964374005.1 uncultured Planctomycetia bacterium
CCAACGTCCGTAGGACATGGGCTCCCGTTGGCGAGACCCCGATCCTGCGACACAGTTACCGGCGGGACAAAATATCGGTCATCGGCATCCTGACCGTTTCGCCCGGAGGCCGGAGGCTGGGACTTTACACGCGGTTCCATACTGACAATGTCACTGGCCTTGAGGTTATTTCTTTCCTGCGTCAGTTGTTGCATCATTTGCGGGGTCATGTATTCGTGATCTGGGATGGCGGCAAAATCCACAGGAGCCGGGATGTCAAGGCGTTTTTGGCCGAGCAACCGCGTCTGCATGTTTATCGATTCCCGGGCTATGCACCTGAACTGAACCCGGTGGAACAAGTGTGGACTCATGGAAAACGAGATTTGTCCAACAGCATCCATGAAACTCGCGAGCGGTTGGGGCACCACCTGCGTCGTTCCCTGGGACGGGTGCACGGTTCCCAGAGATTGCTGCAGTCCTGTATTGATCATTCTGAATTGCCTTGGACGTAGTGTCTGCGTATCCATTATTAGTTAAAGATCAATATCTATAACCCATCAGGAATACCGTCGCTCCAAAAAACGAGGCAAACCTATTTTGATTTTTGTTAAAGGCGCATCCGACACTGGGCGTGATGAGGATACTCAAAAATGGATGGAGGAAATCCGCGCTGATAATTTCAAATACAAACGTTTTGGGAATATATTTGAATTACAACGAGAGGTACGGGCAGCGTTGCTAAAATTGCTTAGAGATCGTTATGGCATTATTCCTTCATCGGACGAGGAAAAAATCGCAGGGCAAACCATAGAGGCTGTTTCTTTTTTTGAAACTCAAGCCATAAAGCGCCTAAAATGGCAGAATATGGACCATATTTTAGCCAGACGTCTTGCGGCACGCGCCGAACAAAAAGATGAGAATAACCTTTCAGGGAAAATGGTTCTTGAAAATATGATGGTCCGCGGACTTGTCTGGTTTGACCCGGAAACGAATGAACATTACGGAACAGCCGCTGGGATTGTGCTTTTGGGCAATGATCCGTCTGCGGTTTTTCCGCAAATCAGGTTTTTAGCGGATGCTTACCGTGCTGTAGTGCCTGATGGTAATCCAACTGATCAGGAAGATATCCGCGGACCAGCGCCCAAAGCTATTGAACGGGCGCTCGCGTTTATCGACCGTAATACCAGGCACCCCATGCGGGTTGTCGGTTTGGAACGTCTGCGTCTTGACGAATACCCCGTAGAAGCGCTGAGAGAAGCGCTTGTAAATGCTGTTGCTCACCGTAATTACGAAGACGCGGGCCGAAAAACAATGGTGGAAGTATTTCCTGACCGTATTGTCATTTCAAGTCCTGGTCTTCCGCCAAAACCACTGACATTACAAAAGTTACGTTCCGGCAGATACAAACCATGTTCACGCAATCCTATTCTGGCGCAGAGCCTGTCATATTTCCACCGCATAGAAGAACGCGGCAGCGGTTTTCGCAGGATGCGTGACCAAATGATAGATCACGGGCTTGAAGATTTTTTACTCGGTGAAGATACGGGGTATTTTCAGATAACCTTTAAAGGTCCCGGTAATAATATTTCCAGGTTGCGTATTCCAGAAACGGCAAAAAAGAAAACAGTGGCTCCATCAATTGAAGAAAAACTGAACAAAAGAGAAAAACAAATTATAACCCAGGTTCTTAAGGAAGGTTTTGTTACCAGTGGTTGGTGTAGAAAACGTTTCAATATCGCCTATGATACGGCACAGCGGGATCTTTCAGAGCTGGTAGAGTTCGGAATTCTGGAACAGGTTGGCCATGGACGAAGCACAAAGTATGTCACAAAAAGTAAATAAGAAATCTGCCGATAATCTACCGATGGTTTGGAGTTAATCTGCCGATGGCAATATCGGCAGTATCAGCGAATTGACGAAACAATGAATACGAGATGGTAGAAAGATTGCAAAAGGATTATTGGTTATATGTAGTTGATAACTGCGCTTCGAAACCAGAAATCCACACCATACAAGATCCAGTCAGGCTGGGATGGGAGGCTCTTGTAAAAGTTGAGCATTATCATGTGGGCGCGGAGAAAATTTTAGGAATAAAGTAGTATTTATGCGACAAAAAAGGCTTTATTTACAATATTGTGAAAAATCATTAAACGCTTTGCGTTCAGCTGTCTCGTCGTTCAATAGTGTCTACGATCAGTATAAGGTTGAGACGACTTTAATATTATTGACAAACGCTTGGGAATTGATGGGGAAGGCTATTTTGATACGCGCTAAAGAATCAATCATTCGCAATGATAGGCAAAATAGTTCTTTATCCGCCGAACAGGTCATTTTTAAACTACAGGATAAGAAAACTCTAGATGAAAATCAGGCTATGCATCTACAACAAGTAATCTCTTTACGAAATGAGGCTGTTCATGGAGTTTTGCCGCTCATACCCACTGAGGTATTGCATCATCTATTTTATTTTTCATGCAAGTTCTATAAAGATACAGTCGTAAATCTTTTTCCAAGATATAAAGAAATTATTGCTGGAAACTATCTACCTGAATTCCTGTCAATTTGTATGCACTAGGGTGCAGTCCTAAAGTATC
>CAYJXB010000129.1:0-2505 GCA_964374005.1 uncultured Planctomycetia bacterium
GTGACCTCGCTGCCGGTCCCCGAAGTCGTGGGCACGGCAGCCAGCGGCAACCGCTTGCTCGCAAACGCTCGGCGACCGGCGATGCGGTCCGCGAGGATTCCCGGTTCCTCCCTAAAAAGCACGGCCATCATTTTTCCGGCATCCAGCGCGCTGCCTCCGCCGATCGCAACAACCGCGTCAAAACCGCAGCCGTGGGTGCGAGCGCAGAATTGCTCAATGAACGGAACGGACGGATTCTCCGGAACCGGTGCCGACTCTTCAATAGAAATTCCAGAAAGATTTTTCTTAAGCTGCCAAAAACGGTCGGAGGTGCGGAACGACTTCCCGCCCATTACAAATAAGGCGCGGCGCGAACCGACTGAACGCAGCCACTCGGGCAGGAAGTCAAGCGCGCCTTCGGCCATTCGCCTGTGGACTGGATTCTCGTAAACGATACTCACGCGCGGGATCCCTTCAGCGCACATTTAAAATTTTTGGCAATCTGCGGCGAGCCGTACTTGGAGCTGATGCGCGGGATGTCCTCAGTCAAAAGCCGGTTGATCTTCACGCGCAAAAGCGCGGGTCCATGCGAAGCGATCATGGCCTGCGCTTCGCATTTGAGAGAAGCCGCGTTGGCAACCTGAGCGGCGTGCGCATAACCGCACGCCTCGGCGACGCGGCAGAAGTCCGTCGTCGACGAGGTTGTGTCCTGGTCGCCGGTGGATTCGTACGATTCGTTGTCGAGCACCACATGATAGAAGTTTGCCGGGCGGTAGTGGCCGATTGTGGAAAGAATACCCAGGTGCATGAGAAGCGCACCATCCCCGTCCAGCACGACAATTTTTTTCTCGGGGTGATCCAACGCGACGCCCAAGCCGATGGATGCCGCGTGTCCCATCGATCCCTGCATATAAAAATTGCCTGCCCGGTCGTCCACCATGAAAAGCTCGCGTGAAGGCTTGCCGGTCGCTGCAATCACGAGTTCATCCCCCTTGAGTGTGGATGCGATCACACGGATCGCGTCGATGCGTTTCAGCGGGTACGGTCCGCCTACGCGGGCACGCTCGTACTCGTCGATTGTCCCCTTTCTTACGAAGAAAACGTACGGCAAGCCGTCGGCGGCCATGTGCGCCACGGCCCGATCGAGCGATTGCCCGAACACGCGGGCGTCCGTCGGCATATCCTCGTGAGCCACACCCATCGCGTCGAGCACGGCGCTCATCGTGCGCCCGATCACCTCGTGTTGCGGCTCATCGGACACCCCGTAGGCGCGGCCACTCACGAACAAAAGAACCGGCACACGGTAAATCATGTTGAGAGACGTGAGCGGGTTCACGAGATTCCCGAGACCCGAATTCTGGATCAGTACCGCCGTGCAGCTTCCGGCCAGGCAGGAACCGGAGGCCAGCGCCAACGCCGCGCCCTCGTTCGGGACGATCGTATAACGAAGCTCTGGGTCGTCGACGATGATGTTGATTGCCGCCTGAAAAAAAGAGCACGGAACACCGGTAAACGAATGATAGCCGCGCGATTTGAGCTCATGAACAAAATCAGCGGGCGCAATCATTTTTTGCCGGCAAGCGTGCTCGACGACGCGAAGTGAGAACAGACGCGACGGTAGTCGTCCACCGAATGGATCTCGGACCAGCCGTGCTCGATCTCCATCGCATGCACCGGATAATTGCGGTCAATCAGGTATTGCACGAGATCGTTGAAACCCGCCTGCTCCACGGACGAAGCTTCATAGAACGGCTTGCCCTCAAAGCACGACAACGCATCGTTCCAGGCGCGTTTGAGCCCGGCAATGCCTTCCTCGCGGAAAAAAGCCAGGCCGATGAATTCGAAATCAGCCTCTTCTCTCAGAATCGCCTTGCCGATGCGGCGGACCGGCTTGATCGTATTCGGCGAAAGCCTCCTGCCGGCCGGGTTACGCGCCGGATCCTGGATGATGACCAGGTCCAGGGCCTTCTCACGAAACGGCAGCGTTCTGTAAGCGCGGTCGACGACCAGCGTCACCTGGTAAGGGCTCGTCAGAAGTTGCTCGAGGATGTGACGGTCAAAAATAATATCCGAATAAAGCGTCACGCAACGGCCTCTCAAGAGGTCTTGGGGAAGAAGGGTTGAATAGGCAATATTCGTACGATCATGCTTGTCGTTGCAGAGCACGGTCGCACCTTCGGCGGTGATTTTGTCACCACGATGGCCGGTGACGATGAGGATGTCGTTCACGCCGCAGCTACGCAAGAGATCCATCTGTCGCTCAATCAGCGTCTTGCCGCAGACATCAAGCATGCAAAGCGGCCGGTCGGCCAGGAGCTCGCTCAAACCGCGGCCCCGGTGCTCGCCTGCGGCCGGAATCACGGCCTGGATCGATACTTTCTTCAAAAAGCGCTTTTCCTCGTCTTTCAACCCGGACATGCCCTGAACCTCGAAAACTTCCTTCATCGATGCGATACGGTCCTCGACAGCTGCCGTCGACCCGGTCTGGCGAATCGCGCGAAAGGTCTCGTCCATTGCCCGCATCGC